>NZ_JCAHRB010000007.1:0-236163 GCF_059429395.1 Agrobacterium sp. K11 | reverse complement strand
CCTAACACTTAACAAGTGGGAGATCGTGTCCGGGGATTTAGGGGGCCACTACAGATGAGAACGTTTGTGAACGACTGTGAACGCACAGAATCAGGAAGGCAAGAAAAACAAAGGTGAGACGGACTTAGGCGAACGGTTGCGAACAGGAGTTAGGCGGACATCCTCTCCGCCATTTCGGCACGAAGCCTGAAATTATAAATCTCCCTAAAAAGCTACTTCTTCCAAGCAGACACCTAAAGCATGCGTTCCCGCATGCCAGTTCGTTCTTCAGCGCGTTTCGCGAAACGCCGGACCCCAGCGATAAACCGCAGGATAGTGGAGAGAGCTAATGCGCCGACGCGATTCTGCCCCTCGTTTCTTGCAGGCAGTTACACAGCACCCTGTACCCAAGTGGCACACACTCGTATCCCGCGCCGTTTCACGACTCGTCCCGTAACGCTTGCGGACTCAATCGGCCAAACAATTGAAGTGCCGGAGCCTGCGAGCCGAATCGTTGATCGGGGAATCGGCGGCGAACCGCTCGGGTTTCACTGTTGTTTCTCTGTGCGCACCGGGGTGACATACTAAGGGTGGGGCGGGAGTGGGGCAAAAGTTTCCGTCGCCCTTCCCCTGCGGGGCAAGGGATCTCTGAAAAGGCCTATAGTTTAGAAAGACCTTGTTAACCGCGCTAACTAACGGATTTTCAAGTCATTTCTTAACGCATGGTAAAGCCGCCTGTGGGCCGTGTGCCCACTGTGTGCTGTTTCCGCAACAAACCGAAATGAAGCATGTATGTAAATGCGCTTTATCGGATGTTGGCGATTGCAAGCGGCGAAACCTTTTGTATTTTCACGACCAGAAGCGAGGCGGTGGATCGTTTGGCTTCTAAGAACACGGGAATGGGGCAGGGAATGCTGTCCTTCGGCAAAAGTACCCAGACCCACTTAAAAACTTTGACTGGAGGTCAATCATGAACATCAAGAGCCTTCTCATCGGCTCCGCTGCGGCTCTCGCAGCAGTATCCGGCGCTCACGCTGCCGACGCTATCGTCGCTGCTGAGCCTGAGCCCCTGGAATACGTTCGCGTTTGCGACGCTTTCGGCACCGGCTTCTTCTACATCCCCGGCACCGAAACCTGCCTGAAGTTCCAGGGCTACGTTCGTTTCCAGGTAGACTTCAAGAATGGTAACGGCACGAGCGCTGGCACCAACAATGGCGGCACGTCTGATTGGGACGCTTTCACGCGCGCTCAGTTCGAAGTTGACACCCGTACCGACACCGAACTCGGTGCTCTGCGTGGCTTCATCGGCTTCCGTGGCAATGCCGACAACGGTTCTGCTTCTGGTTCCAGCGTTTTCGTTGACCAGGCCTTCATCGAACTCGGCGGCCTGAAGGTCGGTAAGTTCTACAGCTGGTGGGACGATGGCCTTTCTGGCGAAACGGACGAGCTGTCTTCCAACGCTCTGTTCAACTCCATTCGTTACACCTACGACGCTGGCTCGTTCTGGGCAGGCGCTTCGGTTGACGAACTCGAAGGCATCTCTGTTGGTCCGTTCAACGAATCCGACAACAACGTTGGTGTTGCTCTCGGCGTTGGCGCCAAGCTCGGCGCTGCTTCCTTCCAGCTCATCGGCGGCTACGACACCGACCGCGAAAACGGCTCCGTTCGCCTGATCGCAACGGCTGACGTTGGTCCGGGCACGCTCGGTCTGGCCGGTGTTTGGGCTTCTGGCGCAAACGCTTACTACAACGTCTCCGAGTGGGCAGTTGCAGCTGAATATGCCATCAAGGCAACTGAAAAGCTGACGATCACCCCCGGCGCGCAGTACTATGGCAACTACGGCCTCGTTTCCTTCGACGACTTCTCGAACGACGACGGCTGGAAGGCTGGTCTGACGGTTGATTACAAGATCACCCAGGGCCTCTCCACGAAGATCGCTGTTAACTACGTTGACATCGACAACCGTGACGACCAGGTTACCGGTTTCGTGCGCCTTCAGCGTTCGTTCTAATCTGATCTGACATTGTCAGTGAAGGAAAGCCCGGCTCTCGAGCCGGGCTTTTTCATTTTCTGTCAATCTGCCCTCGGAAGGCGCGTGTGACGCATCACTGCAAAGGTGGTCAGCCACGATTGATTGCAGGTCTCCGAGTCCATTTTCTCTGACTGACGTCAGACGGCGTCCATGGCTGCCGATTCGTCAGCATCTCTTGCTTGGGCGCAATATATCAAGCGGGGCGGTGAGGCGGTTCTGAGCGCTGAGCATGTCCGAATCTACAGCCCTGTAAATCGCTCTTTTGACAAGTTCGCGTGGCCTGATTGCGTCGGTATCCTGCTTGCGGGCCGAGTCTAGCTCGCGAGGAAATTTTGCCATTCCTCGTAAGTATGTGAAATAAATAAGAAATTAACGACTCATTAAGAATTGGAGTTGGGGAAATTAGAATTGTAGCTATTTCGCAACAATGCAAAACTAAGGGCACCTTACTGTCTTCCTTTTGTCACGATTGCGATTGCCTGTCCGGCCGGTTTTGGCTCTAATCATCTCCATAAGCGGCACGCATCGATTTGTGTTTCCCACTCGCTGCTTAGAAGATTAAGCGTTTGACTGGAGGTCAACCATGAACATCAAGAGCCTTCTCATCGGCTCCGCTGCGGCTCTCGCAGCAGTATCCGGCGCTCACGCTGCCGACGCTATCGTCGCTGCTGAGCCTGAGCCCCTGGAATACGTTCGCGTTTGCGACGCTTTCGGCACCGGCTTCTTCTACATCCCCGGCACCGAAACCTGCCTGAAGTTCGGCGGTTACATCCGTTTCCAGACCGACTTTAATCGTGGTAACGGTTCAAGCGCAGGCACCGCTGCTGGCGGCACGTCTGACTGGGATTCGTTCACGCGCGCTCAGTTCGAAATCGACACACGCACCGACACCGAACTCGGCGCTCTGCGTGGCTTCATCGGCTTCCGTGGCAATGCCGACAACGGTACCGCTTCTGGTTCCAGCGTTTTCGTTGACCAGGCCTTCATCGAACTCGGCGGCCTGAAGGTCGGTAAGTTCTACAGCTGGTGGGACGACGATCTGAATGGCGAAACCGACATTCTGTCCACGAACACCCTGTTCAACTCGATCAAGTACACCTATGATGCAGGTTCTTTCCAGGCTGCTATCTCGGTTGACGAGCTTGAAGGCCAGTTCGGTCAGTTTCGTTACGATCCGGATAACAACGTAGGTATCGGTGGCATGATCGGCGGCAAGTTCGGCGCAGTTTCTGCCAACTTGATTGCCAGCTACGACTTCGATGCCGAGAACGTTGCGGTGCGCGGCATCCTGTTCGCAGACGTTGGTCCGGGCACGTTCGGCCTCGCAGGTGTATGGGCTTCGGGTGACAACGCTTACTACGCAAAGTCTGAATGGGCTGTTGCTGTTGAGTATGCTGTTAAGGCTACCGACCGCCTGACCATCACGCCCGGCTTCGAATATCTGAGCAAGCTCGACGTCAACCCGGTTGATGGTGACTTCGTTGGTGACCGTGATGCCTGGACCGCTGGTCTGACGGTTGACTACAAGATCACCGAAGGTCTGAGCACCAAGGTTACCGCAAACTACTACGACGAAGATGGCGCTGACGATCAGGTCACCGGCTTCGTTCGCCTTCAGCGTTCGTTCTAATCTGATCTGACATTGTCAGTGATGGAAAGCCCGGCTCTCGAGCCGGGCTTTTTCGTTTGAGTGCGGTAAATCCTGAAAACAAAAAAAGCACCGGGCCTGCCGGTGCTTCGATATTTTGACAGTAGTCAACTGATGAACCGGTCTTCTATCCCGCCCGCCCATGACGCAGGTCATCGACAATATCAGCCTGTTGCCCCAGCCTCGTCTTGTAGACCTGATAATTCTCCATCACCCGCTGCACGTAATTGCGGGTTTCGGGGAAGGGGATGCGCTCGATCCAGTCCACGACATCGTCGATAGGCTTGCCGCGGGGGTCGCCATAGCGGGCGATCCATTCCGGCACACGTTTCGGGCCGGCATTATAGGCGATGAAGGTGAGGATGTAGGAGCCGCCGAAACTGTCGATCTGTTCGCCGAGATAATGTGCGCCGAGCGTGGCGTTATATCCGGCGTCGCTGGTCAGCATCGCCTGAGTGTAGGGCAAGCCGTGGCGCCCGGCCACGCCCTTGGCGGTTCCCGGCAACAATTGCAGTAGTCCGCGGGCATTGGCAGCGGAGACGGCGGCCGGGTTGAAGGCGCTTTCCTGCCGGGCGATGGCATAGGCAAGCGCCTTGCCGGAGCCGGCAATATTGGCACTGGCGGGAATGACACCGAGCGGATAGGCAAGGGCGGCCGCGTCGATGCCGCGGCTGAAGGCCGTCTTGCCGATTTGCAGTGATACCTGATGGTTGCCGTTGCCCTCCGCCCTTGCTGCAAGAATGGCAAGCTCGCCCGGGCTGTCGAGCTGATCTGCCAATGACCTGTAGAGGCTGTCGGCCCGCCAACCGTATCCTGCGGCTTCCAGCCTGTCGATGGCCCGCACCGCTTCGCGGCCAGCAAAGCGTTCACGGTCGGCAGCGCTCGGAGCAGGGTATGTGACGTTCAGCGTCTTTGCATCGATTCGTGCGGCGGCAAGCTGGCCGTAAAAGGTGCCGGAATGGGCAGCCGCCTTGGTGAAGAAATCGCGGGCGTTGCCCGGCCCGCCCACTTCCGCCGCCCGCCCAAGCCAATAATAAGCCCGCGAGGCGGAAAGTGGCCGGTTCGAGGTCTGCAAAAGGGTGTTGAAGTGGCGTGAGGCCGTCGCGGGATCGCGCAGTGCCCGCAACGCGTACCAGCCGGCATGGAATTCCGCATCGGCAACATCGACGGCTGATGTGGCCGAATGATTGGCGACGATGCGATAGGCTTCGGCAAAATCGCCGAGATCGGCGACGCCGCGCGCGATGATTCGCCGCTCGTTCCACCACTCGCCGGGATTGACGAGTTTTGCCGTGTCCTTCGGCGCCTGCTTTAAAAGTGCTGCGGCTTCCGGATATTTCTGCTGGTTGCGCAGATTTTCGATGCGCGCGAAGAGAAAAGCAGGGTCGCTGCGCAAGTTGGCGTCAACCTTGCCCAGCAGCGCCACGGCATTGCCTGAGCGCTGCAGCACGGCGGCCCAGGCATTGTAGAGCGATTGCGCCTTGCCGAGATCACCGAAACGTTTCGCCTGGCCGATTCGGCTGCGATACATCAGATAATCCATCCGCGCCTTGTGGTCGGCGGGCGTCAGATAAGTGGGGAACTCAGCAAGAACACGGTCTTCCATGTCCTTGTCCATGCCTTCGCTCACCCAGAGCTGGCGAATGAGGCGTTGTGCTTCCAAAGCCTTGCCGGAAGAGGTGAGGGCCTTGGCGAGCACAACGGTGCCCTCGGCTGTTTCCGGCCGGCCGCTGCCAAAAGCGGCGAGCACCTGGGGTGCCGGTGGATTTTCGCGGTAAAGCGCCTTTTCGGAATTGGCGCGCAGCGTCGCCGCACCCGGCCACCCCGCCAGTTCGCTCTGGGCTGTAGTGATTTCGGCGGAAGGCACGTCCTTCTGCCCGGAAATGGCAATCGCCCAGGTAAGAATATGCCGGTCGAGACTGCCTGTCTGCATGGCGTTGCGAAGGGCGATTGCGCGTGTCGTGTCGCGGCTGGAAAGCGCATCCAGTCCCGCTTTAAGCTGGCTTGCATCGTCAGGCCGGTTAAGGCGTGGTATGGCGCCGGTAATTTCGGGCGAGGCCGGCATGAAGGCGGGAACAGCAGGCGCATTCGGCTTCACATAGGGAAGCGGCACGGCAGCTTCCGGCACGGGGCCGGCCAGCGCGTTCCAAACGGTCGCGGCAAGACCTGCCGCCATCAATCCCCAAACTGTCTTTTTCATACCGCTCTTCATCACTGGACGGAAACAATCGACCTTCTTGTATTGTCGTTTCATTGCAGCGGGATTGCGAAATGCGCCAGTGCGTTGCACCTATGAGTTTCGCCTCAGATCCCGCTCTGGAATCTACGGAGACTGTGCTTAACGAAACCTTACTTTCCGCTCGGCACTCCAATCAACTTTTATTCACCGGTCTGCGAGCGGCGCAAAATTCCACCGCCTCGTTTTTTGCCTGCCGCGTGAGCTTCCGCGACTGTCACACTTCCGACAATTTCGGACAAAATAGGCTGCCTTTGCGCTTGTCGGCGCCAAGGGCTGGCACTAATGTGTGCCGGTTTTAACCATCGAATGCGGCCGAAGCATGAACCGGCTCGGCGCCAGGAGCTTTGTATGTTCAAGGGATCAATTCCCGCCCTCATTACCCCGTTTACGGACAATGGTGCCGTGGACGAACAGGCATTTGCCGCCCATGTGGAATGGCAGATTGCCGAAGGCAGCAACGGACTTGTGCCTGTGGGCACGACGGGGGAATCTCCAACCCTGTCCCATGACGAGCACAAACGTGTGGTCGAGCTGTGCATCGAGGTAGCGGCGAAACGGGTTCCGGTCATCGCGGGCGCTGGCTCCAACAATACCGATGAAGCGATCGAACTTGCCCTGCACGCGCAGGATGCCGGCGCGGATGCGCTGCTGGTGGTCACCCCCTATTACAACAAGCCGACGCAGAAGGGGCTTTTCGCCCATTTTTCCGCAGTTGCGGAAGCGGTGAAACTGCCGATCGTCATCTATAACATCCCGCCGCGTTCGGTGGTGGATATGTCGCCGGAAACCATGGGTGCGCTTGTGAAGGCGCACAGGAACATCGTCGGCGTCAAGGATGCGACGGGCAAGCTCGACCGCGTCTCCGAACAGCGGATTTCCTGCGGCAAGGATTTCATCCAGCTGTCCGGCGAAGATGGCACGGCGCTTGGCTTCAACGCCCATGGCGGCGTCGGCTGCATTTCGGTCAGCGCCAATGTTGCGCCACGCCTCTGTTCTGAATTCCAGGCGGCCATGCTTGCAGGCGACTACGCCAAGGCGCTGGAGTATCAGGACCGCCTGATGCCTCTGCACCGGGCCATCTTTATGGAACCTGGTGTCTGCGGCACAAAATATGCGCTTTCGAAGACCCGTGGCGGCAACCGCAAGGTCCGCTCGCCGTTGATGAGCACGCTGGAACCGGCAACGGAAGCGGCAATCGACGCGGCGCTGAAGCACGCCGGCCTGATGAACTGACGGACACCTGAAACCCGAAAGGCGCGCAATGGGACTGCTTCGCGACAGAAGCCGTTTCGCGCGCCTTTTCTTTTCGTAACGACGATACTAAATAGAAACGTGAAAACCGCTCGTGGCGGACAAGCCGCAGGCGCAATAAGAAAAACAAGGGATTGAAATATCATGGCCCCCAAAGGCAGCCAGCGCGTGGTGAACAAGATCGTTGCGGAAAACCGCAAGGCTCGTTTCAACTACGAAATCATCGACACCTATGAGGCGGGTTTGGTGCTGACCGGCACCGAGGTCAAGGCGCTGCGCGAAGGCAAGGCTAATATCGCCGAGTCCTACGCATCGGACGAGGGCGATGAAATCTGGCTCATCAATTCCCACCTGCCGGAATATCTGCAGGCCAACCGCTTCAACCACGAGCCGCGCCGCCGTCGCAAGTTGCTGCTGAACAAGCGCGAGATCAACCGTCTGCGCGCCGGCATCAACCGTGAAGGCATGACGCTGGTGCCGCTGAAGGTCTATTTCAACGAAAAGGGCCGTGCGAAGCTGGAACTGGCACTGGCCAAGGGCAAGAAGCTACACGACAAGCGCGAGACGGAGAAGGAACGCGACTGGAACCGGCAGAAGTCGCGGCTGCTGAAGGGCAACAACGCCTAGAGCTCATCCCTCATTCCTGCACTTGTCGCAGGAATCAAGCCGCCGCGCGTCCGCGCGGCGAGAGAGTTCTTTTCAGCCCAAGGATTTGGTCTGGCTAGATTGCTGTGACAAGCACAGAAATGAGAGTGGGGATGCTTTCGCCTCTTGAATAGACAGCTCTCACGCCGCCCTATAAGTCCGCTCCACATAGGACGTGGACGCCGAAACACTGAACCGGCTGACCAGTGCCGCCAGATTGGCGCTGACATCGCTCAGATTATGCGTGGCCGCGTTGGTTTCTTCCACCATGGCCGCATTCTTCTGGGTCAGATTGTCCATGCTGTTGATGGCGGCGCTGATTTCCTGAATGCCGACGGACTGCTCCTGGGCCGCCTTGGTCAGTGAGGTGATATGTTCCTGAATATGATCCACCTTGTTGCCGATCGTATTCAGCGATTGCCCGGTTTTATTGACCAGCGATACGCCCTGCATCACATCCTCCGAGGATTTGGTGATGAGGGTCTTGATCTCCTTGGCGGCGTTGGCTGAACGCTGTGCCAGCTCGCGCACTTCCTGGGCGACGACGGCAAAACCCTTGCCAGCTTCACCGGCACGCGCGGCTTCCACACCGGCATTCAGCGCCAGAAGGTTCGTCTGGAACGAAATCTCGTCGATGACGGAAATGATCTGGGTGATCTTCTGCGACGATTCCTCGATGGCGCCCATCGCTTTTACCGCTTCCGTCACCACATCCCGTGACCGCGCCGCTTCGGCGGCCGAGCTTTCGACGATGGCCTTGGCTTCTTCGGAGCGCTGCGCCGAAAGCTTGGAAATGGTGGTGATTTCCTCCACGGCGGCGGCGGTTTCCTCAAGGGCTGCTGCCTGCTGCTCCGTTCTGCGGGCCATGTCGTCGGTAGCCGATGTCAGTTCGCGCGTATTGCCTGATATCTTGTTGGCTTCCTCGACGATCTGCGAGAATGCACCCGCGAGATTGCCGACCGCAGCGTTGAAATTGGCAATCAGCCCCTCGAATTGCGGTGCAGTCTTTTCATTGATGCTGGAGGTGAGGTCGCCATTCGCCAGCTTGTTCAGGGCGTTGTTGAGTAGTTCGAGAACGTGCTCCTGCTCCTTCTTCATCTGCGCCTGTTGTTCCTCGACCTTCAGCCGCTCGGCGGCAAGCACGTCGAGGTAGACGGAGATCGAATAGTCCATGTCGAGAAGGGCGGCCTTGATCGTTACCGTCAGGGCGTCGTTCAGCTTCTTGGCCTTCTTTTCCTGGAAAAGGCCCTTCAGTTCCGAATTGACGACGGCTTTGACGATGCCATCAAGCATCAGCGCGTAACCGCCAATATACCATCTCGGCTCCAGCCCCAGCCTTGCATGGGTACGGCCGATGGCTGTCACGGCATCGGTATAGTCCGAGTTGAAGGCACCGGAGGCAATTCTTGCCCAGTGTTTCATCTGCATGCCTTTGGCATGCTGGACATGTGCTTCGCTTGCAAAGAACTTCGCCGTTTCCGGCACGGAGCGCGCCTTCGCATAAAAACGGTCAAGAGAGGCGTCGAGCGAGCCTGTAATGACGCCCTTCATGTCCGAAAGGTTTTGCCGTTGCTCCTGGCCAAGCCCCAGAAAATTAAGTCTTTCGTCGAGTTGTTGATTGGTTTTTACTTGGCCATGCATGTCTGAACATCCTGATTTGACACCGAAATCATGTCGTTGGTGCCGTTGGGTGATTTAGACACGTCTAAAATTAACCAAGATATAATTTTGACTGGCCGAATTTGATGTTTGTTAATTTTAAGAGGAATTTTCCGGCAGGAATACACGGTTGTGGAGCCAAACAAAAACGCGCCCGCCTTGCAGACGGACGCGTTGTCATTAGGTCGGCGGCTTAAAAACCGGGATCAGATCGTTTCGGGGCTTTCGACGTGCCGGGCAGGGCGCTCGTTCGGGTCACGCCCGATTTCGGCCTTCAAGGTCATGAGATCAATGAAGTGATCTGCCTGCCTGCGCAGATCGTCGGCGATCATTGCGGGCTGCGTTGCCATGGTGGACACCACGGAAACCTTGCGGCCCTTGCGCTGAAGCGCGTCCACCAGCTTGGTGAAGTCGCCGTCACCGGAAAACAGAACCAGATGATCGACGGTCTCTGACTGTTCCATGGCATCGACAGCAAGTTCGATATCCATGTTGCCTTTGATCTTGCGGCGACCGAGCGCGTCGGTGAATTCCTTCGCCGGCTTCGTCACGACCTTGTAGCCGTTATAATCCAGCCAGTCGATCAGAGGGCGGATCGAGGAATATTCCTGATCCTCGATCAATGCGGTGTAATAGTAGGCGCGCAGCAGGTATCCGCGCTTCTGAAACGCCTTAAGAAGCTTGCGATAGTCGATATCGAACCCCAGGCTTTTAGATGCTGCATAAAGATTGGCTCCATCTATAAAGAGCGCAATTTTCTCCCGTGGATCGAACATTCCATCCCATTCCTTTTTTGGAAAGGCCATTATCTGGCTTTTATTTCCGGTCGCAAATGCGAAAAATCATGTCGTATCAACGAATTTTGCGTAGCGCCGTTGCGTTTTAAGTAAGGTAACTTCACCCGTATTCCAAGACAATTCTTCTAGACATTTTGTTCATCAGACGCCAAACAAGGGCAATAAGGTGCCAAAAGACGCCAAAGACAGGAAAAACTTGAATTCCGCGGCTAATGGCTGTATCGGAAGCTGGAAGGCTTCGTCGCGAGGAATCCAAAGCGTTTTTCGCAAGGCACGAAGCGCAGATTCAATAGGTTAGAGCATCCCTTGTGCATCCTCAAGAAAGCACGGCGCTCTGATCCACGACATTACGACTCGCAAAGGACAGGCAATGGCCCGCGTCACAGTTGAAGATTGCATTGATAAAGTAGACAACCGTTTCGAGCTGGTCCTTCTCGCCAGCCACCGTGCGCGCCAGATTTCCCAGGGCTCGTCCATCACGGTTGACCGCGATAACGACAAGAACCCGGTCGTCGCTCTGCGCGAAATCGCCGACGAGATGCTCTCGCCCGACGACCTCAAGGAAGATCTCATCCATTCGCTGCAGAAGCATGTGGAAGTGGACGAGCCCGAGCCCGATCCGGTTACGCTCGCAGCCTCCGCTACTGCCGATGGCGAAGAGGACGACCAGCCGGAAACCGTTACTTTCGACCAGATGTCGGAAGAAGAACTGCTGGCCGGTATCGAAGGCCTTGTGCCGCCGGAAAAAAATGACGACTATTGATCTGACTTTATGACGCCATTGGCAGGCGGTGGTTACCGTCTGTCAATATTTGCCGTCATAATCTGATCCCTATTGATGCAGCATTGTGCGCCGACCCCAAGGTTGGCGCGCTTTCTTTTTGTGGAATATCGCATGATGCGGCAATACGAACTCGTTGAGCGGGTTCAAAAATATAAACCGGATGCGAATGAGGCCCTGCTGAACAAGGCCTATGTTTATGCAATGCAGAAACATGGCCAGCAAAAGCGGGCCAATGGCGACCCCTATATCTCGCATCCGCTGGAAGTTGCCGCCATCCTGACGGAAATGCATCTCGACGAATCGACCATCGCTGTGGCGCTGCTGCACGATACGATCGAGGACACCACCGCTACCCGCGCTGAAATCGACGAGCTGTTCGGCGAGGATATCGGCAGACTGGTGGAGGGGCTGACCAAGCTCAAGAAACTCGATCTCGTCACGCGCAAGGCCAAGCAGGCCGAAAACCTGCGCAAGCTGCTGCTTGCCATTTCCGACGACGTGCGCGTTCTTCTGGTGAAGCTGGCCGACCGCCTGCACAACATGCGCACCATGGAATATATGCCGGCGGACAAACGCAGCCGCATTTCCGAAGAAACCATGGAAATCTATGCGCCGCTGGCCGGCCGCATGGGCATGCAGGACATGCGCGACGAGCTGGAGGACCTGTCCTTCCGTTACCTCAATCCGGAAGCCTATGAGACGGTGACCAACCGCCTTCAGGAACTGGAAACGCGCAACGAAGGGCTCATCAAGAAGATCGAGGACGAGCTGCGCGAGCTTCTCGTGGCGAACGGCCTTCTCGGCGCCAGCGTCAAGGGGCGTCAGAAGAAGCCCTATTCGGTGTTCCGCAAGATGCAGTCGAAATCGCTCTCTTTCGAGCAGCTGTCCGACGTCTACGGCTTCCGCATTCTGGTGGACGATATTCCCTCCTGTTACCGCGCGCTCGGCATCGTCCACACCCGCTGGCGCGTGGTACCCGGCCGCTTCAAGGACTATATCTCCACGCCGAAGCAGAACGACTATCGTTCCATCCACACCACGATCGTTGGCCCTTCGCGCCAGCGTATCGAATTGCAGCTGCGCACCAAGCGCATGCACGAAATCGCCGAATTCGGCATTGCCGCCCATGCGCTCTATAAGGACGGCGAAAACGGGGAGGGCGATCTGCTCTCGCCGGAGAGCAACGCCTATTCCTGGCTGCGCCACACCATCGAATCGCTGGCAGAAGGCGACAGCCCGGAAGAATTCCTCGAACACACCAAGCTGGAACTGTTCCAGGACCAGGTGTTCTGCTTCACGCCCAAGGGCAAGCTGATTGCGCTGCCGCGCGGCGCGACTCCCATCGATTTCGCCTATGCGGTGCACACCAATATCGGTGACACCACGGTTGGCGCCAAGATCAACGGCCGGATCATGCCGCTTGTAACCCGGCTCAACAACGGCGACGAGGTGGAGATCATCCGCTCCGGCGTGCAGGTTCCGCCCGCCGCATGGGAAGAGGTGGTGGTGACGGGCAAGGCCCGCTCGGCCATCCGCCGCGCCACGCGCATGGCCATTCGCAAGCAATATTCGGGTCTCGGTTACCGTATTCTGGAGCGCACTTTCGAACGTGCCGGCAAGGCCTTCTCGCGTGACGCGCTAAAACCCGTGCTGCATCGTCTGGCGCAGAAGGATGTGGAAGACGCTATCGCCGCCGTCGGGCGCGGCGAGGTCTCCTCGCTCGACGTGCTGCGTGCAGTCTATCCGGATTATCAGGACGAGCGCGTGACGGTGAAGATGACCGGCGACGACGGCTGGTTCAACATGCGCAGCGCTTCCGGTATGGTCTTCAAGATCCCCGGAAAGTCGCGCTCCGTTCTGGAAGACGATGGCGCAGCCGAAATGCTCGATGGACCGGACCCGCTGCCCATCCGTGGCCTTTCCGGCAATGTCGATGTGCATTTTGGTGCCGCCGGCGCCGTTCCGGGCGATCGCATCGTCGGCATCATGGAAAAAGGCAAGGGCATCACCATCTATCCCATTCAGGCGCCGGCGCTGCAGCGTTTCGACGATGAGCCGGAGCGCTGGATTGATGTCCGCTGGGATCTTGATGAGGCGAACAAGTCGCGCTTCATGGCGCGGGTAATGATCAACGCGCTGAACGAACCCGGCACGCTCGCCTCCGTGGCGCAATCGATCGCGACGCTGGATGTCAACATACGCGCCCTGAATATGGTCCGCATCGGCACGGATTTCTCCGAACTGGCGCTGGATGTCGAAGTCTGGGATTTGCGGCAACTCAACCAGCTGCTGTCGCAGCTGAAAGACCTCGATTGCGTATCCACGGTCAAACGTGCCTTCGATTGAGGCATTTTTGATCATTCGCACATTCCAAAAGGCCGCTGTTATGCATTTAGTGCATGGCAGCGGCCTTTTACTGTCTCTGGTCGCGCATGTGGTTTGCGACTATCTTCCTTTCAGAAATTGAAAAATGGAAAACGCGGCGTGCCGGTGGTCCTACCCCGATGAGAAACGCCATTTCCAAACTGAAAGGACATGAAATCATGTTTACTCCGCTTCGCAAGATCGCTCGTGCAGTTCGCGGCAAGACGACCCAGGAACGCGAATTCGAATATCTCAGCGGCTCCGTGTCGAATGTCGACCTCGAGTTCCGCCAGCGCGAAATCGACCGCGGCCTGTTCCGCCGGTAATGCACTCAGCGCATGGCAGCCGTTCGCCATGCGTATGGGACTTGGAAGGTGGTGGCCGTTGTCGGTCAGCTCCTTCTCGTGTCTCGTAAGGCTGTGTGAATGCGCGCTACGAACGGGCGTTCACCGCTGTCCGGTCCAAATGATAGGACACGCTGCTTTTAAAACGAATTTGATGGCGAGAGGTGCTTGTTTCCTCGACGTCATCCTTGGCTCGTCGCAGGGATATGATAACCTTGCATTCAATCAGTCGTTTGCAAATCTTCGGGACAAGCCTGGGGATGACGTCAGAGTGTTCGGCAAGGTTCGTATTCTCTGGTGATGCCACGGGATGTGGGCGGAATTCCAGCTAAAGGCCGGAATAACGGGAAAATGTGCCTGCAAAAGAAATCCCCGTGTCGTATACGATGCTCTTGGCTCAGCCGGAGCGATGAAATAGACTGCCCTTATGCCGTTTCGCCGCCGTGAACCCGTTGGTTTTTCAGAGAAGATTCGTGACCTCTTTTGGCCGCGCACGGGATTTACCCGTTCGCTGCGCTATATGAAGCTGCGTCTCCTGCGGTTGTCTGCGTCTCCGCATTCGATTGCCGCCGGTGTCGCGCTCGGTATCGGCGTGGCGTGGACACCGTTTCTCGGCGTGCATATCATTATCGCCATGGCGCTCGGTTTCCTCATGCGCGTCAATCTCGTTGCGGCAGCACTCGGCACCACCTTCGCCAATCCCCTGACATTTCCGTTCATCTGGGCGTCCACCTGGGAACTCGGGCATTTCCTGCTCGGACGACAGAAGGAGGCGGGGGTTGCGCATGTGGATTTCGTTGCGCTGTTCAGCCACCTCGAATTCCGGCAGATATGGAGGCCGGTGCTGGAACCCATGACCGTAGGTGCGCTTCTGCCCGCGGCCGTGAGCGCGGTCATCGCCTATATCACCGTCTACAGCCTTATCAGCGGTTTCCAGCGCCGCAAGATGGAAAATCTCGCGCATCGCGCCGCCAATAAAAACGCGTCTCTGGAGATGTTGAAATGATCCTTGGATTGGGCAGCGACCTGATCGATATCCGCCGCGTCGAACACTCGCTCACCCGTTTCGGTGAACGTTTCACGCACCGCTGTTTCACCGATATCGAGCGCGCCAAGTCCGATGGCCGCAAGAACCGCGCGGCATCCTACGCCAAGCGTTTCGCCGCCAAGGAAGCCTGCTCCAAGGCGCTCGGAACCGGCCTTGCGAACGGCGTTTTCTGGAAGGACATGGGGGTCGTCAATCTGCCGGGCGGCAAGCCGACCATGGCGCTCACCAACGGTGCCGCAGAAAGGCTGGCGGCCATGCTGCCCGCCGGTCACCGCGCCAATATCCATCTGACCATCACGGACGATTACCCTTACGCTCAGGCATTTGTGATTATCGAGGCGCTTCCCGTGAGCGACTGAGACCGGCGGCTGCCGCATTGGCGGCCTATTTGCAGGCGTATGACAGAAGCGCTTCCCTTCCGGCTGGAAAGGTTCTAGAGAAGTCGCAGAAATATGAAAGCGTCGCTGGCTGCGTGAAAAATTGCTTCACCCCGCCGCAGTCGCGAGCAACAACGGCCCGGACGCCTCCGTCAAATCGCAGGAACCGGTAAACAATCAGGCAGGTCTTTAAGTGTCCGAAAAAGCTGAAAAGAAGCAGAACGCCCTCTGGGAAAACGTCAAGGTCATCATTCAGGCGCTGCTGCTGGCCATGGTCATCCGCACCGTGCTGTTTCAGCCCTTCACGATCCCTTCAGGTTCGATGATGCCGACGCTGCTGGTAGGCGACTATCTTTTCGTCAACAAGTTCTCCTACGGCTACTCGAAATATTCGCTGCCCTTTTCGCCGAACCTGTTTTCCGGCCGTATCCTCGAATTCAGCAAGCCCAAGCGCGGCGATGTCGTGGTCTTCCGCCTGCCGCCCAATCCTGAAGTCGATTACATCAAGCGTCTCGTCGGCTTGCCCGGTGACCGCATCCAGGTGACGAACGGCGTGCTGTTCATCAACGGCCAGCCGGTTCCGAAGCAGCCTGATGGCACCTTCACCTCCGATTACCGTGCCGATCCGGGCGCCAATGTACCGGTGTTCCGCGAAACGCTCGATAATGGCGTCACCTTCGACACGCTCGACCAGTCGCCCGATTCGCGCGGCGACAACACCCGCGAATTCCTGGTGCCGGAAGGCCATTATTTCATGATGGGCGATAATCGCGACAACTCGCTCGACAGCCGTTTCGATGTCGGTTTCGTGCCGGAAGAAAACCTGATCGGCCGCGCCAGCGTCATCTTCTTCTCGCTGGGCAATGACACGCCGTTCAGCCGCATTTGGGACTGGCCGTCCAACATGCGCTGGGACCGTCTCTTCAAGGTTGTGGGATGAGCAAGACCAAGCCGCTGTCGATTGCGGAGATTTCCCGTCTCGAAGCGTTGATCGGATATGAATTCAAGGAAAAGGCCCGGCTCGACCGGGCCTTGACCCATGCGAGTGCCCGTTCCGCTGCGGCGGGCAATTACGAGCGGCTGGAGTTTTTGGGCGACCGCGTTCTCGGCCTTTGTGTTGCCGAGCTGTTGTTCTCCACCTTCCGCACCGCCAGCGAAGGTGAGCTTTCGGTTCGCCTCAACCAGCTTGTCAGCGCCGAATCCTGCGCCGCTATCGGCGACGAAATGGGCCTGCATAATTTCATTCGCACCGGATCGGATGTGAAGAGGCTGACCGGCAAGGCGATGCTGAACGTGCGCGCCGATGTGGTCGAAAGCCTGATCGCCACTCTCTATCTGGATGGTGGTCTGGAAGCATCCCGCAAGTTCATTCTGAAATACTGGCAGGGCCGCGCAACGCGCGTGGATGCCGGACGGCGCGATGCCAAGACTGAATTGCAGGAATGGGCGCATGCCAGATTTGCGGTTACGCCCGCTTATCGGGTTGACGATCGCTCCGGACCGGATCACGATCCCAGCTTCACCGTGACGGTGGAAATTCCCGGCGTGAAGCCGGAAACCGGCGTCGAGCGTTCCAAGCGCGCAGCCGAACAGGTGGCAGCAACCAGATTGCTGGAACGCGAAGGCGTCTGGCAGAAAAGCTCCACCTAGAACTGAGCGCCCGAAAGATAGTGGCGCTAAAATCGAGCGCATGGCGAGCCTTATGGCCGCATGTTGAATACCTCAGACCTTGAATGGATATCATGACCGATCACGAAAACCCCGCCGTTGCCGGCGAAGACATCGCCCTTCCGACCCGCTCCGGCTTCGTGGCTCTCATCGGCCCGACCAATGCCGGCAAGTCGACGCTGGTCAACAGGTTGGTGGGTGCAAAAGTTTCGATCGTCAGCCACAAGGTACAGACGACGCGCGCGGTGATGCGCGGCATCGCCATTCACAAAAATGCGCAGATTGTTTTCATGGACACGCCCGGCATCTTCAAGCCGCGCCGCAGGCTCGACCGTGCCATGGTCACCTCGGCCTGGGGCGGAGCGAAGGATGCGGATCTCATCCTGCTGCTGATCGACAGCGAACGCGGCCTGAAGGGTGACGCGGAAGCGATTCTCGAGGGGCTGAAGGATGTTCCGCAGAAGAAAATCCTCTGCCTCAACAAGATCGACCAGGTGAAGCGCGAAGACCTGCTGAAGCTTGCTGCCGCCGCCAATGAGCACGTGACCTTCGACCGGACCTTCATGATTTCGGCCACCAACGGCTCGGGCTGCGAAGACCTGATGGATTATCTGGTCGATACCCTGCCGGAAGGTCCGTGGTATTATCCGGAAGACCAGATTTCCGATCTTCCGATGCGCCAGCTCGCCGCCGAAATCACCCGCGAAAAGCTGTTCCTGCGTCTGCATCAGGAGCTTCCCTACGCCTCGCATGTCGAGACGGAGAAGTGGGAAGAGCGCAAGGACGGCTCCGTGCGCATCGAGCAGGTGATCTATGTCGAGCGCGACAGCCAGAAGAAGATCGCTCTCGGCAAGAACGGCGACGCGATCAAGGCGATCTCCACCGCCTCGCGCAAGGAACTGTCTGAAATCCTCGAACAGCCGGTCCACCTCTTCCTGTTCGTCAAGGTTCGCGAAAACTGGGGCGACGACCCCGAACGTTTCCGCGAAATGGGCCTGGAATTTCCGCGGGGATAAGGCACATCCGGTTCCTCCCACATTCCTGTGACAGGCACAGGAATGTGGATGTGCCGGCCGGAAACGGAACGGCACACAACGAACATTCTGAATATCTTCAACCTTTTATCGGGAACCGAATGCATTCGGGTGGGTTGTTCCAAAACGATTGGGCGCAACCTTTTTTTCGATGATGGATATTCATGTCGCCAAAAAAACCGAACGGAATTTCCACCACCCCGTGTCAGCACTGTCCCTTGCGCGACCTGCCGCATTTCAGGGACTTTTCCTCTTCCGAACTGGATTTCGTCTCCCGTTTCAAGACAGGGGAACTGGCGGTCGAAAGCGGTTCCGTCATTTTGATGGAAGGGTCGCACAGCGCCCATCTCTACACTGTCCTTCAAGGCTGGGCTTTCCGTTATAAAACACTGGAAGACGGCAGGCGGCAGATACTCAATTATGTCATGCCAGGCGATCTCGTCGGCCTGCAGGGCACGGTCATGGGGGAAATGCAGCATTCAGTGGAGGCGCTGTCGCCGGTGACACTGTGTGTCTTCGAGCGCTCGCGACTCAACAACCTCTTCACCGATCATCCGACCCTTGCCTATGACCTGACGTGGATTGCAGCAAGCGAGGAGCGCATGCTCGACAACCACTTGCTCAGCATCGGCCGGCGCACAGCAATCGAGCGTGCTGCCTACCTCATCGCGTTCCTTTACAGCAAGGCAAAGGCGGTTAATCTCGTGCAGGGTGAAACGCCGATCCCGGTAACCCAGCAGCATGTTGCCGATACGCTTGGCCTCTCCATCGTCCACACCAACAAGACCTTGAGAAAGCTTGTCGATCGCGGTCTGATTCGCTGGACGGACAAGGGCTGTCTGGTGCTGGACGATGCCGGACTGAGCCATGTTGCCGGTTGGCAAAACGATGAAAAGCGGCCAAGACCCTTCATCTGATCTTTTTTCGGCATGTCTTTTTTAAATGACGTTGGGTCCGTAATTTGCGAACTCTGTCGACATGGCGCTTGAAAATCACATTGGCGACAGCGGCGCAAATCCGTCTGGTTCCCTTCACGTTGAAAGAAGAAGAAACATGGTGCCACAACGCTGCATCATCGTTGAAGATGAATATCTGGTGGCGCTTGACGTCGAGGCGGTTCTCCAGTCCATCGGCGTTGAAACCATCACGATTGCGACGACACTTGCGCAGGCACAGGACGCATTAGGGCGGGATGGCGCCGATTGCGTGCTTCTCGACGTCAGCCTTTCCGACGGCAAGAGTTACGATTTTGCCCGCCACCTGCGCGATCACGGAATTCCCTTCGGTTTCGTCAGCGGTTATGGCGACACGAGTGGTTTCCCCGAAGATCTCGTGCATGCGCCCCTGCTGGGCAAGCCTTTCGGTGAAAACGAAATCGCCGATTTCGTGACGACGCTCGTTGCTGCGGCGCGCGACACCGTAAAAGAATAACGTTTCGCCGTCAGATCGGTTATGATCGGGCTTGAATCGGAATTCGGACAGATTTCATGCAGTGGCAGGACGAGGCAATCATTCTCGGCGTAAAGCGTCATGGCGAGACCAGCGTCATCGCCGAGGTGATGACCCGTTTGCGCGGCCGCCATCTGGGGATGGTGCGCGGCGGGCGCTCCCGCAGCATGCAGCCGGTGCTGCAGGCGGGAAACCGGGTGGATGTGATCTGGCGGGCGCGGCTTGACGACCATCTCGGCGAATTCCGCATTGAGCCTTTGCAGTTGCGGGCAGCGCAATTGATGGAAACGGCAACCGCCGTGTATGGCGTGCAGGCCATGGGCGCGCTGCTGCGGCTTCTGCCGGAGCGTGACCCGCATCCGCATCTCTATCAGGCGCTCGACGTCATTCTCGACAATCTCCATGATCCGGTCGATGCTGGCGAATTGTTCGTACGGTTCGAGCTGGCGGTGCTGAACGATCTTGGTTTCGGTCTCGATCTCACGGAATGCGCGGCAACGGGCCTGCGCACCGATCTCATCTATGTATCGCCCAAAACGGGCAGGGCGGTCTGTAGTACGGCGGGCGCGCCCTATGCGGCGCGTATGCTTTCGCTTCCCGCTTTCCTGAGCGAAGGTCAGTCGAAGGCGGCCGACCGCAACAGCCTCGCGGCAGCCTTTCGCCTGACCGGCCATTTTCTCCACCGCCATGTCTATGATCCACGCGGCCTCAATGAAAACGCCGCCCGCGACGGTTTCGTGCAGGCGGCGTTGAAGGCACTGGAGCGCAAGGCGGTGCTGCCTGCGCTCGATAAGGCGGTATAGCCTCAGGCCATTGCTGGCCGAGGTGCGGGTCGTTCCTGAATAGGCCAATGCACGATGGCCGCAAAAATCCCCATGCCGACGCCGAGCCACCAGACGAGATCGTAGGAGCCGAGCTTGTCGTAAAGGAAGCCGCCGAGCCAGACACCGAGGAACGAGCCGATCTGATGCGACAGGAATACGACGCCACCCAGCATCCCGAGATGGCGCGTGCCGAACATGATCGCCACCAACGCATTGGTCGGCGGCACTGTGGAAAGCCACAGGATGCCCATCACGGCCGCGAAGATGATGACCGAAAGCGGCGTTTGCGGCAGAAGCAGGAAAGCTGTAACGGCGATTGAGCGGGCGATATAGATATAGGCCAGCAGATAGGGTTTCGAGTAACGCTGGGCAATGACGCCGGCGGCAAGCGATCCGATGATGTTAAAGAAGCCGATCAGCGCCATGGCGATGACCGCATAGCGGGGTTCGATGCCGATATCGCCGAGATAGGCCGGAAAATGCGCGGTGATGAAGGCCACCTGAAAACCGCAGACGAAAAAGCCGGTGGTCAAAAGCAGATAGCTCTTGTGGCCGAGCGCTTCTCTCAGCGCCTCGCCTGCCGTCTGCTTGAATTGCGTCTGCGACTGGCTGCCGGACGAGGAATTGCCGCGCATCGGATAGGCCAGCAGTGGCACCAGCATCATCATCACGGCAAGCCAAACGAGACTGTCCGACCAGCCATAGGTGGAAATCAGGCCCTGGCTGATTGGCGCAAACAGGAACATGCCCGCCGATCCCGCCGCGGTGCCGATGCCGAAGGCAAGCGAGCGTTGCTGCGGCGTAACATGCCGCGCGAAGGCCGAAAGAATGACGCTGAATGAACCAGCGGCAATGCCAAGCCCGACAAGCACGCCACCACCGAAATGCAGCCAGAAGGGCGACGTGCCGAAGGACATGCAGATGAGGCCAGCCGCATAGAGAAAGCCGGAAAGCACGAGCACACGGCCGGTGCCGAATTTATCGGCGATGGCGCCGAAGAATGGCTGGCCTAGACCCCAGAACAGGTTCTGAAACGCCATGGCAAGTCCGAAGGTGGAGCGGTCCCAGCCGGTATCGGCCAGCATGGGTAGCTGGAAAAAGCCCATCGCCGAGCGTGGCCCGAAGGTCATGACCGCGATCAGCGACCCGGCGACGATGATCGCCCAGGGCATGGTTTGGCGTGTGGCTTGCGACATGAAACTCTCCCGATGCAGCACCTCGCCCCGTGGGACGCTGTGCCGCAAAATTCCCCTTTGATGAGAGGAATATTATCTTTTGCAAGGCTGCCCCACTAGCAACTTTTCTTGACGGCACTATTCGTGCGATTGATGAGACACTCAGGTGAAATGCCATCGGGCAAGGTGAGGCAACGATGAAGCAGAATATTTACGACGACCCGCAGTTTTTCGAGCGCTACAGCGCCATGCCACGCTCTCTGGAGGGTCTGCGTCAGGCGGGCGAATGGCATGAGCTGCGCGCCATGTTGCCAACGCTGAAAGACAAGACAGTTCTTGATCTCGGTTGCGGTTTTGGCTGGCATTGCCGCCATGCCGTAGAGCAGGGCGCGGCGCATGTCGTCGGGGTCGATCTGTCGGAAAATATGCTGCGCCGCGCCGCCGAGATAAACGGCGGCCCCGGCATCGAATATCGCCGCGCCGCGATCGAGGACATCGATTTTGCGCCGGAAAGCTTCGATCTGGTACTGAGCTCACTCGCTCTGCACTACGTCCGCGACCTCGATGCGGCATTCGCGAGAGTTTTCTCCGTGTTGAAATCCGGCGGTGACTTTGTCTTTTCCATCGAGCACCCCGTGTTCACGGCGCTGGACAAACAGGACTGGTTCTACGGCGAAGATGGCGAAATACTGCACTGGCCGCTCGATAACTATCAGAACGAGGGCGTGCGCCATTCCAACTGGATGGCGGATGATGTCGTCAAATATCACCGCACGGTGTCAGGCATTCTCAACGCCCTGCTGACTTCAGGCTTTGCGATCACGCGGCTCGCGGAACCGAGGCCCGATCCCGCCCTGCTGGCGGAGCGGCCGGAGATGAAACACGAAGACCGCCGTCCGATTTTCCTGATCGTCGGTGCGAAGAAGCCTTGATACGAGATCGTGAGATGCATCGCCCGACAGCTTAACGCCTCTTGATCGCCCAGCCGTCCGGCCGTTCCTCGACTACCTTTGCCACATCGCCAACAGCTAGCCTGCCTTTGCCGCGCGGTGTGACATTCCAGCCGAAGAGCGGGCCGGGCACGCGCCGGTCGCCGGACATGCGGATGCGGCCCATGGCCTTCATGGGGGAAGGTACATCGCGCGAGCCGGTGATCTGGTCCTGTGTCGTCATGATGCAGCGGGCGCAGGGCTTGACGAGGTCGAAACGAATGCCGCCGATCTCGATCGCCGCCCAGCGATCCTCCGCCCACGGCTCGTCCGTTTCCAGCACGATATTGGGCCGGAACCGCTCCATGCCGACGGCGTCCTCGCCATTTGCACGCATATTGTCGTTAAGGGCTGCAAGTGAAGCGGTGGTGGTGACGAGTATCTGGTAACCGTCCGCAAAGGTGACGGGCGTTTCGTTGCCGGTCCATTCGAGGCTCGCGATGCGTTTTGCGATGTCGTCGAAGAACACCAGCTTCACCTCGCGCCCAAGCCACTCAGACAATGTGTCGTTGGTTTCGCTATCGGCGATATTGGCGCTGACGATCGATTTCCACACGGCCACATCCATGCGCTGCCCGGAAGGCCTGGCGAAAATCTTGCCACCTGCTTCCCGCGAAAGCACCATGCCGCCATCCGCGTGCTGTGCCAGAACCGTGGCAATATCAGGCAATTCGCGCTGGGTGATGAAGTGGCCCGAGGGGTCGGTCAGCATGGCGCGCCGGTCGCCGGGCAGGCCTTCCGCCGAAACATCACTTTTCGAGAGGACTATGCCGCGCGCGCTTTTCAGCGGGTAGATGTTGAGTTCGGTCACACGCATTCAGGTCTCCTCAGATTTCGTCGAGAAACAGGCCCAGCACCTGTTTCAGCCGCTCATGGCGGGCCTTTGCCAGTTCTCGCCCGGTTTCGGTGCGGAAACCATCCGCAAGCTTGAACAGCTTGGTTTCGAAATGGTCGATGGCAAAGGCGCGATCATCAAGCGGACGGTCCTTGGCCAGCGGATCGGCCGGGTCGTAAAGCGCCGAGCCCATGCGTCCGGCAATGTAAAAGCAGCGCGCCGCTCCCACCATGCCGATGGCGTCCAGCCGGTCGGCATCCTGAAGGATCTTTGCCTCCAGCGTCTGCGGCTCGATATTGGCGGAAAAACTATGTGTGGTGATGGCATGCGCGGCGGCGTCAATATCGGCCTGACGCCAGCCAAGCCCGGCCAGAATGCCGGAGGCTTTTTCCGCCGCAAGGCGTGAGGCCTGCGCGCGAAGCGGCGAGTTCTTCTCCACCGCCACGCAATCGTGCAAAAGCACGCTGGCCGCAAGCACCGTGCCATCGCCGCCTTCGCCCGCATGGATGCGCATGGCGTTGCGGAAGACGCGGTGGATATGGGCAAGATCGTGCGAGCCGTCGCCCGCATCGGCGGCATGCGGGATAAGGTCCTGCGCAAGCGCCTCATAGGGCGCAAAAGCCTCAGCCGGGATCATGTCTTCGGCTGCCGGGTGAGGATTTTCTGATAGAACAGACCGATACCGATCAGCACGGCGCCAAGCCCGATGAAGGACAGCGCCCGCAGAACGCCCTCAAGATTGCTCATGTCGATCAGGAATGCCTTGGCGACGGAGATCAGCACGAAGGCGGCGGATGCCAGACGCAGGCTGCGGGCATTGAAGCGCGAACCGACGATGAGCAGCAATACGCCGATCAACAGCCAGACCACCGAGTAGCTGTAGGTCTCGCCCTGCAGGAAGCCTTTCCAGTTGGCAATGTTTTCACCCTGCCAGAAGCGGCGGACCGAAAGCGTGGCCCAGGCAAAGCCAAGTGCGGCACCCGCCACGGCCAGCAGGCTGACATAGGCTGCAGGCCGCTTGCCGCGTGCGTAATAGGCAAGGCCGCCATAGGCAAGCGCCGGCAGCAGGTAACCGATCAGCAGCAAATTGAGGAACGGGATGCGGCCGGTATTTTCGCCGATGAAATAGGGGTTCAGCGTGAAGAAATGCATCACCAGCACGTTGATGACGGCGATAACGCCTGCAATCATCGAGCCGTAACGGAAGACGGGGCTGGGGCTCTTCAAATCGAGCGTCATCAGTACGCCTGAAAAACCGATGGTCAGCAGCGTATAGATCGACTGTTCGCCAAGCGTCGGCACGCTTTCGTCCAGTGTGCCGCCATTCATCGCATGGCGGATGAGGATTGCGACCGCCAGCAGGCCCATCAGGCTGGCGATAGCCTGCAGGAAGTTCTTTGCCCGGAAGCCCGGCCAGTCGCGCAGCATCCAGGCGGAGACGATAGCTAGCAGCGCCGGAATGCCGTAACCCGGCAGAAGCGCGTTGAAGACCGGCGTGAGCCCAAGATTTTGCGGCCCGACGATGGTCGGCTCCCAAGCGATGCGGCCAAGAACGGCAACACTTGCCACCGCCATAACCCAGGGCAGCACATCCCAGTTGCGCTGTCGGGTTGCCAGCACATAACCGAAACCGATGACGGAAAGCAGTATGGTTGTCGTAAGCCCCTCAGTCAGCGTGTGCAGGCTTAGCGCGAATGCGGCAAAGGAGCCAAGCACGAGGATGTTGAGCGGCTTGCGATAGGCCTCGTTGTTTTGTCGGTGCAGCCATTCGGCAGCGGAGATCAGCAGGAAACCGAGGCCGAGGCCATAGGCTGCATGCAGCCAGTCACGACCGAGATTTCCATATTCGACGAAGCTCGCGGTTCCGAGCCAGACCGGGAAGAGAGCTGCAATCCCCGCCCAGAGCTGGGCGAAATCCGGATCGTCCGCGCCCTTGCGTTTCAGGAAGGAAAAACCGCAGAGCAAAAGAATGGCGCCAAGACCAAGCGCCATGGCGATTTCAGCCATGTAGCCGGTTCGCACCGGCGGCAGCGCAATCGAGGTATCGTTGATGATGCCGATAAAATCGAGCCCGGAGCGAGACATCACCGAGACCGCAGCCTGCGCGCCAAGTGCTGCGATAATGGCGGGCCAGACCGCGTTGCGGCGGGAAGCACCAAGGGCAGCCAGCCCTGCGATGAGCGCTGAGACAATCACGGCCGGATGAAGGTCGATGCCGGCGCCGATGACGAGAAAGCTGAATGCCGGCAGGATCACGGCCATTGAGACGGTGAGATTGATGGCAAGCGACGGGCGCAGCAAAAGCCGCATGGCGCGAACGGCGCGCCGCCCGGAAGTTACGGTTTCTCCCGTTTCGGCAGGTGCTGTGTCGAAATAGCGTCCGGGCCAGAGGAAGATCGTACCCGCAAGCATGACGAGCAGCGCAAGGACCGGAGGTGCAGCACTGATCGTGTCGGCGATGGCGATATAGCCGAGCGCCCAGAGGCCGAGACCGGCATTGGCAAGCGAGGGAGCCACGGTCCAGCGCTGCCTGCGCGCAGCCGCCGCCGTTGCCAGCCAGGATATGGTGAGGAAGACGAAGAGCGCCCAGATATTCGGGGTTTCAGTGGAAATCAGCGCAGGCGTCAGCATCGAACCCAAAAGGCCAAGACCGGCGAGCGCCTGCCCGTGCAGAAGTGAAAGGCCAATAGTGGCGAAGGCGACAAGCCCGAGCAGGATGAAAGCGGTGGTGGGGCTTATGTAGTCGTAAATGCCGTAGGCCGCATAAACCACGCCGAACAGCGTCAGTGCACCCGCGGCCGTCAGCACGCCAGGTATCATGGCGTTGGAATAGGTCGTAGCGATGCCCGGCACGGCCCTGCGGCGGATTGCTTCGCCGGCAAGACCGAGACCGAGGCCGAAAATGGCGGCGAGCGAAAGCCGCACGGCCGGGCTCAGGAGCCCAGACTCGATCGAATATTTGATCAGGAAAATGCCGCCGAGCGCCAGCGCCAGCCCACCTGCCCACACTGCCCAGCGTGCGCCCAGCAGACTTTCGAAGCTTTCCTTCGGGGCTGACGCGGATGCGGCCTCAGTGGAAAGCGCACTTGTCTCTTCCGCGCTGGCAAGGTTCTCCGCCGGCGCCATGGCCGCGGCCATTTCGGTTTCGGACGGATATTCCGTTTCGACGAACTCTTCTTCCGGCAAAGCCCGGTTTTCTTCTTCCGCCCTGAAATCCGGGTTTTCCGCGGCTGAATCCGCCTCCGCCTGTGCGGCAAGAGGAGAGGCCGCCCCGGTGGCCATCAGCCGCTTCAGGCCGTTAACCTCACGCTCCAGCGACTTGATGCGGCTTGAATTGCGGATGCTTGCGACCAGCGTATAGATGAAGGCTGCGATGACGGCGAGGATGAGAAACGGGATTTCCAAACAGACTCTCCAATTACTAAGCTGTTTTTAAAGCCGTTTTGGCGAATTTATGCAAGGCTTGGTTGAGGGATGCGGGAGGTTGCCGTTTGTTTCTTCTGCCCGCCGGGGAGACGGTGTCCCGAAGGGTCGGATGAGGGGAAAACGTTGCCCAATCTCACGGCCTTTGCCCCTTATACCGCTGCCGTGGCTTTCTGGCCGGCGGGGGAGACTAAACCACGAGGCAACGCAGTATTGTCAGATGTCACGCCGCAAGCCAGTGCCGTGCCGCTTCGATATCGGCAAACCCAAGATCGTGACCGTCATCGATCATTTGCACTTCTGCCCGCGCGCCGCCGGCCACAAGCCTGCCTTGCACATCTGCCGCTCTGTCGCGATATTTGTCGCGTTCTCCGGCTACGAGCAGGAAGTTGCGTCCGGTAAGATCACTTTCCGGCCATCTATCGAGAATCGGCAACGGGCGATAAAGCAGCGCATCCCCGGCAAGCTCCGGGTAGAGTGCCGCGAAGGCCGCATAGAAATTTGCGCCGTTGGAATGGCCGATGAAGCGCAGCTTAGAGCGATCCAGACCATAGGACCGAATGGCGCCGTCAATGAAGGCGGCAAAGGCTTCCGCTTCCGAGACGATATCCTTCTGGTCGAAGCTGAAATCGGGCAGACGCCGGAACCAGCGGGCGATGTCTTCCTCCGTGCTGCGGCCACGGACGCCGAGAAGCGTGGCGCCCGGAGCAGCGCGGTGCGCCAGCGGCATCAGGCTGGTTTCACTGCCGCCGGAACCGTGCAGCAGGATGATGGTGCTGCCATCCGGCTTTTCGGGCGTATAGAAGCGGTGCACGAAGGGCAGGTCGCGATAGACGATACGTTCTTCGCCCGGCATCGAAAATTGCGGCAGCGCAACGCGCACATCCGCTTCGTCCTTCATGAAGAGTGGCGGGATGAACAAATTTTCGCCGAGTGCCTCCAGCGGTTCGTCCACGGTCATGCCGGGAGCGTCGGTCGCCATTTCAATCAGCACGCCGCCCGGTTCGCGGACATAAAGCGAGTGGAAATATTTCCGGTCGTGGGCATTCGTGGTGCTGGAATTCAGCGATTTCAGCTCGGCCAGAACCGCGTTCAACTCTTCCAGATCCTTCGCGCGGAAAGCGATGTGGTCAACAGTGCCGGTGCCCGGGGCGCTGGACCAGAAGCCGGTCGCGTCGCGCACGTCGATGATGTCGCCGCTTTGCGATACGAGCCGGCGGATCGCGCCTGTCTGGCTTTCCTGCCGGTATCCGAAATATCTTGTAAGGAACGCCACGGTTTCTTCCGGCACCTCGCTCAGCATCGTCGCACCATAAATCCGGCGAATGGCGTCTTCTGCCGGGATGTCGTTTGTCACATGCGGAGTGGCGTCGGCGAAGGCGTTCGTGCCGACCAGCTTGACGATCAGGCCGTCAGGGTCTTTCAACCGGATGACAGGGGTTCCGAATTCGTCGGATGGGCCCTCCGCGCGGATGCCGAATTTCAGCGCGCGCGTCAGCCAGAAACCAATGCTGGCAGGGTCGATCGCCAGTGAAACTTCCAGCGTCTGGCCATAACCCACGCGGCCCTGCCCACCGTCTTCCCAGACGAGGAAGGTCAAAAGCGAGCCGGGCGAGGCGTTTCCGTCGCCGTAAAGCAGGTGAAGCTGCATGGCATCTTCAAAACCGGCAGTGCGTTTGACAAGCCTTAAGCCCAGAAAGCCGGCGTAAAAATCGACATTCGCCTGCACCTTCCGGGTGATCATCGTGATGTGGTGTATGCCCAGTGCAGAATTCATCGTGCCGTCCCCGCCGTTTTGCCTGCTGTTTGTGGCCCTATTTGTCCCACGCTGCGCCTGATCCGCAACCCCGGCAAGTGAGAACGCTGTGTTCGCTGCGTGAACGATATTACTGTCGCTTCGTTGCATGCGGGGATGGGCAAAAATCGGGCTTTTTGCCTGCCGGTTGACCAAGAATGCCTTTAAAATAAGCATACAAAATAACGGCTATTTTGTATGCAATTTTATCTTGCCTTGATGGCTGGAATTGGGTCTTATGCAACCAATCCAACCATAACCATCAGGGGGAACAGATGATATTAACGCGTAGGTTGTTGTCGAGAGCTCTGGCCATTGCTGCAGTCGGTGCCGCTGCCGGGCTGTCGCTGCCGGTAACGAGCGCCCATGCCGAAACGCCGGTGAAATTCACGCTCGACTGGAAATTCGAGGGACCTGCAGCAGGTTTCCTGCTGGCGTTGGACAAGGGATACTTCAAGGCCGAAGGCCTCGACGTGACGATCGACAGCGGTAACGGCTCGGTGGAGGCTATTCCGCGCGTGGCAACCGGCGCTTACCAGATGGGTTTCGGCGACATCAATTCGGTGATTAAGTTCCTCGATGAGGATCCGAGCCAGAAGGTCAAGGCCGTTTACATGGTCTATGAACGCCCGACATTTGCCGTCGTCGGCCGCAAGTCGCTTGGTGTCACTGGCGACCCGAAGTCGCTGGAAGGCAAGAAGCTCGGCGCGCCGCCGCCGGATGGCGCTTTTGCGCAATGGCCAGCCTTCAAGCAGGTCGCGGGGCTGGACGACAGCAAAATCAAGATCGAATCGATTGGCTTTCCGGTGCGTGAGCCGATGCTCGCCAAGGGTGATGTCGACGGCGTCTTCGGTTTTGCCTTTTCGGTGATCCTCAACCTGAAAAAACAGGGCATTGCCGATGACGATATCTCGACCATCCTGATGGCCGAGCATGGCTTGAATCTTTATGGTAATGCCGTGCTGGTAAACACTGATTTTGCTGAGAAAAACCCTGATGCCGTCAAGGGTTTCCTCAAGGCGTTGGCCAAGGGCTTCGCCGATTCCCTCAAGACCCCTGAAGAGGGTGTGGCGGCCGTGCTCAAGCGTAACGAGACGCTTGACAGCGCGATTGAGCTGGAACGCCTCAACATGGCCAACAGCATGAACATCAAGACGCCCTATGTGGTGGAAAATGGCATGGGCGGCGTCGATCCGGCCCGGCTTACTGCCTCCCTCGAGACCCTGAAAGTTTCCATGGGTCTGAAAGGTAACGTCAAGGCAGAGCAGGTCTTCGACGCGGCTTACCTGCCGCCCAAGGAAGAGCGCATGCTTCCCTGATTGATGTCACGGCGACCGCGCGGATCGCTTGCCGGTCCGGGCGGTTTGCAATTTTTAAATAGCATGGGGGGCTGAAAAGGGGACTGCGATGTCACATCTCGTGGAAATAGACAATGTCGACATGCGTTACGGCGGGGCGGCCGGAACGCTGGCTATATCCGGCCTCAACCTGACGGTCGACAAGGGGGAATTCGCTGCTGTCGTCGGCCCGTCGGGCTGCGGCAAGTCGACCCTGATGAAGCTGGTAACGGGGCTGCACATTCCGCAAAAGGGCAATGTCATCGTTGCCGGTCGGCAGGTCACGGAACCGGTGTCCATTGTCGGAATGGCATTTCAGAACCCGACGATGCTGCCCTGGCGCACGACGCTCGAAAATATCCTGCTGCCGCTGGAGATCGTCGAGAAACACCGCCGGCGTCTGCGCGCGCATAAGGCCGAATATGTCGCCAAAGCCGAACGCCTGCTGGAAATCGTCGGCCTCAAAGGCTTCGGCTCGAAATTCCCCTGGCAGCTTTCCGGCGGCATGCAGCAACGCGCCAATCTCTGCCGCGCATTGATCCACGAGCCGGACCTTCTCATGCTGGATGAGCCCTTCGGCGCGCTCGACGCCTTTACCCGTGAGGAACTGTGGTGCGTCATTCGTGATCTGCATACGGCGCAGCGGGTTACCATCATTTTGGTGACGCACGATCTGCGCGAAGCGACCTTTCTCGCCGACAAGATTTTCGTGATGAGCGCAAGGCCGGGCCGCGTGCTGGCGGAACACCGCGTGCCTTTTGCGCGACCGCGCCAGCTGGATATCATGTATGACAAGGGTTTCAACGACATGGTGCAGGAACTGCATGGCGAGATAGCGCAGGCGAGGGTCGCGGCATGAGTGCGTTTGTGGAAAGCAGCATGGCAACCGCGCCGTCGAAACCGCTGATCGCCCGGGTCAACTGGGTGAAGGCCGCCCCCTGGCTCTATACGCTGGCGCTGTTTGCAATGTGGGAATTGCTGGTCTACGCGCTGAAAATGCCGCCAACCATTCTGCCATCGCCCGTGCGTGTGGGGCAGGCCATCGTGCAATATTGGTCGCCGATCTGGAAGAACTCACTGCAGACGCTCTATACCACCACGCTCGGTTTTGCGATCGCCGTCGCGGCGGGTCTCGCCATCGGCCTCTTTATCGGCTGGTCGAAAACCATCTATGCCGGGCTTTATCCGCTGATGATCGGTTTTAACGCCATCCCCAAAGTGGCGCTGGTGCCGATCCTCGTCATCTGGTTCGGCATCGGCACTGTTCCTGCGGTTCTGACTGCGTTCCTGATTTCCTTCTTCCCCATCGTCGTCAACGTCGCGACCGGTCTGGCCACCATCGAGCCGGAAACGGAGGACGTGCTGCGCGCACTTGGCGCCAGGAAGATGGATATCATGCTGAAGGTCGGCATTCCGCGCTCCATGCCTTACTTCTTCGGCTCGCTGAAAATCGCCATCACGCTCGCCTTCGTCGGCTCGGTCGTATCGGAAACCGTCGCCTCCAATTATGGCCTCGGTAATATGATGAGTTCGGCGCAAAGCCAGTTCAACGTGCCACTGGTCTTTGCCGGTCTGTTGATGCTCGCCGTGGAAGGTATCGTCATGTATGCGATCATGGCCTGGCTCGAAAAGCGCATGACAGGTTGGGCGCATCGCTCGACCATGGGGCAGTGAGCGGGGAAAGGGCCGTATCAACTCGCATTGGTTGCCTTCTCCCCACTGGGGGGAAGGCGAAATCGTGACAATTCAAGGTTTGGCCACAGGCTGCGGAAAACCAGGAAGAGTGCGGTCTTAATGCGCCGCCATTTCCTCGACGATCTCAGGGCCATCCATCTGGAACGGATAATAGGTTGGCCAATTGGTCACCTCGTCCAGAAGGGCCTTGCGGTCATTGCCCCAGTAGAGGTGGTAATGGCCGGCTTTTTTAGGCGCGATGGTGTGATCGCTGAACTGGATGAATTGCGGTGCATCCGCATCGCCGCCGGTCTTTTTGAAGATGTACCGCACGCCGCGATTACCCTTCTTGTAGGTCAGGATTTCCTGGCCGTCGCTGACATAAGTGCCTTGCGTTGGTTTGCCTTCCTTATAAAACGCTACGTTGTCGCCCTTGATGGTGATGCGATTGACATCCGTTTTGTAGCCAATTTCGTAATAGGCACGATATTCGGCTGCTGTCTTGTCGCCGTGGGCTGCCTTCTCCGCCATGATCCCATCGAGAGAACCATTCAGCAGATAGGGATAGACTGACTGCCAGTCACCTTCCCAGTCTGAAAGCATGCGTGGCTTCACATGCGCATCCTCGAAGTAACCCTTGTAGATCTGTTTCTCGGCTTCGGTCTGGCCATGGCTGTGATCGTGGCTGTGACTATGCGCGGTGGACGTCTTGTCTTTTCCGGCCGCCAGTGCCGGGGCTGTCATCAGCAGCATGGAACCGATTGCAAGCGCGCCGGTGACGCGGGTGATGGTTTTTTGCATTCTTCTGGCCCTTATGTGGTTATAAATCGAAGGGTAAGTTATGTAATAACATTACGCATAGGGCGTATAAACACGTCCTTCGCCAGACGCAAGAGCGCCTGCCGCCACCCTTGCGCGAAAAATGGTGAAAGCCGGCTCAGGGCCGGCTTTCATATGGGAAAAAGTTGTATGGAGAAGGGAGCGGCTGGGACGCTCTCAATTCACGCGGTTTGTGCGGTTAATTCCGCCTTGCGCTCATCGAAAGCGAGCTTCATTGCCTTCGTCACGTCGCGCGTGGTTGCGAAGTAGTTGTCGCTGCGCGCCCAGTAGCGCAATTTCACGGTGGCGCTGTCGGCGCTGACCGAATCCACGAAGGTAACGGGTGCGGGGTCCAGAAGTACCCGGCTTTCCGAGCGCACCACACGCATCAGCATGTCCTGCGCCGCAGCCAGATCCTCGTCGCTCTTAACCGTCAGGCTCAATTCGTGGCGGCGTGAGGGAAAGCGGCTGTAATTGGTGATCGGCACGTTCCACAGGGTGGAGTTTGGCGCAAGGCGGTAAAGCCCATCGCTGGTTTTAAGCTCGGTCGCAAACAGGCCGATTTCGATCACCGTGCCGCTCACGGCGCCAGTCTCGATATATTCGCCAACCCGGAAGGGACGCAGCACCAGAAGCATGATGCCGGCGGCGATGTTCTGCAATGTGCCCTGAAGCGCCAGGCCGATGGCGAGGCCGGCAGCGCCGAGTGCCGCAAGAATGGAGGCCGTCTGTACACCAAACTGGCCAAGCACCATGACCAGCACCAGAATAAGCACCACGTAACGGATGGCACCCGCAAAGAAACCGGCAAGCGTCGCATCGAAGCCGCGGATGCGGGACAGACCCTGAAAAGCCCAGCGCTGCAGGAAAGTCGCGGCCAGCCAGCCGATGATCAGAAGCAGAAGCGCACCGATGATCGAAAAGGAATATTGCACCGCCAGCGTGCTCGCCTGCCGTACCGCTGCCTGCGATGCGACGATGATATCCGTTGCCTGTTGTTCCATGAATTATCCCGTGATTCTTATTGCTGTTCTACTTTGGTAACGACTGGATGCCGCAGGGGTTCCGCCAAAAACGGAGCCGTCAGTTGGAGAGAGGCAGCACGAAGGGTACGTTGCCGTCCGTATCCGCGCCCCTGCCGATCGTCTTGATTGCCGCCACCAGCCTGCCATCCCGCCCAAGCAACCGGTCCCCGATTGCGATGATGCGGGCATTGGGGGTGGCGTAAGGTGAGGCGGTGCGCAGGCTGAGCGCAAGCGCCATCTCGTCCTGATCCGGATAAAGGCTGAGTGCTGCAATGACGGCTGCGGCAGGAGAGCGCGACACGCCCATCCAGCAATGGATGAGAAGCGGTGCGGACTGGTCCCATTCGCGGGCGAAATCGATCAGCCGCAGCACATGCGCATCGTCAGGCGCGATGAGATCGCCGGTGCCCTTGAAGCTGATGTCGTTCATCGCAAGGGTCAGGTGCCTTTCGGCTGAGATCACCGCCGGGCGGTGAAAGGTCTGCTCCTTTGCTATCAGCGTCACCATTTCACGGGCTTTGTGCTTCACGGCCATTTCCGCGATCCGCGACAACGGCGATACGACGATCGAAGTCATTTAACCCCTCCAGCCGCGTTGCCGGTTTTGACCACGCGCATCGCCTCGATCGCCTCGAAGCGTTCAACGAACCGCTTCTGCGCCTCGGTCGAGGGAAGCGGGATAATGTCGAACATATCGCGGGTGATGCCGCGCGGCAGGCCGAAGAATTTCTGTGCCTCGGCAATGGAAAAACCGGCAAGCTCCGTCGCCTCGAAAAAGGCGGCAACCGTATCGGCTTTCTTGATGCGGTCCTTCAATTCGCGCGAGGCATGCGGCGGCAGGCCAAAGCGCAGATGCACGGCCGCTTCCAGCCTTTTCTCCACGGTTTTATAACCGCCGCCGACCACGGATTTGAACGGCGATATCATGTCGCCGATGACATATTCCGGGGCGTCGTGCAAAAGCGCCATCTGCATATCGTCGGGCGTCGCATTCGCACATATGCGGCAGAAAATGTTTTCGACGATGAGGCTATGCTGGGCGACGGAGAAGGCATGATCGCCGCGCGTCTGGCCGTTCCAGCGGGCGACGCGGGCAAGACCATGGGCGATATCGGCGATTTCTACGTCGAGCGGTGAGGGGTCGAGCAGGTCGAGCCGCCGTCCAGAAAGCATGCGCTGCCAGGCTCGCGGACTTTTAGCGGGCGCCACGCCTATTCCTCCGCCTGTACCGCAGGATCGACGACGGGGAAGGAGATGCCGCTCCAGGCCGGCAAGGCTACAGTAACGGGAACATTCTCGGCAATGAGCGGCGTGGCGGAGGCGAGCGCATCGGCAACGCGGTCTGTCCGCACGATGGCAAGTCCCGTGTTGCCGCAAACGGTTCCAAGCGCCCCGACCGGTTTCCCATTGGCGGTGATTTCGGTTCCGGTTGCGGGAAGCGCGCTTTCAGCCGAAACGGTGACGACCCGCCTTCTTGCCGTGCCGCGATGTTTCATGCGCGAGACGACTTCCTGACCGACGAAGCAACCCTTTTTGAACGAGACGCCGTCATTCACATCCATCAGCACATCATGCGGAAAAGCATCCTGCAACGCGTAATCCCGGCCGGATTCGGCAATTCCGTACTCAATGCGCAGGGCATCATATGCCGTTATGTCGCCCGAGGCCGAAGCACCCGGCACGCGGAACAGATTGATGCCGGCCTTGGCGAAACGGCCGTCCTTCGCGCCCGCCTCCGGCACGCTGTCGCTCCAGAAAACGCTGACGCCTTCTATCGGTTCGGCCTTGAGATCGACGGGCGCGCGCAGCTTGTACATGGTCAGGCGGCGCAGCAACGCATCCTGTTCGGCAGCGCCCGACTCGATCAGATAATCCGGCCCATCGCGCGCGATCAGGAAATCGAACAGGATCTTGCCCTGCGGCGTCAGAAGTGCCGAGGCGCGCGCCTCGCCTTGCGGCAGGTTTTCAACATCGGCCGTGATCAGATTGTTCAGAAACTCTTCGGCACCCGTGCCGGAAACTCTGATCAGGCGGCGGTCGGCAAGAAAGGCGGAAGGCATGGCATCACCGTTCGGTTCATTGAAAGCATTTCCGGCCAGGGTCGCTGAGGGCTGCCCGAGGCAATCTGCAGAAATGCTCTCTTTTTGTTTTCGCGCAGTTTCCTTTGCAGAACCGCGACGCGCTTCTGCTGAATTGCTCATGCCGCACAGTTAGGATTTTTGCAAAAGAACGGCAAGCACCGCCGCGCGATCAATCGCCGGCGGTGAAGAACTTCCACTTGCCATCGGGCGATATGCCGATGCGGTAAAAGCTGTAATTACCGTATTCCTGCATATCAGCCAGATCGCCCGCCGTGATGATGCGCAGCAGCTCGACCTTTTCCGGCGCGGTCAGCGTATTCAGCGGCTTTCCGGAGAAATAGGGGAAAACATAGGCTTCATCCGGGGTGCCGGCGTCGACATGGGCATAACCCGTGGAAAGCAGATCGATGATGATCGCCAGCACTTCCAGACCGTCGGGGTCGCCAGAGTAGCTTTTCAGCGCTGCGATCGGGTCGTCGCTGTCATTGCCGTCGATACGGAACTGCTTGTCGCTGGCGGCGATGAAAGGCCGCAGTTTTTCGATATCGCCCGAAGAGGCGGCGTCGATGATCTGCTGGCGAAGCTTGCGCACAGCTTCCGGCGCCTTTGAAATATCATGCTCGATCACGACCGACATTTCCGGCGTGTTGCCCGGCTTGGCCGGTTGCTGGGCCGATTGACCGGCGGAACGGTCGACCAGAGGGTCGGGAAGGGGAATGCCGTCCGAATCACCTTCGATCTCGTCGGGCTCAGGAGCCTGGGGCCGTTGCGGCTGTTCGCCACTTTGGGCTTGCGGCTCGCCTTCGGTATTTTGTGCGGGTTTCAGCTCGGAAAGCGCAAAGGCGCGGCTGGGCAAGCCAATGGACCCGGCGGTCAAGGCAGCCAAGATGGACAGCATGGCGGAAGAGCGCAAAAGCCCCTTGCTCAGGCAAGACATGACAGACCCCGACTTTACTGTATCACGCGCTGCGGGGAAAATTCGCCTTCAAGCATGCGCTGGCGCAGCGATTCCAGCATTGCTTCAGCACCGGCTTCGCCGTGCATACGGATGGTTTCGCGCATGGCCAGAGCGATTGCGGCATCGGCGATGATCTCCGGCTCGATGCCGTCGGCCATGCCGTCAGCCCATGCCTCGTTCTGGTGTTCCAGAGCGACCTGCATCTTTTCATGCACGATCATGTCGTCGATTTCGTTACGGCTCGTCTGCATTTTTCATCCTCGACAGGGCGGGCAAGTCCTTACCATCCTGTTAACAACACTAGCAGCCTTTTATCAAAACGGCACGGGCTGCGGCGAAAAGAGGTTAACAATCCGCTAATTTCCGAACCTGGACGCAATTTCCTGGGCGAGTGTTGCCCCTTCGTTACGGTAGCCCTCTTCTGCCATGACGGCGGCGCGTGTGCAACTGCTGTGGATGGCCGCAAAGGAACGATATCCACGGTTGAATGCAGCCGTCATGCGCTGGCGCCTTTCAGGTTCGTTGGCCGTATCGGCCGCCAGAAGATCGCTCATCGATTTGCGCCAGTCCTCCGGACCGGAGGAAGGGCACAGGGTTCTCAGATATTGCACCGCCCCCAATATCTCCGACAGCCGTGCCAGCCTGTCGTCATAGGGAGCGGGTTTGGGCGGTTGTGCTTCCGGCGGGCGAACCTCACTGGAAGCAGCCTTCGAAGGCTGCGCATGAGCGACGCCGTCTTGCCCGGCGGGTACAAGCATGGTCAGGAAAAAAGACAGGAAAATGGTTGGCCGTATCAAAATTTTATTCTGCCCCACACATACTCGTGAACACCCGGCGGGCGGATTGGTCCTAAAGCCATCGCGGTCTTTCAGACCGCCCCGTCAGCTTTAGGTCTATATCATGTCGTTATCGCAAAACTGCTGCACAGTGTTGCGCGACATCCTCTAGATAATAGCGATTCTGCCTGGCTGGCAATCATGCAAGCAGCCGCTCGGCGCATTCGACGACGCTTTCCGGTGCCGGCAACCGGCGGATTTCCGACAATGTGAACCAGCCTGCATCCGCCGCGTCGTCGGCCGCCGTCACCGCCGGGTCCGCGTCCGTTTCCACGGTAAAGACGGAGAGGAAATAGTGGCTCGTCAGCGCACCTTCGGGGTCGCGCGACGGCAGGTCATAGGTCGCAAACAGCTGCGGTTTACGCGCGACGATACCGGTTTCCTCCTGAAGTTCGCGCAGCGCCGTCTCGGCTGGCGTTTCACCCTCTTCGCCGCGCCCGCCCGGAAATGCGAACATGTCTTTCGACGGCGGATTTATACGGCGCACGAGCAGAAGCCGATCTCCATTCCGGACGATGGCGGAGGAGGCGGGGCGGGGCTTGATACGAAGGGTCATGAATGGTTTCGCTTGTTTCAGCCGTCTTGGGCCTGTCTATATTGGTCCGGGAATACCGATGGTATATTCGGGAATCGGATCGATTGTGCACGCAGAAGACGGTGGAATGAAGGTCTATCTTATTTATGCCCTGGCGGCTGTTGCGGAAATCGCCGGTTGCTTTTCCTTCTGGGCCTGGCTGAAGCTTGGCAAGACGGGCTGGATATTGCTGCCAGGCATGCTGGCGCTCGCCGCTTTCGCCTGGGCTTTGACGCTGGTGCCGACCGAGACCGCGGGCAGGGCCTATGCCGCCTATGGCGGGATTTACATTGCCGCATCGCTTCTCTGGCTCTGGGGTGTTGAGGGGCAAGTACCGGATAGATGGGATATCGCTGGCGGTGCGGTCTGCCTCGCGGGCACGGCTATCATTTTATTCGGTCCCCGGGCCTGAGGAGCAGACAATGTGCGGACGTTTCGTGCTCAAAGCGACACCGGAAGAGATTGCCGATTATCTTGACCTGATCGGCCTTGAAGATTTTCCCGCCCGTTTCAACATCGCGCCCACACAGCCGATCCTGATCGTGCAGGAGGGTGAACGGCAGGAGCGCGGCAGTAACCTGCCCAACCGTCGGGCCATGCTGGTACGCTGGGGTTTTCTGCCCGGCTGGGTCAAGGACCCGAAGGATTTCCCCCTGCTCATCAATGCGCGTTCGGAAACGGCCATCGGCAAGGCATCCTTTCGCGCCGCCATGCGCCATCGCCGCGTGCTGGTGCCTGCCACCGGCTTTTACGAATGGCGCCGCGCGCCGAAGGAGGAGGGCGGCAAGCCGCAGCCCTATTTCATCCGCCCGAAGAACGGCGGCATCGTCGCCTTTGCCGGCCTCATGGAGACGTGGTCTTCCGCTGACGGGTCCGAGGTCGATACCGGCGCAATCCTAACCACCGCTGCCAACGCCGCGATCGGCCGCATTCACGACCGTATGCCGGTGGTAATCGCGCCGGAGGATTTCAGCCGCTGGCTGGATTGCAAGACGCAGGAACCTCGTGAGGTGGCCGACCTGATGCGCCCGGTTCAGGATGATTTTTTCGAGATGATCCCGGTATCGGACAAGGTCAACAAGGTCACCAATGTCGGCGCTGACCTTATCGAGCCGGTGCCGGAAAGCGCGCCGCTCGCGAAAATCAGGCTACCTAAGGATGATGGCCAGATGTCATTGTTCTGATGTGCTTGCTGGCATTTGAGGCTGGTCATCGCGGATCGACCCGGTCACTCCACAGTTGCCCATCCTGCGCCGTCTTACCCGTTTCGCCCGATTTTCTGCAGGCCTTCCTGGATCATGATGTCGGAATAGACGCGGTTGCGGCCGTTCGCCTTGGCGAGGTAGAGCAGCTGGTCTGCGGCATTGAGCTGATTGTCGAAGGGTTCGCCCTTTTCGATTTCCACGACGCCGAGCGAAATCGTCAGCGCCAGGCTGCTGCCGCTCAGCTGGCGGCCGTTCTTTTCGACGGCGCCGCGCAGCTCTTCGCAGAATTGATAGGCGGCATGCGCATTGAGCCCACGCAGGAACACGGCGAATTCCTCGCCGCCAAGGCGCGCGGGAATGTGGCGCTGCTCATGGCACATGTCGTGCAGCAGTTCGGCAAGCTTCTTCAGCGCCCTGTCGCCGGCATCATGCCCCAGCGTGTCGTTGATCTTCTTGAAATGGTCGATGTCGAGAATGGCGACTGCGCCGTTCTCGTCATTGTCGTTGATGACGTCCATCAGTGCCCGCGTACGCTCGAAGAAGGAGCGGCGGTTCGGCAGACCGGTCAGATGATCCCGCTCTGCCAGTTCACGCAGCCGTTTCAGCTGTTTCAGCGTTTCGATATTGTTGTCGATGCGGCACTGCAATTCTTCCGGCACGAAGGGACGGTAGACGAAATCCGATGCCCCGGCCTTGAGGAAGCTTGCCGAAAGCAGCCGGTCCGTGGAGGACGAGATGCCGATGACCCGCAGGTCTTCCGAGGAACGGCTGTCGCGGATGCGGCGCGTCAGCTCGTAGCCGTCCATGTCAGGCATATGGTAATCGGTGATGACGAGCTGAATCGATGGATCCTGCGACAGGATTTCCAGCGCCTGCTTGCCCGAATGGGCTTCGCTGACCCTGAAATTCTGCCGTTCGAGGATTTCCACGAGGCCGGAACGCGCCGTCCGCACGTCATCCACTACCAGCACGGAAAACAGTCTGTTGGTCAAAATCCGGTCGACCGTTTTCACCACGGCATCAACGGTGCGATGGCCATCCTTGACGATGTAGTCGATGATCTTCTTTTCGGCGTAGCGCTTGCGCGCCTCCTCATCCACCGTGGCGGTGAAGACGATCGCCGGCACCTTGTGGTCGGCAAGAAGTGCGAGAATTTCACCCTTCGGCGCATCGGGCAGATTGAGACCGGTGAGTGCCAGCGTGAAATCATGGGCGCGCAGCAGAATATCGGCCTGCGCCATGCTGTCACAATGGATCACTTCGGCTGGCGTTTCCTCCGAAAGCCGCGACTTCAGCAGCATGGAAAGAGCAACGGAATCTTCAATCAGAAGGATTTTATCCTGCATGCCGTATGAAGCCCCCCATGGCCCGTCTTCGTTGGTTTTCCCGCAACATCCGAATTGGTCCGATACCGCCTGTCAACGGCATCGAAAATCGGCCTTATTCGCTGTAGCAGGAAGAATCGCTAAAGTAGAAATTTTTTTGATGCTCAGTAGTCGATGCGAGACTATCCGTACAGTCGTCCCGTGGAAGTCGAATACTTTACTTCGTTTTGGTTGCAGCTTCGTTACAGATCGGGAAGTTTTATAAAACAGGCCGGTTACGCGGTTCTCGATGGGGGCCGTACAAACGGAGACGGCGCTAATATTAGCGCCGCACATTTATCCGGATGTTTTTTCGCATTGACCGTTACCATCGCAAAGTCTGCGAGGCCTTGGATGCTGTGCTTTCAAGAAAAGCGAATTTTTTCAAGCGGTTTTGGCGGCGGGCTTGCGCTTCAGCATCAGGGCTGCGGCCGCAACGGCCTTCAGTCCGAGCGGTCGGTAGTGGCTGTTGAGGTCGGGCTTCGCCTGCGGCTGTGCCTTCGTCTCGTTCGTCATTTCTCTTTCTCCACAATTCACGTCAATCGCCGTTTCGATGCGTGTGAGCTACTTCTTTCGGGGGTAATCTTGACGGATTCGAGGCGAAAGAAAGCGAAGCCCGCTTTTCGGGCTGCGACATTTTGTGTCACATCAAACGACGGTTCGTGGGAGAAAAATAATACCTGCGGTTTCAAATACCGCGATCGAGGCCGTTGCCGCCATTGGCATCGTCATGCGCGTCTTCCTCAATCGTCAGCGTGCCATAACGGCGGTGCCAGAGGCGGGCGCTGATGGGGATGAACACGAGATAGGCAGCAACCGTTAGAACCAGTACCTCCCAGGTGAAGCTCATCAGCATCGCGACGTAAAGCACGACGACGAGGATCATCGGCAGCACCAGATCGCGGCGAATGCGGCTGGTACCTGACTTCCCCGACCAGACCGGCAGGCGGCTGATGAGAAGATAACCGATCAACACGGTGTAGGCGGCGGCGATATAGGCAAAGGGCTTGCCCGGCTCGACACCAAGGAAGCCGAGATAAACAGGCAGAAGCACCAGCATGGCGCCCATCGGGGCCGGAACGCCCACGAAAAATTCGTTCTGCCACGGCGCCTTCACCGGGCGCTCGATCATGACGTTGAAGCGCGCCAGACGAAGGCCTGCGGCAATCACGTAGATGAGGGCGGCGATCCAGCCTATCGAACGCGCCTGATCGAGCATATAGATATAGACGACGAGGGCAGGGGCGACGCCGAAATTGACGATGTCGGCCAGACTATCCATCTGTTCGCCGAATTTGGATGTCGCCTTCATCATCCGGGCGATGCGCCCGTCGATGCCGTCGAGGAAGGCGGCAAGGAGCACCATGCCCACGGCCAGCTCGAACCGACCTTCAATGGCGAGGCGCACGCCGCTCAGGCCCGCGCAGATGGCCAGAACGGTGATGAGGTTGGGTATCACGAGGCGAAAGGGAATTTCCCTCAGGCGCGGCCCACGGCCGCTGTCGTTGCGGCCCTCATGTTTTCCGTTCTGTTGCGGCTCCGAGATCGGCGTTTCCATGGCGCATGCCCTTCCTGTTTTCGTCAGCCGCGACGGCTAAGGACCGGACCCTTGGCGGAGCCGAACTCGGCCAGAACCGTTTCGCCGGCAATTGCCGTCTGGCCCACCGAAACGCGCGGCTGAAAACCTTCGGGAAGGAAGATATCGAGGCGCGAACCGAAACGGATAAGACCGAAACGCTCGCCGGCATCAACTGGTTCATTCGGCTTGACCCAGCAGACGATACGGCGGGCGACCATGCCGGCAATCTGCACCACGCCAACCTTGCCATGCGCTGTCTCGATGACGAGGCCGTTGCGCTCATTGTCTTCTGAGGCCTTGTCCACTTCCGCATTGAGGAAGAGGCCGGGGCGGTAGGCGACATTGACGATACGACCGCGCACGGGCGCGCGGTTCACATGGCAGTTGAACACGTTCATGAACACCGAAATGCGCACCATCGGCTCCTTGCCGAGTTCCAGCTCCAGCGGCGGAACGACGGTCTGGATGGCGGACACCTTGCCATCGGCAGGGCTGATGATCAGGTCGTCATCCTGCGGCGTCACGCGCTCGGGGTCGCGGAAGAAGTAGGCGCACCAGGCCGTCAGCACCAGACCGACCCAGAACAGCGGTTCGGATATCCAGCCGAGCACCAGCGATGCCACGAAGAAGGCGGCCACGAAGACGTAGCCTTCCTTGTGGATCGGTACGATGGTGTTGCGAATGGTGTCGAACAGATTCATAAGTTTCCTTGCTCCGGTTTCCGCCTGCCGCGTCTTTATATGGTCGTGATACGACATCATCCATACGGGCATGCGACAAAGTTCGCTTAGCTGGTTACAGCCAAACTCCCCGCCCGGCAATGGTCCGGTTGGTGTGCCGCCCTGTTGTCAGGGGTTTATGCCCGTCAATGCGCGGGTTCGCCGCGGTCAACAACGCCAAGATCGTCGGTTTCGCGAACATGGCGCAGCATTTCCTCTGCCCGGATGGCTTCGCGCTGGCGGCTCCACATCGAGGCATAAAGCCCGTTCTGTGCCATCAGCGAGGCGTGGGTTCCGCGCTCGGCGATCAAACCTTCCTTCAGCACGATGATTTCATCAGCGCTGATGACGGTGGAGAGGCGGTGGGCGATGACCAGCGTCGTGCGGTTTTTCGAAACGATATCAAGCGCGCTCTGGATTTCCTGTTCCGTGTGGGTGTCCAGCGCAGAGGTCGCTTCATCGAGAATGAGGATCGGCGGCGCTTTCAGAATGGTTCGGGCAATCGCCACGCGCTGCTTTTCGCCGCCGGAAAGTTTCAAGCCCCGTTCGCCAACCATGGTGGCGTAACCCTCCGGCAGTTTGCTGATGAAGGCGCTGATCTGGGCCGCATCCGCCGCTGCCGTGACCTCCTCGGTCGTTGCCGAAGGGCGTCCGTAACGGATGTTGTAGGCGAGCGTATCGTTGAACAGCACGGTATCCTGCGGCACCATGCCGATCATCGAGCGCAGGCTCTTTTGCGTCACGTCGCGAATGTCCTGCCCGTCGATGGTGACGGCGCCTTCCTGAATATCGTAGAAACGATAAAGCAACCGCGAGATCGTCGATTTTCCGGCACCTGAAGGACCGACGATCGCCACCGTCTTGCCCGCAGGCACATCGAAGGAAATGCCCTTCAGGATCGGTCTTTCCGGATCGTAGGCGAAACGCACGTCGCGAAAGGAAATGGCACCCGGTCCGGCCACAAGCGGCTTCGCATCCGCCCTGTCGGTAACCTCAGCCTCGACTTCAAGAAGTTCGAACATCTGTTCGATGTCGGTCAATCCCTGGCGAATTTCACGATAGACGAAACCGATGAAGTTCAGCGGTACCGAAAGCTGCAGCAGAAGCGCATTGATGAACACGAAATCGCCAATGGTCTGCTCGCCGCGTTGCACGGCCATCGCCGACATCACCATCATGACAGTGGAGCCGATGCCGAAGATCACGCCCTGGCCGAAGTTCAGCCAGCCGAGCGACGTCCAGATCGAGATCGCCGATTTTTCGTAACGCTCCATGGCGACGTCAAAGCGCTTCGCCTCCATCTCCTCATTGCCGAAATATTTGACGGTTTCGAAGTTCAACAATGAATCGATCGCCTTGGTGTTGGCGTCGGTATCGCTATCGTTCATGGCGCGGCGAATAGAGATGCGCCAGTTGCTGGCCCGCACGGTGAACCAGATATAGGCCCAGACGGTGACAACCGTGACCAGCACATAGGAAAAGCCGTAGGAGGTCCAGAAAATGATCGCCGTCAGCAGGAATTCGATGAAGGTCGGTGCGGTGTTGAGAATGGTGAAGCGGACAATGGTTTCGATGCCCTTGGTCCCACGCTCGATAACCCGTGAAAGCCCGCCGGTCTTGCGCTCCAGATGGAAGCGCAGGGAAAGCCGGTGCATATGCACGAAGGTTCTATAGGCGAGCTGGCGCACGGCATGCTGGCCGACGCTGGCAAACAGCGAATCGCGCAGCTGGTTGAGCCCGACCTGTATTAGCCGCGTCAGATTATAGGCGATGACAAGCGCGACAGCACCGAGCAGGAAGGCCGGAACCAGCCCGACCATGTCCAGCTTGCCGTTCAGCGCATCCGTTGCCCATTTGAAGAAATAGGGAACGAGGATCAGCACCAGCTTGGCGATAACGAGAAACGCCGTCGCCCAGATCACCCGCATTTTCAGGTCAAGGCGGCCTTCCGGCCACATGTAGGGCCAGAGGTTGATGAGGGTCTGCGTGGGATTGCTGGAATCCGCGGAAATGGTTTTTTTCTTGGTGGCCATCATTTGCTCCGGGCACTGCCGGAAGCCGACAGCAGGGCGGCGGCTCTGGAAAGCCGCCGTGCTTGTCACAGGTAGGGTTGTTGCGGGGTCACCGCAATGTCTTGAACGATCAGGAACCGCTCTTCAGACGCTTGCGATGAAGTTCTTCCGCATTCGGCAGTGCCTTCTCCGGCACACCGAAAATCTGGCCGGGCTCGATCAGGTCAGGATTTTTGATCTGATCCTCGTTGGCGAGGTAGATCGTGGTGTAACGCACGCCCTGTCCGTAAACGCGGCGGGAAATCTGCCACAGCGTATCGCCGCGGCGGATGATGACGCTGTTCTGGCTTTCGGCAAGCGGCGGCTGCTCGAAGGTCTGCGGACCGGCGGGCGCCTGCGGTGCAGGTGCGGGCGGCGCGATGATGTGGAGGTCGGCAAGGCGGCTTGCCAGCGTGGCGATGCCCTTGCCGATCCCGGCAACGTCGTTCGGCCATGCCTCTATCGATGTCAGCAGCTGACGTGCCTTGGCGGCGATATCGCCGGCAAAGGCGGTAAAGGACGGCTCGGTGCGGGCGGCAGTGCGGAACTCGGAGAGCGACTTGAGGCCGATCACCACGGCGGAGCGGCCGGCAATGGCCTGGTCGAGCGCCGGTGTGGCCTGATCCTTGTAGAGATTGGACAGAATGCCGAAGGCCTTGGCGACATCCGTGCGCAGCTTTTCGAATGCAGCGCGGTCGCTTGCCGTGCTCTGGTTTTCAGCGGGCGCGGTCGTCGTGGCGGCGGATGGCGTTGCGGACGGTGCCTGCATGGCGACGGTTGCCTGGTCGGTCTGCGGGCGCTCGAATGGAACGCGCACGCGGACCTTCACCGTGCCGTCGGCATTCAGCTCTTCGACAGTGATGATATGGCTGCCGACGGAAAGATCGACATTGCCCTCGATGACGAAATGGCCGGAGGCCTCCGTGGTGCTTTTGCCGATTTCCTTGTCGTCGACCAGCGCGCGCACGCTCGAAGCGGCAGGCGCGGAACCCGCAACGAAAATCTTCGAGCCTTCGAATTCGACGGCTGTTACCTGAACGGTCGAAGTCAACGGAGCTGCGGCAGCGGACGGAGCCGGGGTACCAGCGGCAGGCGCGGGCGTCGTGGTGGCGGCAGGTGTTGCCGACTGACCCGGTTGCGCGGCTTGCGGGGGCTGGAGTGCTGAAGGTGCCGCCTCCGGCATTGCCAGCACGCGGCTTGCTTCACCGGGCTTGGACACCATTGCCAAGAGTTCGCCCGCCTTGCCGTTGGGCACGGAAACGGTTGCGACTTCTTCGGATTGCGTTGCCTTGCCGCTGGCGTCGGTCGAGCGCAGCACCAGCTCATGGTCGCCCGGTGGTAGCGGATTGTCAAAAACGGCGGCGAAATCGCCTGATCCGTCGATGGTCGTCTGCGCGATCACCTTGCCGTTGCTCAGAATTTCAAGCCTGGAGCCGGGTTGTGCCTTGCCTGCGACCACAGCCGAACCATCGGGCTCGACGCGAAGCACGTCAAAGGTCGGTGCGCCCGATGGGGCCTGCGCTGCATCGGCGGCAGGAGCGGCGGGTTGGGGCTGCTGTGCAGCACCATCGTCGGTGCCGGTGAAGACGCCCGCCAGACGGCGGACCTGTGCTGCCGCCGCCGCTGCACTATCCGGCAGACCGCGCAGGAAAGCGGTGGTGCGTTCGGCCGCAGTGCGCGCCGTGGTGATGAGGCGCGACGTCGTTTCATCCAGCGTCTCGGGAATTTCGATATTGGTCAGTTCCTTGAGCGATGCCTCGACCTTCTTGCGTGCTGCCGCAAAGTCGGCGTCGGACGGAACCTTGCTATCGGCGAAAAGCGTGGTCAGATCCTTGATCGACTGGGTTGCGGAAGCCGCGAGCCGTCCGACCTTGTCGGCGATATTGGCGGTCTCCTGAGCGGCGTCGGACAGGATGTCTCCCGCCTTGTCGCTGCCCATTTCAACGCTGTTCTTCACTGCGTTGCCCGCTTCGTTGATGGCATCGCCGATCGGTTTGCCGTCATTGGAAATTCTAGGCAGGACGAAAAAGATCATGAGCAGGGACGCGATGCCCAGCACGATCAGTGCCAGCAAACCGGCTTTATTGTTTTTCATCCTGGAATCTCCGGGTATTGTAAGCTTTTTACACGAGTTCAGATTGCTAGCGTCTTACCTTGCCCCAGACAAGCGGCGTGGCCGTAAAAGGCCATATTTGCAAGGGATTTCCCAAATTTTCTTGACGTGTCGCATCCGGCATAGTTCCTTCCCATCATGACGGACAAAAATACAGCGATTCGATCCATCTGCGTTTATTGCGGCTCCCAGCCCGGACGTGACCCGGCTCACATGGAAGCAGGCCGCGCGCTTGGGAAATCCATTGCCGAAAACGGCATTCGCCTAGTCTATGGCGGTGGCACCAAGGGCATCATGGGCGCGGTCGCCAGCGGCGTTCTTTCCAACGGCGGCGAAGTAACGGGTATCATACCGGAATTTCTGGTCGATATGGAGGCTACACGCCATTCTCTCGGACAATTGAACGAGCTTATCGTCACCAAGGACATGCATGAGCGCAAACATATGATGTTTGAGCGCTCGGATGCTTTCGTAACGCTGCCGGGGGGCGTCGGCACGCTGGAAGAGATCGTCGAAATCATGACCTGGGCGCAGCTCGGTCGTCACGCCAAGCCGATTGTCTTCGCCAATATCAACGGCTTCTGGAACCCGATGCTGGAACTTGTGCAGCATATGCGCGATCAGGGTTTCATCCATCGCGCCCATCTTCTGAACCCGCTAGTCATCGATGAGGTCAAGGACATCGTGCCCGCCATCATCGACCGGGCGCTTGCGCAGCAGAACCCGGACGGCGACCCTTCGGTAATTTCCCGTCTCTAGGCATCGAATAAATGTTAACGAGCCGCCTCGCGGTTCGTTACAATTTTAAGTGTATATTAATAGAGATTTGACTGCGGCATCGCACCGCCCGCTGTTTTCATGGCTCCGCGCCCGATCCTGTGCCAGCGTCTACAAGGCGTAGGCTGAGCGCGGAATTTGATTTTCGCCGCCATGATAGCGGGGCTCATTGGAGAATGATTGCTTTTTTGGTGCGGCTGAAAAGCCGGACGCATTTTATTATTCAGAGAAGTCCGTTTCAGGGCAGGGATGCTATCCTCGGTTCCGCTGCCCGCCGCCGGGTGGACGCGAAAAAGCGGCTCGGAATATTGATCGCCGTCTTTGTCGTTATCTATGGCGTCGTTGCGGCGCGACTGGTCCAATACGGCCTTGCCGAACCCATTGCGACCGCATGGATCAATACCGGCGCTACAGCAGTCGCCTCCCGTCCCGATATTCTCGACCGCAACGGCACGCTGCTCGCGACCGATCTCAACATGGTGTCGCTTTATGCGGATCCGCGCCGGGTCGTGGACGCGGATGAGGTTGTCGAGAAGCTCGCAACCGTCATCCCCAATCTCGACTGGCGCGAGACGCACCGCAGATTGCGCTCGGACTCCGGCTTTCAATGGCTGCGGCGCCAGCTGACGCCGCGCCAGCAGGCCGATATTCTCAACCTCGGCATCCCCGGCATCGGTTTCCGGCCGGAGAAACGGCGCTTTTATCCGGGTGGCCCCGCAGCCTCCCATATCATCGGCCACGTCAATGTCGACAATCAGGGCCTTGCGGGTATGGAACGTTATCTCGACCAGCAGGGCCTGGCCGACTTGCGCGCGACCGGCCTTGCCAGCGGTGCACCGCTGGAGCCGGTGAGGTTGTCGATCGATCTGCGGGTGCAGAACATCGTTCGTGAGGTCGTGCTCAAGGCGAAAACCGCCTATCAGGCGGAGGCTGCCGGTTCAGTGATACTGGATGTGGAGACGGGTGAGGTGCTGGCCATGGCATCGGTGCCGGATTACGACCCGAACGAGCCTTCCCGCACCCTTGCCGATGGCAGCATCGACAGGGAGTATGAAAAGGGCTGGTTCAACCGCATGAGCAATGCGACCTTCGAGATGGGATCCACCTTCAAGAGCTTCACACTTGCCATGGGACTGGATGCAGGTGCCATAACGCTCAACTCGGTGGTTGACGCGTCGCGACCCATCCGCATGGGCGGCTTTACCATCAAGGATTTCAAGGGCCGGAACCGCCCGCTGTCGATCCCGGAAGTGTTTCAATATTCATCGAATATCGGCACGGCGGCTGTTGCCGACAAGGTCGGGGTCGAAGGCCACCAGCAGTTCCTGACGAAACTGGGACTTCTCTCCAGAATGGACACGGAAATGCCTGGCGTTGCCACGCCCACCCAGCCGAGAACATGGAAGAAGATCAATTCCGTCACCATTTCCTTCGGCCATGGCGTTGCCACTACGCCTTTGCAGACGGCGGTGGCAGCAGCTGCGCTCATCAATGGCGGCAGCCTTATTTCGCCGACCTTCCTGCCGCGTTCCCGAGAGGATGCGGCAGTGCTTTCTCGCACCGTCATCAACGGAAAGACGAGCGCCGATATGCGTTACCTTTTCAACTGGAACGGCATCAAAGGGTCGGGCAGGGGTGCGCAGGTGGAAGGATTTCACGTTGGCGGCAAGACCGGAACCGCCGACAAGGTCATCAATGGCCGTTATGCCAAGGATATCAATTTCAACGCCTTCGTTGCCGGTTTTCCGATGCACAAGCCAAAATATGTCGTGCTGACGATGATCGACGCCCCCAGGACCGGCGTGAACGGAGGACGCACGGCTGCCTCGACGGCCGCACCCATGACCCGCGAAATCATCACCCAGACGGCTGGATTTCTCGGCGTCAAACCGCGCTTCGGTTATGACGCGACACCGCAATTGCTGGTCGATTATTGAAGACCCACATTCCCGTTACAGATACGGGAATGTGGAGAGCTGGCATGACGCGGAAGGTTATCGCTTCAGCCGCATCAGGCTAGATGCGGTATAGATCGCCAGCGCCACCCAGATCATTGCAAAGGCCGCCATCCGCACCATGTCGAACGGTTCCTTGAAGATGAAGATGGCGATGAGGAAGATCATCGTCGGCGCGATATACTGCATGATGCCGATGGTCGACAGCCGCAGAAGCTTTGCACCATTGCCGTAAAGAATGAGCGGAACGGCGGTGACGATGCCGCTGGCCGCAAGCAGCCAGGTGTCGGTCGCATTGCCGGCCATGAAATGCGCCTGTCCGCTAATGGCAAGCCAGGCCAGCACCAGCACGGCCGGAACGGAAAGAAGCATGACTTCAAGCAGGAAGCCCTGTGTGGCGCCGATTGGCAGCGTCTTGCGGAAGAAGGCGTAAAAACCCCAGGACACGGTGAGCGCAATGGACACCCATGGCAGGCTGCCCGCATGCCAAGTGAGGATCGCAACGGCCAGCCCCACGAGGCCGATGGCGGCGATCTGCGCCGGATAAAGCTTTTCCTTGAGCAGTACCGCGCCGAGGAAGATGCTGAACAGCGGATTGATAAAATAGCCGAGCGCGGCATCGAGTGCGCGGCCCGCGCCGATCGCCCAGATATAGATGCCCCAGTTGATGCTGATGAGCGCGGCCGTGAGGCTTGCCATGGCGAGCATTTTAGGGGTTTTCAGCGCAGTGCGGATTTCCGCCGTGCGACCGAGAGCGATAAGGACGGCGGCGCCGATCGGCACCGACCAGATGACGCGGTGCACGATGACCTCTATCGGCGAAATATGCGCAACCGCCTTCATGTAGATGGGAAGGAATCCCCACAGCAGATATGCGGAGAGCGCGAAAGCAAAACCGCGTGCGCTATCGCCGCCCTCTTGGGCCGGAAGCGTTTTATCGAGTGCCATGGGAGTACCGCCAATTATTAGGGATGGCCCTTCATAACGGATCGGCGTAGCGCGGGCCAATTCATTTCCGTGAAGCGTCCATGAGAAAAACTGCATGAATAAAAGGCGATTTGCTCTTGAAACAGGCGACTTTGCGACCAAACGGATGATCCACGCACAAAAATCTGCGTGAATCGTTATCTCATCAGGCCGCTTCAAGCATCTGAAAGGCCTGCCTATTTCCCCCCGAAACGATCGGTTGCGCGGATCAGCTGGTCAAGAATACCGGGTTCGCTCAGGGCATGCCCGGCTGCCTCGACAATATGGAAATCCGCCTTCGGCCAGGCCTTGGCAAGCTGCCAGGCATATTTCAGCGGGCAGGGCATATCGTAACGCCCGTGCACGATGACGCCCGGAATATTGCGAAGCTTGCCGGCATCGCGCAGCAATTGCCCTTCCTCCAGCCAGCCGCCATTGACGAAGAAGTGGTTCTCGATGCGTGCGAAGGCGATGGCGTATTTATCCTCGCCGAAATCCTCGACGCGCGCCGGATCGGTAACAAGGGCGATGGTTGCGCCTTCCCACTGGCTCCATGCTCGCGCGCATTCGAGCTTCTTGGCTTCGTCCGTACCGGTGAGATAGCGATTATAGGCCTGCATCATCTCGCCGCGCTCGGCTTCAGGAATTGGCGCTATGAAGTTTTCCCAGCGATCGGGATACATTTCAGAAACGCCGAACTGGTAATACCAGTCCAGTTCCGGCCTGGTGACCGTGTAGATGCCGCGCAGCACCAGTTCGCTCACGCGTTCGGGATGAGTCTCGGCATAGGCGAGCGCCAGCGTCGAGCCCCAGGAGCCGCCGAAAACCAGCCATTTTTCAAAGCCGCACAGCGCACGGAGCCTTTCAATGTCGGCAACCAGATGCCAGGTGGTGTTGGCTTCCAGTTCCGCATGCGGCGTGGAGCGACCGCAGCCGCGCTGATCGAACAGGATGACGTCGTAAAGTGCCGGGTCGAAAACGCGGCGATGCGTGGGGTTTACCCCGCCGCCCGGACCGCCATGCAGGAAAACCGCCGGTTTCGCACCGCGTGTACCAACCCGCTCCCAATAGATCGTGTGCCCATCGCCGACATCGAGCATGCCGCTCTCGAAGGGTTCGATCTCGGGATAGAAGCTGCGCAATTCTTCGGTCATGTCTTACTTTCCTTCAGGTGGCCATTCGGCCGTGTCACGATCCGGGTGTTGCCGGTTGTTGACCGGTAGCCGGTTTTCATCCGGCGCAGCTTCCGGCTCGACCGGCAAGCCGTCAAGCTCCCCGAACCAATGCATTTTGCTGTCGAGATTTGATTGCGCCTCGGGCTTTATCAGCTCCGGCTCGTCCAGCGAACCAAGCGTGATGTTGATGAAATCGGCGTCCGGCATGTCATAGAAAAGCGGCGTGCCGCACCGTGCGCAAAAACCGCGCCGCACGTGATCGGACGACTGGAACCACGAAGCCTCGCCACGGGTCATTTCAAACTTCGCGCGGGTACTTGCTGCAAGCGGCATGAAATAGTTGCCCGATGCCTTCTGGCACATGCGGCAATGACACAGATGCGGATAGCGCAACCCGCCATCGATCCGGTAACGCACGGCGCCACACTGGCATCCGCCGCTGAAGCTTTCTGAACCGTTCATGCGCGGTCGTCTTCCGGCGGCCAGACCTTGGTGTCGTGGTCCGGGTGTTGGAAGGAGGTGATATCAGCCTCATCGACGCTCTGCTCGATTGCAGGTTTTGAAAACAGCTGCTCGATCCAGGGCATGCGCTTGTGGATATTGACCTGCACCTGCGGTTCGATCCGCTCCGGATGATCGAAAGCGCCGATCGCGATCTCTACGCCGCCAGGATAATGGTAGGTCAGCGGCGTGCCGCATTTGTTGCAGAAGCCGCGATGGATTTTCGCAGATGAACGGAAGAGGGAAGGCTGGCCGCGCGTCCATGTCAGATGCGCCTGATCGGCGGTGACGAGTGCACCGAAGAAATTGCCGAAATGCTTCTGGCACATGCGGCAATGGCAAATGGAGGGGCGACCGATCTTGCCCGCATGAAACCGCACGGCGCCGCACTGGCAGCCGCCGGAAAAGCCTGTTTCGCTCATCGTTTATTCTCCGGGGGCCAGCTCTCGGTGTCATGGTCGGGGTGCTGGTAGGAAACGAGGTTGGTCAGATAGTCGACCGAGGTCAGATCGTCTTCCGTTGGGACGGCGGGTAGCGTGTGGATGCTGTCGACGAAATCGATCTTGCGTTCCACCCCCCACTGAATGGTGGGCGGCAAGGCGGCAGGATCGTCGAAAGCACCGGCCGCAACCGCAATGCCATCCGGCGCCTCATAGGTCAGCGGCGTGCCGCATTCGGCGCAGAAGCCGCGCTTGACGACGCTGGAGGACTGAAAACGCTTGGGTTCGCCGCGCGTCCATTCGAATTCGACCTCACGCACCGAAACCAGCGGCGCATAATAGGCCCCGAAAGCCTTCTGGCACATGCGGCAATGACAGATGGAACTGTCCTTGAGATCGCCAGTCGCGCGGAACCGGATCGCGCCGCACTGGCATCCACCGGTGTAGGTGGTCATGGTTGGCTCTCCTTCACCGTTCGGATAATGTGGAGACAGACATTGTCGATGTCTTTCACAACATCTTCGTTCCAGAAACGGAGGACGGTCCAGCCGTCTTCCTGAAGCCGCGCAGTTCGTTCCTGATCGTATTGTAGCGCCGCCTCGGTTGTATGTTGGGAGCCATCGATCTCGATAATCAGGCGATGATCCGAACATGCGAAATCGACGATAAAACCGGCAATCGGCATTTGTCTGCGGAAACTTAACCCCTCGAGGCGATGCGCGCGAATAGCATTCCAGAGCTTCAGTTCGGCATCCGTCATTACTTTCCGCATCTGCTTCGCATATTTGCGATGCATCGGGTCTACGTCCGCGTGTGGCATCATTGGTTCGCCAGTTAGCTGCTTTACCTCAGATTGGTTGAGGTAACTCAAAACCGCAAGCGGATTGTGGTGACCGTCGGCCCCCCTCTGCCCTGCCGGGCATCTCCCCCACAGGTGGGGAGATCAATCGCGGTTATCGCTCGCCCCTCTTGAACGCTGAATACGGAGCGGAAGTGTGCTTCCGGCTGATCTCCCGGCAGGGCAGAGGGGGGGAAGTCCCAAGCCGCAGCAGCAAATTACCGCTTCAACTCCCAGGTCGTCGTCCGTTCCCCGGTTTCCTTATCCTTGCCATCCTTCAACTGAATGCCCTTCTCAGAAAGCTCGTCGCGCAAACGATCCGCCTCTGCAAAGTTCTTCGCCTTCAGCATTTCAAGGCGTAGCTGCACCAGGGCATCGACGGCTGAAACGATGGCCTCGTCCACTTCCGCTTTCTTCGGCAATACGCCGAGCAGCGCGGCGCTGGCCGCAAAGGCGGGCAGGCGGGCAGGATCGGTGTTGGCGGCATGTGCCAGCGCGTGAAGCGCCTGCACGGCGGCAACCGTGTTCAGGTCGTCGGCAAGCGCATCAAGCACGGTTTCGTCCGGTGCCGCGTCGGAGGCTTCGGCCGCCGGCCACTTGGCGAGAAGACGTTCGGCCTCTTCGAGACGCTTCACCGAAAAATCGATTGGCTCGCGGTAATGCGTCATCAGCATGGCAAGGCGAAGAACCTCGCCCGGCCATTGGCGACCGCCAAATTTTTCGGTGTGCAGCAATTCATAGATGGTCACGAAGTTGCCCTCGGACTTCGACATCTTGCGGCCTTCCACCTGCACGAAGCCGTTATGCATCCACACATTGGCCATCACCTGCGTGCCGTGGGCGCAGCGGGATTGCGCGATTTCGTTCTCGTGATGCGGGAAAATGAGATCGAGCCCGCCGCCGTGAATGTCGAACACTTCGCCGAGGTAGCGACCGGCCATGGCCGAGCATTCGATGTGCCAGCCCGGACGGCCGCGGCCCCAAGGGCTTTCCCAGCCGGGCTCATTATCAGAGGAAAGTTTCCACAGCACGAAATCGCCGGGGGTCTTCTTGTGTGCTTCCACCGCCACGCGCGCGCCGGCCTGCTGTTCGTCCAGCGGGCGTTTGGACAACTGGCCGTAATCGGCCATCGAGCGGGTGTCGAACAGCACTTCGCCGCCCGCCGCATAGGCATGGCCGCGCGCGATCAGCTTCTCGATGATGTCGATCATCTCGGCGATGTAGTCGGTGGCGCGCGGTTCAACGGTCGGCTGCAGGCAGCCGAGTTCTGCCACATCCTCATGGAACTGGTCGGCGGTCTTTTTCGTCACCGCGTGGATGGCGTCATTCAGCGGCAGATGCGGATAGTCGCGCAGCGCCCTTGCGTTGATCTTGTCGTCGAGATCGGTGATGTTGCGGGCGTAGGTCACATGGCTTTCGCCATAGACGTGGCGCAACAGCCGGTAAAGAACATCGAAAACGATGACCGGGCGCGCATTGCCGATATGGGCGAAATCGTAAACCGTTGGTCCGCAGACATACATGCGCACATTGTCGGCGTCGATCGGCACAAATTCCGTCTTTTCGCGTGTCAGGGTGTTGTGGAGTTTCAGGCGCAAGGACATGCGGGCGTTCCCTAAAGGCAGTCAATTGTCCTGGCCGGACCGTTTGTCTGTTGGACCTTGCGGGGAGACGAAAACGATCTGGCCGGTGGTGAACCAGCAAAAATTATTCAGCAGCAGGTGCAGATCGTTGTTTTCATGCCTTGCCTTATGGCGTGCCGGTGTTTCGCGGTCAAGCGTTTCTCGCAGGCGCCAGAAGCACCTTAAGAGATCGCCTTGACCAAAAGCCTATTCCGGCTGGCGGTAATCCAGGAATTTGCCTTCACGCACCACGAAGAGCTTGCCGGTTTCGGTAAGCTCAGGCGAGGCGAGTTGAACAATGGCGGCGGCAACTTCAGAAGGGTGTGGCACGTCTGCGGGGTCTTCGCCGGGCATGGCCTGCGCACGCATCGCGGTGCGCGTCGCGCCGGGATTGATGCTGTTGATGCGCAGCGCGGTTTTGTCTGTTTCCGCAGCCCAGGTCCGGGCAAGTGCCTCAACGGCGGCCTTGGAGGTGGAATAGACGCCCCAGAAGGGACGACAGCTATGGGCAGCACCGGAAGACAGGATCAACGCGCGCCCGGCATCCGATCGCAGGAGCAACGGTTCGACCGAGCGGATCAGCCGCCATGTAGCGGTGACATTGATGGTCATGACCTTTTCGAAGACTTTCGCCTCGATATGGCCGACCGGCGAGATGACGCCGAGAACACCGGCATTCGCGACCAGAATATCGAGCTTGCCCCAGCGCTCGAAGATATTGGCGCCCAGCGCATCGATGGCGTTCATATCGGCGAGATCGAAGGGAACCAGCGTCGCGGTGCCGCCGACGGCCTTGATGGCGTCGTCCAGATCCTCGAGGCCGCCGACCGTGCGGGCGCAGGCAATGACATGCGCACCGGCCTTGGCAAGTTCCAGCGCCGTGAAATAGCCGATACCGCGCGACGCGCCGGTGACGAGCGCGATCCTGCCCTTGAGATTGATGGTCATTTTGCCCCCTCCGAAATTCATTCCGCTTGTTTTATGAAGCCCCTGACGCCAACCGCAAGCGATCAAAACGCCGCAGCGGGCACGGTTTCAATCGCCCGCCACAAAAAAGCGGCCACCGGAAGCCGGTGGCCGCTCGTTATTTCAAGATTATCAGCCGTTGCTGGCCAGCACGGAAATCTTGCTGCCCATCGCCTCGCCGTTCTGGTCGAGAAGGCGGGTAGGGTAGTCGCCGGTGAAATAATGGTCCGTGAATTGCGGACGCGCATTGTTGCGGTTCTCGCCACCGACGGCGCGGTAAAGACCGTCGATCGACAGGAAGGCAAGCGAATCGGCGCCAATGAATTTCGCCATGGCGTCCACATCGGCATATTGGTTGGCGAGCAGCTTGTCGGCATCAGGCGTGTCGATGCCGTAGAAATCCGGATGGAAAATCATCGGGCTGGCAACGCGGATATGCACTTCTTTCGCGCCCGCTTCGCGGATCATCTGCACGATCTTCAATGAAGTCGTGCCGCGCACGATCGAATCATCCACCAGCACCACGCGCTTGCCTTCAATCATCGCCCGGTTGGCGGAGTGCTTGAGCTTGACGCCAAAAGCGCGGATCTGCTGCGTCGGCTCGATGAAGGTACGGCCGACATAGTGGTTGCGGATGATTCCGTATTCGAACGGAATACCGCTTTCCTGCGCAAAACCGAGAGCTGCCGGCGTGCCGCCATCGGGAACCGGAACGACAACGTCAGCTTCCAGCGGCGCTTCCTTGGCAAGGTTCATGCCCATGTTCTTGCGCGTCGTATAGACGTTGCGGCCGCCGACGACGGAATCGGGGCGGGCGAAATAGACATATTCGAACAGGCAGAGACGCTCCGGCTGCGGCTTCGAAGGCTTGCGCGCATCGATGGTGATCGAACCATCAGGCTGAATTTCACAGATGATGACTTCGCCGTTTTCGACGTCACGCACGAATTTCGCGCCGATGATATCGAGAGCGCAGGTCTCCGAGCAGAAGATCGGCTTGCCGTCCAGCTCACCCATGACGAGCGGGCGGATGCCGATCGGGTCGCGGGCTGCGATCAGCTTGGTGCGGGTCATCGCCAGCATCGAATAGCCGCCTTCCATCTGGCGGATGGCGTCGATGAAACGGTCGGCAGTGGAGCTGTGACGCGAACGGGCGATGAGGTGCAGCACGACTTCGGTATCCGATGTCGACTGACAGATGGCGCCGGTGGCGATGATCTGTCGGCGAAGCGTCAGGCCATTGGTGAAATTGCCGTTATGGGCAATCGAAATGCCGCCTTCTTCCAGCTCGGCAAACAGTGGCTGCACGTTGCGCATCGCCACTTCGCCTGTCGTGGAGTAGCGGGTATGGCCAATCGCGATGGAGCCGGGCAGGCGGGCAAGGGTTGCAGGATCGGTATAATGATCGCCGACGAGGCCCATATGGCGTTCCTGATGGAAGCGCTTGCCATCGAAGGAGACGATGCCTGCTGCCTCCTGGCCGCGATGCTGAAGCGCATGCAGGCCGAGTGCAGTCAGGGCGGAGGCATCGGCGTGGCCGAGAATGCCGAACACGCCGCACTCTTCGTGCAGCGTGTCGCCGTCGATCTCTTCATTGAAAGTGGAATGCGAAAGCGGCTCAATCATCCGGCTTGCCCTTGCTCTCTACCGAGAAAAACGAAAGACCTCTCCGGTGAGCTTGTCTCCCGGTCGGCCAGTCTGTGTCGTGCTTGATATTTAGCACAAATAGCGCGCCTTGCATGCATTGCAAGGCGCGACACTGTGTCAATTATTCGTTGCCGGCGGATTTGTCGCCGGTACATCTTCCGCAGGCGTCTGCGCGGCTGCCGGTTCCTGCGGTTTTCCGAGGATACGGGCGCGGATCTGCGGCTCGATATCGTCAGGCAGAACCGCTTCCAGCTTGCCCACCAGCCCGTCGAGGAAAGGCTTGGACTTGGCCTGGGTTACCCATTGCGGCTGCGTCTTCACATCCACCAGCCAGTTCCAGAAGGCAACCGCGACGACCAGCAAGAGAATGCCGCGCGCTGCGCCGAACAGGAAACCCAGCGTGCGATCCAGCGCACCGATGCGGCTGTCGATGATGAAATCGGCAATGCGCGAGGTGATGAAGGAAATGACGACAAGGGAGATGAGGAAGACGACGCCTGCCGAACCGGCGATGGCGATCTTGTCGTCATCGGTATAGTTGCGTGCATAGGGCAGCAGGATCGGGAAAAGATAATAGGCGGCGGCGACCGAACCGGCCCAGCTCGCGATGGACAGAATCTCGCGGGAAAAACCGCGCACCATCGCGAGAATGGCGGAGAAAAGAACAACGGCGATGACGATGCCGTCGAAAATTGTAATGGGCATATACCAACTCCGGAGGTGCGACGCCCTGTCAGGCGCTGCCTTGCCAATTGTGCGATCCTCTTACACCACTGTTTCCCTTGGCGAAAGGATCAATCTTAGTCGTCCTCAACCTGTTTGAACCGGTTGCCGGAACCGGCGATGCGCGCCACGAGGTCCGGCAGGCTTTCTATTTCCGTCCAGCGCCCCTTGCCCGCTTTCGGCAATTCAGCCGAAGCAGACGGCAGAAGTGCGGCGGAGAAACCGAGTTTTTCAGCTTCTTTCAAACGCTGGCCCGTATGCGAGACGGGCCGTACCGCGCCCGACAGGCTGATCTCGCCGAAATAGACGCAATCGGCGGGCAGGGCAAGACCGGCAAGCGAGGAAACCAGCGCAGAGGCTATCGCCATATCCGCAGCCGGTTCGGAAATGCGGTATCCGCCGGCGACGTTCAGATAGACGTCGTGCTGACCGAGCTTCACGCCGCAATGGGCTTCCAGCACGGCAAGGATCATGGCGAGCCGCGAACTGTCCCAGCCGACCACGGCGCGGCGCGGCGTGCCGAGCGAGGTGGCCGCGACCAGCGCCTGCACCTCGACCAGAATGGGACGGGTGCCCTCCATGCCGGCAAAGACTGCGGCACCGGGCGATTTCTCATTGCGCTCGCCAAGGAACAGTTCGGACGGGTTTGAGACCTCGCGCAATCCGCGATCGGACATTTCAAACACGCCGATCTCGTCCGTCGGCCCGAAGCGGTTCTTGACGGTGCGCAGAATGCGGTAATGGTGGCCGCGGTCACCTTCGAAATAAAGCACGGCGTCGACCATGTGCTCCACCACGCGCGGACCGGCGATCTGGCCTTCCTTGGTCACATGGCCCACCAGAACCATGGTCGCGCCCGTTTGTTTGGCGTAACGGATCATTGCCTGCACGCCGGTGCGCACCTGCGTTACCGTGCCGGGAGCGGAATCGGCCGTGTCGCTCCATAGCGTCTGGATGGAATCGATGATGACGAGATCGGGGCGTTTGCCCTCGGAAATCGTCGCCAGAATATCCTCGACATTGGTTTCTGCCGCCAGCAGCACGTCGGTTTCCGCCGCACCCAGCCGCTGGGCGCGCAGACGCACCTGCGCTACCGCTTCTTCGCCAGAAACATAGATGACGCGATGTCCGCGCCGTGAAAGGGCAGCAGCCGCCTGCATCAGCAGGGTCGATTTGCCAATGCCGGGATCGCCGCCGATCAACACCGCCGAACCGCGCACGAAACCGCCACCGGTTGCCCGGTCCAGTTCGCTGATGCCGGTCGGAATGCGCGGCGCCTCCTCGATCTCGCCCGAAAGCGCCGTGAGCGCGACCGCCCGGCCTTTTTTCGGCGTCTTGCCGGGGCCGGAGCCGATGCCGCCCATCGGGTCTTCTTCGACGATGGTATTCCACTCGCCGCAGCCTTCGCATTTTCCCGCCCAGCGGGTATGAACCGTGCCGCAGTTCTGGCACACGAATTGGGTCTTGGCTTTGGCCATCTATGTCAGTTTTCTTCTTGTTTGAAATCTTTGGCGGAATTGTCCTGGTGGCCGTGCAGCAAGCGCAGAACGGTTAGATCGGCCTCGTCAACACGAAAGAAGATGACGCGCTCACGATAGGCAATACTGCGAAGTCCGGCCCATGGTCTTCGGCAAGATCGCGCCTTGCCCGCGTGGTCCAGATTGGGGTCCGGATTTTAATGACCGGTCCCCGTTTTTTGCTGCACGGAAACGTGTTTGATATCGCTCAGGAAGTCGTCTTGTGAGGCATAGCGGTGAACCCGGCCTGCTTCAGCGTCGTCAATGCCCTCTTGTATCAGCAATTTAAGCGCGACTCTTTTTCTTTCATCGCTGCTCAGTAATTGCAGGCTCGCATGAATAACGGCGTCCGCATCGCTATAGACACCCGCAGCCACCTGCTCTTCGATGAACCTTTCGTCCTGCTCGCTCAAATGGATTTCGGGCATTTCGATCTCCTTTTGTTCTCTTTTAGCACAGGTCGCTTCCGCTTTCCAAGAGCTAAAGACGTGGTTCAGTCGTCAGCCATCAGATATTGCCGCTCGTAGCGCAAACCAAGCCCCGTCAGCATTTCGTAACCGATGGTGCCGGCGGCGCGCGCCACCTCATCGAGCGGCACTTTCGGGCCGAAAAGCTCGATATAATCGCCGGTGCGGACAGCGTTTGCCGGTATGTCCGTGATGTCGAAAATGGTGAGATCCATGGTTACACGACCGGCGACCGGCGCCTTGTGGCCGTTGACTATGCCGTAAGCACCGCCATGGCCCATTTCGCGCAATGGAATGCCGGAACCGGAAAGCGACCGCTGGTATCCGTCCGCATAACCAACGGAAGCGATGGCAAGGCGGCTTGCCCGTTTCAGCAAATAAGTGCCGCCATAGCTGACGGTCTGGCCTTCGCCGGCCTCGCGAATCTGGATGATCCGCGCTTCGGCCTTTGCGACGGGCCGCATCGGGTTTGCTACATCGTTGATTGCCTCGCCGCCGTAAAGGGCAATGCCGGGGCGGGTCAGATCGAAATGATAATCCGGCCCCAGAAAGATTCCGGCAGAGGCGGAAAGGCTTGATTCGATTCCTTCGAAAGCGGCGCTAACCTTGCGGAATGATTCGAGCTGGACCTTATTCATGGGCGAAGACGGCGTGTCGGCGCAGGCGAGGTGGGAGAGCACCAGAACCGGATCGAAACTCGCAGGCCGGGTCACGTCGTCTGCCAGAAACAGCGCGTCGTCCAGCGGCAGGCCAAGCCGGTTGAAGCCGGTATCCACATGCAGCGCGCAGGGGTGTTCGCCGCGTTCGGCAACTGTCGCCATCCAGAAGGAGAGCTGTTCCTCCGAGGCCAGAACCGGCACGAGATCATTGTCGAAGACCTGACGCTCCTGGCCCTGCCAGATGCCTGACAGCACGAAGATGCGCGCTTCCGGTGCATAGGATCGCAAGGTCGCACCTTCGGACACCGTTGCCACGAAGAAGTCGCGTGCGCCGGCATGGTAGAGCGTCGCGCCGCAATCCTCGATACCGAGCCCGTAGGCATCTGCTTTCACGACAGCCGCCGTCCGCGCCTTGCCGGACCGCTTTTTCATGTCGCGCCAATTGTCGGCAAGCGCGCCGAGATCGACGGTCAGCCTCAGCGGCGCATGTTCGAAAGCGTCGGTTTCGTGTTCGGTAAATGTGTCTTCGAAGTCGTCTGTCATGCCATGCGTCCGGTTGATTTGGAACCGGTTCGGACCCTAGCACTTTTGTTCAAGACGGTAATGACCGATTGGTTTAAAGTCGTTCTATGCACAATGTTTCGCAGGAACAGGCCATAGACGTCATGCCGGTTGCAGCGACGGAAACGACGCGTTTCTGGCGCGACCCACGTTTTGGCGGCATGGAATGTCTGAGCGCGACGTTCCTGACACATGAATATTCGCCGCACGCGCATGATACCTTCTCGATCGGCGCGATCGAAAGCGGCTCGCAGATTTCCACCATTCAGGGCACCAGGGAACAGACCGGGCCGGGGCATCTCTATCTCATCAATCCGGACGAGATCCACGATGGTGCGCCGGGTGGCGGCGGTTATCGTTATCGGATGATCTATCCCGACGCAGCGCTGCTGCGTGATATTATCGAGGATGTGACGGGCAGGGCTTTCCACGGAATGCCGTCCTTTCCAAGGTTTCTGCCGCGTGATCCGCAGATGGCCGCTGCTTTTCAGATGGCGCATCGCAGGCTGGAGGCCAAGTCCGGCGCTCTTGAGGCAGATGAGGGCATGTTCTCGGTTCTGGCGGCACTGTTCGGCAGGCATGGCAGCGCCATTATACTGGCCGTTGAAACCCGCGAGAAGACGGCGGTCCATACCGCCCGCGACTATCTCTCCGATAATTACGAGACCGATATCGGCCTTGAGGAATTGGCGTCCATCGCTGGTCTCAGCCGCGCGCATCTCATCCGGGCCTTCCGCAAGGAGTTCCACATCACCCCGCATGCCTATCTGACGGATGTGCGCATAAGGCGCGCGCGCCGTCTTCTGCGTTCCGGCGAGATGCCGGCCGAGGTGGCTGCGCTGTGCGGTTTTGCCGATCAGGCGCATTTTACGCGGCATTTCAAGGCGCGCACCGGCGTCACGCCGGGACAATTCCGGACGGCGTGATTTTGGTGGCCATTCCGAAGCGCAACGTCACTTTCATTCAAGACTGGAAAAACTTGCAGGCGTAATCGCATGTCTCTGAAAAGGAGAATGCAATGTCCGTACTGGAAAAACGTGCAGAGCTTGGCGCAGGCCTGAGAGCTGCGGCACCCCTGCTGGTCGCCATGGTGCCGATCGGCGCCGTGTTCGGTGCAGTCGCGGTCGGCAAGGAATTGTCGCCGCTGGAAGCCTCGCTGATGTCGATTCTCGTCTTTGCAGGTGGCTCGCAATTCGTCGCCCTGGATCTGTGGACGCATCCGGCAAGCTGGAGCGCGCTCGGTTTTGCCGCGCTGCTGGTCAATCTTCGCCATGTGCTGATGAGCGCTTCCATCGCTGGCAAGCTCGATGATTTTACCGGCTGGCGAAAATATGCTGCCATGCTGGTGCTGACGGACGAATCCTGGGCGCTATCGGAATTCAGGGCAGTTGCCGGCAGGCTGACGGCCGCATTTTTCACCGGCGCTGCGCTTTCAATCTACCTCGTGTGGAACATCGCCACGCTCACGGGCGCGCTTTTAGGCTCGGTGATGGGGGACATGACGGTCATCGGTCTGGACTTCGCTTTTCCGGCCGTGTTCATCGTGCTGCTGATGGGGTTCTGGAAGGGCAGGGAAACCGGCCTGGTGCTGCTGGCAAGCGCTGCCGCCGCCTTTGTTACGCACGCGCTGGTCCCAGGCGCCTGGTACATAGCCGCCGGTGCGCTTGCGGGGCTTTCCGTCGCAGCCTTCGGCCGCGAGGACGAGGTGGAGCAGCCTGCATGACGCTTGATACGAACACCCTGCTGGCGATCCTCGCCATGATGGCGGCCACCGTTGCTACGCGTCTTGGGGGTCTGCTGCTGGTCAACCATTTCACCCTGACGCCGCGTCTGAAAAAAGCGCTCGGCGTGGTTCCGCCTGCCGTCTTGATGGCTGTGGTGACGCCAACGGCATTCTCAAGCGGAATGGCGGAAACAATCGCCTGCGCGGTGACGGCATTCGCGGCACTTCGCCTCAGCCTGCTCCCAGCCGCAACGCTCGGCGTCGTCACCGTGGCGCTTTTGCGCGGAATCGGATTGTGAGGCAATCCCGCCAAAGTTCTGAAAAGATTCCCCAGTTTCGATTTAGAGCAGGCAGGGTGAAACGCTGAACCGGTTTCGCCCTCGGTTCAGATCAATGCTCTTCGTACTGGCTGAAGCTCGGGTCGGCCAGATCCGCAAAGCGGGTGAATTCGGACTGGAAGGCGAGTTTCACCGTGCCGGTGGGTCCATGACGCTGTTTGGCGATGATGACGTCGGCGGTGCCTTTCACCTTGTCGAACAGGGCCTCCCACTCGGCATATTTCGGATCGGAAATATCGCGCGGCTCCATGTTCTTGACGTAATACTCCTCACGGAACACGAACAGCACCACGTCGGCGTCCTGCTCGATCGAGCCCGATTCACGCAGGTCGGAAAGCTGCGGGCGCTTGTCTTCACGGCTTTCCACCGCACGGGAGAGCTGTGAAAGCGCGATGATGGGAACATTGAGTTCCTTGCCGAGCGCCTTAAGGCCCGTGGTGATCTGGGTGATTTCCTGCACGCGGTTCTCACCGCTCTTGCCGGCGCCGGTCATCAGCTGAATATAGTCGACCACCAGAACGTCAAGACCACGCTGGCGCTTCAGTCGACGGGCACGGGCGGAAAGCTGGGCGATGGAGATACCACCGGTCTGGTCGATGTAAAGCGGCACCTTCTGCATCATCTGGGAGCAGGCGACGAGCTTCTCGAAATCGGCCTCGGTAATGTCACCGCGGCGGATCTTCGAGGAAGACACTTCCGTCTGCTCGGAAATGATACGGGTTGCCAGCTGTTCGGACGACATTTCGAGCGAGTAGAAGCCGACGACGCCGCCGTTTTTCGCCTTGAACGAACCATCAGGCTGAACTTCCTGATCGTAGGTCGCGGCGATGTTATAGGCGATGTTGGTGGCAAGCGAGGTCTTGCCCATACCCGGACGACCGGCAAGTACGATAAGGTCGGAACGCTGCAGGCCGCCCATGCGGGCGTCGAGCGAATGGATGCCGGTGGAAATGCCGGAAAGATTGCCGTCACGCTCGAAGGCGGCGCCCGCCATGTCGATCGCCAGCGCCACCGCATCGTTGAACGACTGGAAGCCGCCATCGTAGCGACCGGTTTCCGCCAGTTCGAACAGGCGGCGCTCGGTGTCTTCGATCTGCGCCTGCGGCGGCATGTCCAGCGGCGCATCATAGGCGATGTTGACGACATCCTCGCCGATCTGGATCAGCGCGCGGCGCAGCGCCAGATCGTAAATCGCCCGGCCGTAATCTTCCGCATTGATGATCGAAACGGCTTCTGCCGCCAGACGCGCCAGATATTGCGCCACCGTCAGGTCGCCGACCTTGTCGTCTGCGGGCAGGAAGGTCTTGATGGTCACCGGATTTGCGGTCTTGCCCATGCGGATGATGTCGCCCGCCACTTCGAAAATCTTGCGGTGCAGCGGTTCGTAAAGATGCACGGGCTTCAAGAAGTCCGACACGCGGTAATAGGCGTCGTTGTTAACGAGGATAGCGCCCAGCAGCGCCTGTTCGGCCTCGATATTGTTCGGCGCCTCGCGGTAATGCGGTTCCGCCGGTTGCGCGGGGGTGATCTTTCTCACAGCGTCGTTCATGGTTTGCACGATCTCCCTTTGCCTTGCCACTACACTTCGGGTTTGGCTTCCTTGGCCATGGCAGTCAATGATATTGTTGCAACACTCTATGGTAGCCTGACGTCCTGTCTGCGAAGCTGGATCACATCTTCAGTTGTCCCCAGCAATCCACAGGCGGGTGGGTACAAGGGGCGGGAAATTCCCGGCAACGTGATTCGCTGCCATGAGTTTATCGCATGGCAGACCCGGCGTGAAAGAAACTTGAAAATCGGCAGGCTTCCAAATAAATAGGCAGAAAATAAGTAGTGTGCTAATTATAAGGCTTGCTGACATGTCCCGCGAAACCGACAAGGAACAGCTTCTGGACGAGGTGTCCGCCTTCACCCGCAAGCTGCGCGCATTTTTTGACGCGCGGGTAGGGGAAAGCGGCCTGACTTTGGCGCGTGCGCGTGCGCTTTTCGCGCTGTCGCGACGTGGGCCGCTGACCCAGACGGAGCTTGCCGAGGAAATGGAAATCGAAACGCCGACGCTGGTGCGCGTGCTTGACGGCATGGAGAAACAGAACCTCATCGAGCGACGCTCCGACGAAACCGACCGCCGTGCCAAACGCATCCACATGACGGAGGAGGGCGAGAAAACCTCCGAAACGGTGCAGGCGGTGGCAAAATCGCTCCGTTCTGAAATCGCCGCCGATGTTTCCTCGCAGGATCTGGCGATGGCGCTGGATGTCATGCGCAGGCTTTCGGCCAATCTGCAAAATCTGGCAAGCGGGAGGGCGCAATCGTGAGTACCGTGGTGCCGCAAACGGCAGATGAGACCGCCTCTGAAAATGCCGACGTGACGGTAAAGCCGGCGAGCGCGCCGGAATCTGCTGCTGCCGCCGCGCCGCAACCGGTGGAGCGGCCAGTGTGGCTGCGGCTGTGTTTCATCTTTGCGGGCCTGGCGTTCTTCATCACCCAAGGGTTGGGCATGAACCTCGTCATGGCCAATCTATACCAGTTGCAGGGCGAGTTTTCCGCCACGGTGGCCGAGGTCGCCTGGCTTTCCGCCGCCTATATGGCCCCCTATGCCACGTTTTCCATCGCGCTGTTCAAGGTGCGAACGCAATATGGCCTGCGTCCCTTTGCCGAACTTTCGATCATCGTCTTCGTCGTCGCCTCATGCCTCAACCTGTTCGTGACAGATTTGCATTCGGCGATCGTCATCCGCTTCCTCAGCGGCATGGCGGCGGCACCTCTTTCTTCGCTCGGCTTTCTCTACATTCTGGAGGCCTTTCCGCCGGCACGGAAATTCTCGCTGGGCTTCAGCATCGCGCTCACCGGAACCTTGCTGTCTGCACCGCTCGCGCGCATCGTCTCGCCTTCTTTGCTGCAAATAGGCGGCTGGAATGCCCTCTACACGATGGAAATGGGCTTCGCGCTGATCTCGCTCGCCTTGATCTACCTGTTGAAAGTCACGCCGCCGCCGCGCGCGAAAGTCATCGAGCGCACGGATATTCTGAGCTACCTTCTGTTTGCGGGTGGCCTCGGCTGTCTTGCGGTCATGCTCACGCTTGGCCGGTTTTACTGGTGGTTCGAAACATGGTGGCTGGGCGTGCTTCTGGCCACGTCGATCACGCTTCTCACGCTGATGGTCGTCATCGAGTTGCCGCGCAAGAACCCGCTGCTTGACTTGCGCTGGATTTTTTCGAAAACCAACCTGCATGTCATAGCGGTCCTGCTCATCTACCGTGCAGTTTCCTCCGAGCAATCCTCGACGGCGGTGAGTTTCTACCAGCAGCTTGGCCTTTTGAACGACCAGACGATCACGCTTTATGCTCTGGTGCTTTTGGCGACGGTTCTCGGCGGTGCGGCCTGTGCCTGGCTGATGCTGACGAAATATGTCGATACCGCTCATGTGATTGCGCTTACCCTGATTGCGGCCGGCGCTTTTCTGGACAGCCAGTCCAACAATCTGACGCGGCCAGCGCAGATGTATCTGAGCCAGATGATGATCGCCTTCGGTGCGGCCATGTTCCTGCCGCCCGTTATGGCAAAGGGGTTCGCTGCCGCACTTGCGCGCGGAGCGCCCTGTCTGGTGAATTTCATCACCATCTTCCTGTTCACCCAGATCACCGGATCGATGTTGATGACCGGGCTGCTCGGCAGTTTCGTGACGCTGCGCGAAAAATTCCATTCCAATATTCTGGTGGAAAATATCCTGCTCACCAACCCATTGGTCGCCCAGCGCGTGTCGCAGCTTTCCGGCGCCTACAGCCACGTCATCACCGATCCGGCGCTGCTGAAGGCCGAGGGGCTTTCCCTCCTTGGCCAGCAGGTTACCAAGGAAGCCTATGTGCTCGCCTATAACGATACGTTCCTGTTGATTTCCACCGTTGCGGCGCTGGCGCTCATGGCGCTTTTGCTCCACCTTGCATGGCTGCGCATCCGTCCCCGCTTTTTCCGGGACAATGTCGATGCCGCGCCGGCGCCACAGTCTTGAACCTCCAAGAGTGATAATATGCTGAAGAAGATTTTTACCCCCGTTTCCATTCTCGTTCTGCTCGGTGGCCTCGCCGGCGTCGCGCTGGTGCTCTATGCATGGCGCCTGCCGCCATTCCTTTCCACCGTCGAAATGACCGACAACGCCTTCGTGCGTGGTTACGTGACGACGATGAGCCCGCAGGTGAGCGGTTATGTCGTGGATGTGCCGGTGAAGGACTATCAGGAGGTCAAACAGGGTACGTTGCTGGCGAAGATCGACGACCGCATCTACCGCCAGAAGCAGGCGCAGGCGGGAGCCGCGCTGGATACGCAAAAAGCGGCACTGGACAATTCCCGCCAGCAGGAAAACGCCGCCAACGCCAATATCCGTTCCAGCGAGGCGGCGGTCGATAGCGCGCAGGCATCTCTGAAACAGGCGCAACTGGCATCAGACCGTCAGGACAACCTCATCAAAAGCGGTGCCGGCACCTCCAGCCTGCAGGAAGAGGCGCATGCCGCGCTTGAAAAGGCGAGGGCATCGCTCTCGCAGGCGAAAGCGGCACTTGAGGTCTCGCGGCAGGATTTGCAGACGATCATCGTTAACCGCAGTTCCCTGCAGGCCGCTGTCGCCAATGCCGAGGCTGCGGTCGAACTCGCCAGGATCGATCTCGACAATACCGAAATTCACGCGCCGGTGGACGGCAGGCTCGGCGAAATCGGCGTGCGCACCGGTCAGTATGTGACAGCCGGAACGCAGTTGATGGCGGTTGTGCCGCATGATGTCTGGGTCATCGCCAATTTCAAGGAAACCCAGCTCGCGGGCATGCAGGTCGGCCAGCCGGTGACGATCTCGGTGGATGCCCTGCATCGCCGCAAGCTCAACGGCCGCGTCGAGCGGTTCTCGCCCGCCACGGGATCGGAATTCGCTGTCATCAAGCCCGACAATGCCACCGGCAATTTCGTGAAGATCGCCCAGCGTCTCGGCGTGCGTATCGCAATCGACGCCGATCAGCCGCTGGCAGCGGATCTGTCGCCGGGCATGTCGGTGGTCGTGCATGTGGACAAGAGCGTGGCGCCTGAGGGGGCGGAGACGGCGGCGAGGTAGTCTGGCTATTGGAGTATGCCGAGAGGCGCCCCCTCTGTCCTCCCGGACATCTCCCCCACAAGGGTGGAGATCGAATTGTGGCTTGCGCTCGACAACCTCAACGTTGCGGCTATTAGCGATGTGGGATCGCCCTGCTGATCTCCCTCCTTGTGGGGGAGATGCCCGGCAGGGCAGAGGGGGGGGTAACCTCTCCGCACACTCCAGTCACAAAACCAAAAAAACCCCGGATGTCGCCATCCGGGGTTTTCCTTATGACCACAAGGCCAAATCTTATTCGTCGTCGTCGTTGCCGTCAGCTTCCGGATCGAAGAAGTCTTCCGGACGCAGGGCGTCTTCGTCAACGCCGTAGATGGCGTCGGCGGAGGTGAGGCTTTCGCCCTTGGACTGACGCTCGGCTTCTTCGGCAGAACGGGCAACGTTCAGCTCGACCTGAAGCTCGACTTCGGCGTGCAGGTGCAGGGTAACGTTGTGCAGGCCGATGGTCTTGATCGGCGTGTTCAGTTCAACCTGGTTGCGGCCGATGTTGAAGCCTTCGGCGCCGAGGATTTCAACGACGTCGCGAGCAGCAACAGAACCGTAAAGCTGACCGGTTTCGCCAGCCGAGCGAACGACGATGAAGGACTTGCCTTCGAGTGCTTCGGCAACCTTCTGGGCTTCCGACTTGCGCTCCAGGTTACGGGCTTCAAGCGTTGCGCGCTCGGTTTCGAAACGGGTCTTGTTGGCGGCGTTGGCGCGCAGCGCCTTGCCCTGCGGCAGCAGGAAGTTACGTGCGTAACCGTCGCGAACCTTTACGGTTTCGCCCATCTGGCCGAGCTTGTTGATGCGTTCGAGAAGAATAACGTCCATCTTCTTGATCCTTTCTATGTGTTGGTTTCGTTCGTATTGTCAGTTTTCCGCGTTGGGGTGAGGGAGATCGTGCTGCGCACGTCGCTCAATCCCAAAACGAGAATGATAAGCAGCGGGAAGACAAAGACCGCCGAGAGATAGGCGAGGATGAGAACCGGCAGACGCCAGTCCTTTCCACGCGCGCGTTTGTGCAGCGAGGCGTAACCCGCCATCAGGAAGCCCGCACCGAAGGTGCCGCAGACGACTGCGCCGACCATCGCGGCGACGCCCCCGAAGAACATGGCGACGATGCCGCAGAGAAAAACGAAGATGGCGTTGCGGTGCATGCGCAGCGCGGAAGGAATGTCCTCGCGTGGGCGAAGAACCTTGCCGAAGGAACCGACCAGCCGGGCCGCGAAATAATAGGCAGCAAACAAAAGGATGACCCACAGGCCGCCCTGAACGATCGGCAGCATCAGAACCAGCAGCGACTTCGTCTGCGCCAGTGCCTCGACATTGGGTTCGAACAGCGGTTCGCGGCTCTGCACGGAGGTCATCATCAGATCGACCATGCGCGCGACGAGATCGGGACCGTAACCGATCATCCAGCCGAGAATGACGACGGCAACCGAAACCAGAAGGCAGAGATGCAGGACGATGCCGGACAGCGGATACCAGGCAAGCAGGTCATCCGGGCCGCCGAGTTCAGAGGCCGGGCGCGCCAGATTGGCAAGATGCGAAAGCCAGCCCGCCGGGATCAGCGTGAAGATCGCAATGGTCAGCGAGAAAAGCGGCGATATGACGAGTGCGCCGATGATAGCCGTGGTGATGATCGCAACGACGGCTGCGCGATTGCCCCAGCCCATGCCGGCGATGAAGATGGGCATGGCGGAACCGGCGTAAAGCAGGAAGGAAAAGGACGACTGTGCCGTTGCGCCAAGCGTTAGAAACGCGGCGCATATGCCGGCGAGAACGCCGGTGATCAGCACTGTCTGGTTCAACTTTTGCACTTCGCTGTCCTGCTGGAAACTTGAGCAGTTAGAGGACCGGTCCAATCAGGATCGTCGTCCCCAACATGGGTTTTATGGTATCGATCCGCGCCCAACGCGGAAGGATTTGAACTCGCAACCTACTGATTAAAAGTCAGTTGCATCGTGGAAGACGAGGCCGCGCCAAAGCGCGGCCTCGTTTCAAATCATTACGCTACGACGTAAGGCAGCAGGCCGAGGAAACGGGCGCGCTTGATCGCCTGGGCGAGTTCGCGCTGCTTCTTCTGGGAAACGGCCGTGATGCGGGAAGGAACGATCTTGCCGCGCTCGGAAATGTAGCGCTGCAGGAGACGAACGTCCTTGTAGTCGATCTTCGGAGCGTTTGCGCCGGAGAAGGGGCACGTCTTGCGACGGCGGTGGAACGGGCGGCGTGCCTGGGAAGAGGATGTATCAGCCATTGGTCAATTCTCCTTATGCACGGTCTTCGCGCGGACGGCGCGGACGGTCTTCGCGGTCGCCGAAGCCACCTTCGCGCGGTGCGCGGGGACCACGATCTTCACGCGGGCCACGATCCGGACGGTCGCCATCGCGGCGCGGACGGTCGTCACGGTCGCGCTTCTGCATCATCGCGGACGGGCCTTCTTCGTGGGCTTCGACGGCGATGGTCATGTAACGAAGAACGTCTTCGTTGATGCGCATCTGGCGCTCGATTTCGTGGATCGCAGGCGCCGGAGCGTCGATGTCCATGAGAGCGTAGTGAGCCTTGCGGTTCTTCTTGATGCGGTAGGTGAGGGACTTCAGACCCCAGTTCTCGACGCGTCCGACTTTACCGCCGAACGATTCGATAACGCCCTTGTACTGCTCGACAAGTGCGTCGACCTGCTGGGCAGAAATATCCTGCCGGGCAAGGAAGATGTGTTCGTAAAGAGCCATTTAAGCTTTGCCTTTCTTGCGTTTCGTCCTTCACCCGGCAACGGCGCTAAGCCTCAACGACTGCTCCTGGTTAGGCTGCGAAGCCTTAAAGCAAGAAAAGCGTTGTTCGAGACGGTCGAGAGCGGAGACACGGGAGGCCGGAAAAACCTTATGGTTCCTGCTGTTTCGTTATCGAAACCAGCCCTCCGTTCAGCCACCAGCCAATTGGACCGGGTGTTGTGAACAGCGCGCTTATACCCATTTTTGCCCGGAATGCAAGGACCGGAGGCGAAAAAGCGCGCTGCGCTGTCGTCAGATCGGCATCGGATACTGCCGATGGATCGCCGCGATGCCTTTCAGGACGTCGTCGGACAAGGTGACATCGGCTGCTGCGATATCCACCTTCAGCTGCTCCATGGTCGTTGCGCCGATGATGGCGGAGGCCATGAAGGGGCGTGTCAGGCAGAACGCGATGGCGAGCTGGGCCGGATCGATGCCGTGTTGTGCGGCTAGCTCAAGATAGGCCTTGACCGGCGCTTCCTGATGCGGCTGCAGGCGACCGCCGAGGTCCTTGTTGATGGTGCCGCGCGAGCCCGCAGGGCGTGCGCCGTTCTGATACTTGCCGGTGAGCAGCCCCGCCGCCAGCGGCGAGTAGGCCAGCAGGCCGACATCTTCGTGATGCGCGACTTCCGCCATGTCGAGATCGAAGCTGCGATAGAGCAGGTTATATTCGTTCTGGATGGTTGCGACGCGCGGCAGGCCACGGGCCTCGGCAATATCGATATATTTCTGCGTACCCCAGGCGCTTTCGTTGGAAAGGCCGATAGCACGGATTTTGCCGGCCTTTACCAGCTCGCCGAGGGTGTCGAGCTTTTCGGTTATCTCGGCAAGCGTGCGCTCCTTTTCCTGACCGGAAGCATCAAAGCTCCAGGCGCCGCGAAAGTGATAGGTGCCGCGGTTCGGCCAGTGGATCTGATAGAGGTCGATGTAATCCGTCTTCAGGCGCGTGAGGCTGGTATCTACTGCCTCGCGGATGGCGCTCGCATCGATATCGCGCCCGCCGCGAATATAGTCACGCCCGGAACCGGCGACCTTGGTGGCGAGCACGACCTGGTCGCGCTTGCCGGTCTTTTCGAACCATGTGCCGATATAGTCTTCCGTCCGTCCCTGCGTTTCGGCGGAAACGGGGGTGGTGGGGTAAAGCTCGGCCGTATCGAAGAAATTGACGCCGTTCTCCAGCGCGTAATCCATCTGCGCATGCGCTTCGGCTTCAGTGTTCTGCGTGCCCCACGTCATTGTGCCAAGGCAAATTTCGGACACGGAAATGCCCGTGCGGCCCAATAGTCTCTGTTTCATGGAAATGTCCCGGTGCTTGGCCAGATATTTTGAAAGGTGGCATGAAAGTAATGGGGAATTGCCGCAGTGCAAGAAAAAATATGATGAAAAGAAAGGGGAAAATAGATCGGCAAAACCGCGTCGATGGGGTGCCGAAGGGCTTCAAGCCTTGACTCCGCAGGCCGGAATGTGAATGGAAGTCGAAAAGAATAAAGGCAAGGCCAGACAAGAAGGACCACATCCCATGGGTATTGCATTCACATTTCCCGGTCAGGGAAGCCAGGCCATCGGCATGGGCAAGGAACTCGCCGATACCTATCCGGAAGCACGGGCTGTGTTCCAGGAGGTCGATGACGCGCTCGGCCAGAAGCTTTCCGACATCATGTGGAATGGCCCGGAAGAAACGCTGACGCTGACGGCCAACGCCCAACCGGCGCTCATGGCGGTGTCCATGGCGGTCATGCGGGTTCTGGAAGCGCGGGGTCTGAAGCTCTCTGACGCCGTCTCTTATGTCGCTGGCCATTCGCTCGGTGAATATTCCGCGCTCTGTGCTGCCGGCACCTTCTCGGTTGCCGATACCGCACGGCTTCTCCGCATCCGCGGCAATGCGATGCAGGCTGCCGTGCCGGTGGGCGAGGGCGCGATGGCAGCGATCATCGGGCTGGAGCACGATGCTGTTTCGGCAATCTGTGAAGAGGCTGCCATTCTCGGCGTCTGCCAGATCGCCAACGACAATGGCGGCGGCCAGCTGGTCATTTCCGGCGGCAAGGCGGCTGTCGAGAAGGCGGCTGCGATCGCTTCCGAAAAGGGCGCCAAGCGCGCCATCATGCTGCCGGTTTCCGCGCCCTTCCACTCCGCGCTGATGGCGCCGGCGGCGGAAGCCATGCGCGAGGCGCTGGCGGCTGTCGAAAAGAATAACCCGGTCGTGCCTGTTATCGCCAATGTGCGTGCCGCCCCCGTTTCCGACGCCAATGAGATCGCCGCTTTGCTGGTCGAGCAGGTGACGGGCCAGGTGCGCTGGCGCGAGACGGTGGAATGGTTCGCCGCCAACAATGTGACGCAGCTTTACGAGATCGGCTCCGGAAAGGTGCTGACGGGTCTTGCCCGTCGCATCGACAAGACGGTGAACGGCGCTGCCGTCAACGGCGCTGCCGATATCGACCAGCTTCTCGCCACTCTTATCGGCTGAGACGGGCTTCGCCCCGCATCGGCTTTTTGTTTTACGGTAATTCCCGATGCGATTTCGCTAAAAGGCTTTTGCGGAATTGCTCTAAAGAAGGAACGGAACATGTTTGATCTGACAGGCCGCAAGGCTCTCGTAACCGGCGCGACCGGCGGCATTGGCGAGGAAATCGCCCGCCTTCTGCACAGCCAGGGCGCAACCGTCGGCTTGCACGGCACGCGCGTTGAAAAGCTCGAAGCCCTGGCGGCGGAACTTGGCGACCGCGTCAAGATTTTCCCGGCCAACCTTGCCGATCGTGCCGAGGTCAAGGCGCTGGGCGAAAAGGCCGAGGCCGAGCTGGAAGGCGTCGACATTCTTGTCAACAATGCCGGGATTACCAAGGACGGCCTGTTCGTGCGCATGAGCGACGAGGACTGGGACAACGTCATCGAGGTGAACCTGACCGCGATGTTCCGCCTGACGCGTGAACTGACGCATCCGATGATGCGCCGCCGTTTCGGCCGCATCATCAACATCACCTCCATCGTCGGCGTCACCGGCAATCCCGGTCAGGCGAACTACTGCGCCTCCAAGGCCGGCATGATCGGTTTTTCGAAGTCGCTTGCACAGGAAATCGCCACCCGCAACGTCACCGTCAACTGCGTAGCACCTGGATTCATCGAAAGCGCGATGACCGGCAAGCTGAACGACAAGCAGAAAGACGCCATCATGGGTGCCATTCCCATGAAGCGCATGGGGACGGGCGCCGAAGTCGCTTCGGCCGTACTTTATCTTGCTTCCAATGAAGCTGCCTACATGACCGGCCAGACCTTGCACGTCAATGGCGGCATGGCGATGATCTGACGCCACCTGAAAGGCGTCTTGAAACGATTGCGGCGCTGTTTCTGCACCTTGTTTGGTGTCGGGCGCCGCAAGACCCTCCATGCCGGTTTCCGGCGAAATTGCCTGTCATACGTTGTGCTTAGCGCGTTTTCAGGCTTTTCGACCGGTTGAAACCGTGTTAATCGGGCCAAGACTGTGAACAGTCGTCCCGGAGAGACAGGAAGCCGTTGCGATTTTGCGCGACGATGTCTAGCTTGGACCGGGTTGAACGGGTTTGCCAGCAGTGCCGGATTTGAACGGCGCATGAGGGCTTCTAACAGGGCAGGGTGCCGTAAGGCATTCCCTTCAAAATAAAGGTCGAGGAAACCGACATGAGCGATATCGCAGAACGCGTAAAGAAAATTGTAATTGATCATCTGGGCGTCGACGCCGACAAAGTTGTTGAAGGCGCAAGCTTCATTGACGATCTGGGCGCTGATTCGCTCGATACCGTTGAACTGGTCATGGCTTTCGAAGAAGAATTCGGCGTCGAGATCCCAGACGACGCAGCTGACTCGATCCTGACTGTTGGCGACGCTGTCAAGTTCATCGAGAAGGCCCAGGCCTGATCGACCTGTATTGGGGAGGTGTAACAACCTCCCGTCTTGGCCCGGCTTGTCCGGGCCAATATTTTATCGTGAAACAGAACGCGCCCGAAAGATGTGCGTCCTGACGAATGCATAAGTTTCCGAACCGGCTCTGGCCTGCGGAAGATTATGCGGACATTCAAAATGGTGCAGCGCCTGTTCCCGCCATTCCATGGTGTGTGGCGTTGCAAAAAGACCGATGATTTGGATAAGGGCGGAGCGTTGGCGATGAGGCGTGTCGTTATCACCGGTACCGGCATGGTATCTCCTCTTGGATGCGGAACGGAAATCACCTGGGAACGGCTGCTTGCCGGCCAGAACGGTGCCCGTCTCGTGACTGAGTTCGAAGTCGAAGACTTGCCCGCAAAGATTGCCTGTCGCATTCCCGTCGGCGATGGCTCCAACGGCACGTTCAATGCCGACGACTGGATGGAACTCAAAGAGCAGCGCAAGATCGATCCGTTCATCCTTTACGGTGTGGCCGCTGCCGACATGGCGCTTGCGGACGCCGGCTGGCATCCCGAAACGGACGAGGACCAGATCGCCACGGGCGTTCTGATCGGTTCCGGCATCGGCGGTCTGGAAGGTATTGTCGAGGCGGGTTATACGCTGCGCGACAAGGGCCCCCGCCGCATTTCTCCATTTTTCATTCCCGGCCGTCTGATCAACCTGGTTTCCGGCCACGTCTCAATCCGTCACAAGCTGCGCGGTCCGAACCACGCCGTAGTGACGGCTTGCTCGACCGGCGCGCATGCCATCGGCGATGCTGCCCGGATGATTGCGTTCGGCGATGCCGAGGTCATGGTCGCAGGTGGTGCCGAATCGCCGGTCTGCCGCATCGCGCTTGCCGGCTTTGCCGCCTGCAAGGCGCTTTCCACCCAGCATAACGACGATCCGCAGAAGGCATCCCGTCCCTATGACCGCGACCGTGACGGTTTCGTCATGGGCGAAGGTGCCGGCATCGTCGTTCTGGAAGAGCTGGAACATGCCAAAGCCCGCGGCACAAAGATTTATGCCGAAGTCGTCGGTTACGGCCTTTCCGGTGATGCCTATCACATCACCGCACCGTCGGAAGATGGCGATGGCGCGTACCGCTGCATGGCGATGGCGCTGAAGCGCGCCGGCCTCACGCCTGACGATATCGACTACATCAACGCCCACGGCACCTCCACCATGGCCGATACGATCGAGCTTGGCGCGGTCGAGCGGCTGGTTGGTGACGCGGCGTCGAAGATTTCCATGTCTTCCACGAAGTCGGCCACAGGCCATCTTCTCGGAGCAGCTGGCGCTATCGAGGCGATTTTCGCCACACTTGCGATCCGCGACAATATCGTTCCGCCGACGCTGAACCTCGACAATCCCGACGTGGAGACGAAGATCGATCTGGTGCCGCACAAGGCGCGCAAGAGGCAGGTCAACGTCGCCTTGTCAAACTCCTTCGGGTTTGGCGGCACCAACGCTTCCCTCGTACTGCGTCGCTACGAAGCATAAATCACGACGAAAGCCCGGCGCCGCAAACCGCCTAAAGCGGTGCGGCTCCCTCCCGCCGGGTGGCTGAGAGCGCTCTTCTTTGAAGAACGCATTGCGGCTTGCGAAAGCCATTTCGATTTTCGCGCCGATATTGTAGTCGTTTACGGAAGACGGTTTGCCGGTTTCGGAATGATTTCCTGCTGCGGGTGAATTTCCCGCCGCAGATGGCTTTCCTTGACCGGCTTTGCCGGAAACGACGATTCGTGAAGGAGGACAATGAGGTCTTCACGATGTCTCTATGTGGTGCAGGAAGGCATTCCGAACCTGTTTTTGCCGCATTACCTGCGCAAAAAAGCGCTGACAACGCCGAACTGAAAAGGACCGACGGTGAGCGACACGAACCAGAACAGCCAGGGACCATACGGACGAGACGGCGCGGGTGAGGGCAATCGCGGCCCGATCATCCCGAAATCCCCGACCGAAGCGCTTCGGCCGGAAAAAGTGCCGGCTCCACCGAAGCGCTCCCGCAAGGCCCATGGCCAGCTGGTGATCTTCCTGAATTTTCTGATGACGCTTGCGGTTGCCGTTTGTGTGCTTGCTGTCGCAGCCTTCTATTACATGATAAATGCGTTCCAGGAGCCCGGTCCGCTTCAGACGAACACACATTTCACGGTGCGCAACGGCGCAGGCCTCATCGAGATCGCCAATAATCTCGAGCGCAATGACGTCGTATCCAATGCCCGTGTCTTCCGCCTGATGACGGGCAGCTACCTGCAAAAGGACCAGACGCTGAAGGCGGGCGAATACGAAATCAAGGCCGGCGCATCGATGAAGGATATCATGATGCTCTTGGAGTCGGGCAAATCGATCCTTTATTCCGTATCGTTGCCGGAAGGTCTGACCGTCAAGCAGATGTTCGCGCGGCTTTCCGCCGACGAGGTGCTGGATGGCGAATTGCCCGCCACCCTGCCGCCAGAAGGCAGCCTTCGCCCCGATACCTATCGCTTTACCCGTGGTACGAAGCGTGAGGAAATCATCAACCAGATGAGCGCGGCGCAGGAGAAGCTGATCGACATGATCTGGGAACGTCGTGACCCAGACCTGCCGATCAAGACGGTCGAGGAATTCGTGACGCTCGCCTCGATCGTGGAGAAGGAAACCGGCAAGGACGACGAGCGCGCCCATGTCGCTTCGGTGTTCTACAACCGGCTGAAGAAGGGCATGCGCCTGCAATCCGACCCGACGATCATCTACGGTCTCTTCGGCGGCGACGGCAAACCGTCCGACCGTCCGATCTACCAGTCGGACCTGCAAAAGCAGACGCCGTTCAACACCTATGTCATCAAGGGCCTGCCACCGTCTCCCATCGCCAATCCGGGCCGGGCCGCACTCGAGGCGGTTGCCAACCCGTGGCGTACTGATGACATCTACTTTGTTGCCGATGGCACCGGCGGCCATGTGTTTGCGAAGACGCTGGACGAACATAACGCCAATGTGCGCCGCTGGCGCAAGATCGAGGCCGAAAAAGCGGCTTCCGGCGCCAATCCCGATGTTGTCGTGGATGGTCAGCCCGGCGGCACCGAGGCGGAAAAACCGGCCAATAACTGATAGTTCTGACCGGGCCTTGTCATCGCAAGGCCCGGTTTTTTGCACGGCATGATGGGGGCTTTCTGAATATGACATTGCAATCGATGACCGGGTTCGCGCGCAGCGAAGGAACCTCCGGCCGTTACCGCTGGGCGTGGGAATTGCGCTCGGTGAACGGCAAGGGGCTCGATGTGCGCCTGCGCCTGCCAAACGGTCTGGAAGCGCTGGAAACGGGCCTGCGGGAAATCGCGGCACAGCATCTTTCCCGCGGCAATATTCAGGCGGGATTGACGCTGGCGATTGCGGAAAACCGGCTGGAGGCGGTGATCAACCGCGATGCTCTTGCCGCAGTTCTCGCTCTCAAGGAAGAACTGGGCGACGTCGTCGACGACAAGCCGCTGAGCTTCGATACGCTACTGTCGCTGCGCGGGCTCGTCGATTTTCGCGAGGCGGAAGATGACGCCGAGGCGCAGGCCGCGCGCAACGCCGACGTGCTTGCGGGCTTTGCCGCCGCCGTCGAGAAGCTGAAGGACATGCGCGAGCGGGAAGGGGCGTCCCTGTTTGCCATCCTTTCCGGGCAGATCGACAGGATCGAGCAACTCGTGAACCTCATCGAAAACGATCCTTCCCGCCAGCCGGAACAGATCGCTGCAAGGCTTGCCCAGCAGATTGCCCTTATTGGCGATGGCATGCACGGGCTCGATCGCGACCGTCTGCACGCCGAGGCCGCACTGATCGCTACCAAGGCGGATCTGCGCGAAGAGGTCGACCGGCTACACGCACATGTCCAGGCATCGCGCGAACTTTTGGCTCATGGCGGGCCAGTTGGCCGCAAGCTCGATTTTCTTGCACAGGAATTTAACCGTGAGTCGAATACAATCTGTTCCAAATCGAACGCCAGTGCGGTAACCGCAGCAGGCATAGAGCTGAAAGTGGTTATCGACCAGTTCCGCGAGCAGGTCCAAAATCTGGAGTAGACCCATGGTTCCGGTGAACAATTCCCCTGTTACGATTGCCCGCAGAGGGCTGATGCTGGTGATTTCATCGCCATCGGGCGCTGGTAAATCCACGATAGCGCGCAACCTGCTCGACAAGGACAAGAACATCAGCCTGTCCGTCAGCGTGACGACGCGCCCGCGCCGCCAGAGCGAGATTGAAGGCATCCACTACCACTTCATCTCCAAGCGCGACTTCGAGCGCCTGCGTGACAGCGATGAGCTTTTGGAATGGGCCGAGGTTCACGGCAATTTTTACGGCACGCCGCGCGAGCCGGTGGAAGTGGCGATGGCGGCCGGACGCGACATGCTGTTCGACATCGACTGGCAGGGCGCCGAACAGCTTCAGGACAAGATGAAGGCCGACGTCGTGTCGATCTTCATCCTGCCGCCAACCATGACCGAGCTGCAATCGCGCCTGCACCGCCGCGCCGAAGACACCGAAGCGGTGATCCAGACCCGGCTTCTCAATTCCCGCGCCGAGATCGAGCACTGGCGCGATTACGACTACGTCATCCTCAACGACGACCTGCAGGCGGCCTTCGAGGCCGTAGAAGCGATAGTGAAGGCCGAACGTGTGCGCCGCGACCGCCGCCACGGCATGTTCGATTTCGTGCGCGGACTGCTTGCAGAAGAACCGCAGCTCTGATTTGGCAGTTAAAGCGGCGTGTTATCTCTAATGCTGACGTAGCCATTGCCGGGACAGGCGCTCGTCTGCCGCGTCTGCTGCCCAGCCGTGGCCTGTGTCGAGTGTCTCCAGTACCACATCCGCGCCCGCAGTCGAAAATTGATCGGCCAAATGGGGCGCATCATCGCGATGCCGCCGCTCATCATGCGCACCTGCAAGCAGGAGCGCAGGATATCCGGTGAGCTTCGGAAAATGCTCGTTATTGCGTGGGGATAGTGGTCGAAGCAGAATTGCACCCCTCGACAGATGACGATTCTGGCAGATTGTTTCAGCCGCGATGATCGCACCGTTTGAATATTCCACGAGAAAGGGTCTTTGCCCTGTCTGCTGAAATACGAATTCGATAAACCGGCAAAGCCCGGCGGCTTGATGTTTCAGGTCGTCGATATCGAGTTGTCTGTCGGGCTTTCTGCGAAAAAACGCAAAGCCATTTTCCCATGGCACAATGCCTCTCGGAGCATACAGAATGCCGTTGCGAAAAACGGCACGGCCAAACGAAGCGAGATCTTCCTCCGTTCTTCCCGAACCGTGTAGCAACACGACCGCGCAATCAGGCGATCCGACGGGCATGTAGAGCTTGTAGTGAAAACCGGCACTCTCCACGCGCTTGTCCCCTAATTCTTTCACCCGCGTTAGAAGTGCCGAAACGTCGCCTTCAATTACAGGCAGTTCGCCAGCGTCACAAATTCCTCGACCGACAGCGTCTCAGCCCGTCGTGTCGCGTCAATGCCTGCCTTTTCCAGCAGAACTTCACCGCCAAGGCTTTTCACGCTCTGGCGCAGCATCTTGCGGCGTTGGCCGAAGGCGGCTTCCGTTACCTTTTCGAGCTTCGCGACATCGCAGGGCAGCGGCTTTTCCTTTGGCAGCAGATGCACGACCGTCGAGGTAACCTTAGGCGGTGGGCTGAAGGCCTGCGGCGGGACGTCGAAGGCCATTTCCGAAACCGTGCGCCAGCCGGCGAGAACGCCAAGGCGGCCGTAATGGTTGTCGCCTTCTTCTGCCACGATGCGCTGGCCGACTTCCTTCTGGAACATCAGCGTCATGGAGAGCCAGAAAGGCGGCCATTCTTTCGGCAGCAGCCAGTTGACCAGCAATTGCGTGCCGACATTGTAAGGCAGGTTGGCAATGATCCGCACCGGTTCGCCAGCGGGAACCAAACCCTCGAAATCGGTCTTCAGCGCATCACCCTCGATGACCTCAAGACGTCCGGGATAATGCGCTTCGATCTCCGCAAGTGCCGGCAGGCAGCGGCTGTCCCGCTCAATGGCGATAACCTTTTTGGCACCGAGCGATAGAATGGCGCGGGTGAGGCCGCCAGGCCCGGGGCCAACCTCAATGACCGTCACGCCGTCAAGCGGCCCAGCGGTTCGGGCGATCTTCTGGGTGAGGTTGAGATCGAACAGGAAGTTCTGCCCGAGCGACTTCTTAGCGTCTAGCCCATGGCGCTGAATGACATCGCGTAGCGGCGGCAATCCGTCAATGGCGGCCATTATGCGCCGACCCGGCTGCGAAGAGAAATCTCCGCCGCCATCTTCAGCGCTGCGACAAGGCTCGTTTCGCTGGCAATGCCCTGGCCGGCGATGCCGAAGGCGGTGCCGTGGTCGGGCGAGGTCCGGATGAAGGGCAGGCCGAGCGTGACATTGACGGAATCGTCAAAGCCAAGCGCCTTGGCCGGGATAAGGGCCTGATCGTGATACATGCAGACGGCGACATCATAGCGCCTGCGGGCGGCATCGTGGAACATCGTATCGGCGGGCAGTGGGCCGAAAGCGTCGATCCCGTCTTTCCGCAACCGTATGGTCGCAGGGTGAACCACATCGCGGTCCTCCGTGCCCAATGCCCCATCTTCACCCGCGTGCGGATTGAGACCGGCGACCGCCAGTCGTGGTGCTTCAATGCCGAATTTCTGCCGCAGATCAGCATCGATAATGCGGCAGGTCGTAACGATCAGCTCTTCCGTCAGCGCCGAAGGCACGTCTTTTACTGGGATATGGATCGTTACCGGCACGACGCGGACCTTGGGTCCGGCAATCATCATCACCGGCATCACCTGTTTGCCGGTCAGGCGCAAAGCCAGATCGGCGAGAAATTCCGTGTGACCGGGAAAACCGAAGCCTGCTTCGTAAAGCACGGATTTCGCAATCGGATTGGTGACGACGGCGGAAGCCTTGCCCTCGACCGTCAAGGCAACGGCGAGCTCGATCGCCTTGATCGTCGCATGAGCGGCTCCGACATGCGGCTGGCCGGCCTGAACCTCGAAACCGACGGGAAGAGGAAGAACGGGAAAAGCACGGTCGAACACGCCGACGGCATCCGCCGCTTCGCAGGTCTCGATATTGACCGGTATGCCAAGCAGCGCCGCACGGCTCGCCACCACATCGGGATCGCCGATGAAGATGAATGGCGCCACGCCGTTCTCCCGGCGGTTGGCCCAGGCGGCAATGGCGATATCAGGGCCGATACCGGCTGGATCTCCCTGTGTCAGGGCAAGCGGCAGGGATGCATGTGTCACGGAAAGGCCGGCTCTCGTATCAGGTGTTGACGATCTGCGCCTTCTTGCGCAGCTCATCCATATATTTCTTCTCGTTCGGGTTTTCGCCACCCTTGGCCTTCATCAGGTCTTCGGACTTGAACACCATTTCCGCTGCGTAATCGTCGGAAACCTGACGCTGCTTGCAGATTGCCAGATATTCGACGCCCTTTTCGGTCACGCGTGTTCCTGTGGTGCCGCCTTCCTTGGTCTTTTCCACGAGAGGCTTCCACTCTTCCGGCAGTTCGGGCGCCAGAATCCGTCCAAGATCCTTGATCGCCACGTCCCGCATGGTGGCCGCGAAAGTCATGGCCTGGTCGCAGCCGGGATAACGCTTGCGCGAGGCTTCAGCCTCGGCCTTGCGCTTGCCGGTGATGGCATTACGCTTCGATTCCGGAATGACAAAGATCACCTGTTGCAGGAAATATTCCGTCGTTACCGGCTTGTCGCCGCGTTCCCTCAGGCGGGTGACGAGGTCCTGGTTAGACATCTTGCCACGCGCACCATAACGGGCGTTCACAAGGCGCGGCCAGCTCATCTGCACGGCAATGAAGGCTTTGAAGTGGTCGGCGCCGACACCGGCCTTGGAGAGGATCTGCGTCAGCTGTTGCGGGTTCATCTTGTTGTTTGCAGCAAAGCGCGCAAAAGCCGCATCGACTTCTTGGGTGCTGACCGACATTTTCACACGGCCGATTTCTTCGCGCTTTAGCGCCTCATCAACCAGCTGCTCGCGTGCCTTTTCGGCGAGATTGCCGGATTGACGCTGCAACTTCAGAAAGGCGACACGCTTGGCAATATCATCATTAGTAATGGGGGTCTTGTTGACGACAATTTTGACCGTGCTGTCGGCGAAGGCCTGGCTGGCAAAGGGCGCAACGGCCATGGGAACGGCGAATATCGCAAAGGCGAAAGCAGCGCCACGCAAAGCCGTCTTTCCGAAATTCATCATATCCTTCTCCCTTTCGTCGGGCGGGGGTCTGTTTCCCCGTCCCGCCAATCTGTTCTGTCTGCCAATGGGGAATATTCCTTACCCCGGCTTTTCAGATCTGCACCTGTGCATCCGCACCGCGAATTTGCCACGTATATATCATCGCGATCTGCAAGACGGCAATGTGTCGGTTTGTTGAAAGAAACCCGATGGTCCTATACCGGACAGACCCTGGCGCGTTGTTGCGGCAAAACCGTGACTTTTACTGGCTGGATGGCAAAAAGGCAGGCCACGATGCTGTATGGCCTGCCTTTAAACTCAGTAATTGTTCGGTTTCCAGCCGATATCCATATCGGCCCAGTCCTCGTTTGCGGAACCGATGCTGACATCGCCGAGCGTGCGGAATGCCAGACGGGCATTGATCGACCAGTCATTGGCGGCCTGCCGGCTGGAATTGATATTGCCCTCGTCGGAGTAGCTGACCGTCAAGATCGTGCATTCATCCTGATAGGCGATGCCAATACGGCGCTCGGCGGCAAATTTTCCGTTCAGATCGTAGTTGATCGAGCCGAACAGCGACCAGTTGTCGTCCATGCGCAGCGTACCGGACGCCTGAACGATATCGCGGTCTTCATTGTAGCCGTACTGCGGCTGCGCCTTGACCTGCGTATAGCTGAGCTTGCCGGTGAGGCGGCGGTCCGAATAGCTGACGCCTGTCTCGGAACGGTTGATTTCGAGATTGTCCTTGTCGAAGCGCAGGCTCGATGACAGCGATAGGCCGATTGGCGCATCGAAGGCTGCCATGGCGACGTAGTCCGAGCGGTCGGATTCGAGACCGGAATTCGCGCCGACATTGACGAGATCGTAGGAGGCGAAAGAATTGTCGCCCGCCAGGTGGAAAGACTGACCGGCAATGGCGCGAATGCCGTAGCCATTGTCGAATGTGCCGTTGTAGCGCAGACCGATGTTTGCGCGCGTGCCGCCCTCGATCCGGTCGAAACCGGAGAACTTGTCACGTTCGAACAGGTTGGTCGCGTCGAACACGAAAGCCTGCGAATCTTCGTTGGGGAAGCGGCCGGCATATTGTTCGTTCGGACGCACGAAAATCTGCGCAATCGGCTCGATCACGTGGTTGCTGTTAAGTGCCGTGAACAGCCAGGGGTAACGCACTTCCAGACCGCCGGTTACCATGCCTCGCAACGCCGCATCGTCCTGCATCATGCCCTGATAGGCATAGGACGTGCCACCCGATGTAAAGCTTGCCGCCGACATATCCGTCCACAGCGCATCGCCACGGGCGGCAAGGATCGGCGTGATCTGCAGGCCGCTATCCATCGTGAAGGTGCGCTTCCATTCGGCTTCGGTGGAAAGACGCGTGTAGTTTCCTTCAAGCCCGTTGAACCGCGAATAGCCTCCAAGCGCGTAGGCATCCTGTTTCTGGCGGGTGATGCTGGTCAGGTTGGTGGTCAGCGAAAGTTCGCCGCCATAGATCGGATCCGGTACGAAATAACGGTAGTCGACAACCGGATGAACGATGGCCTGCTTGCGTTCGTTGGATTCGTTGTTGTCCGTATCCTGAACGTTGAAATAATAGCCGCGGGCATCGAAGCTGTTCCGCTCGCCAGCGCCAGCCAAATAGATCTGATTGGTCTGGACGTCGTTCTTGTAACCCTTCAGCCCATAAGTGCGCGAAAAGTTGTTGTCGGTCTGCACCATGGCATCCCAACCGAACGCCCAGCGCGGATTGATGGAGAAGTTACCCTTGCTGGCAATCATGCCGCGATTATCGTTGAGGGCGTCACTGGTTCCGGCAGTAAATGTATCGGACTTCAGCTGGCTGATGCCGGCGACGGTCACGGTGTGCATGCCGGTTTCGAAACGCTGGCGCAGTTCCGCCTGCAGAAGCAGACCCTGCGTCGTGTAATAGGTCGGGGTAACGGTCACATCCGAGGTGTCGGACAGAACCTGGAAATAGGGCACGCCGATGCCGAAACCGAGGTTGTCGGTAATGCTCATTTGCGGGAACAGGAAACCCGACTTCCGCTTCACCGTATTGTCCGGAACCGTCAGGAACGGCACATAGGCGATCGAATGGCCGAAAAGCTGCAAACGGGCTTTTTCCAGCCGGATCGTATGGGTCTTGCCGTCCTGAATGACGCGTTCAGCCTTGACCTGCCACAGCGGCGCCTTTTCGGGCCGTTCGGCGCAGGGCAAACAGGCGGTATAGACGCCGTTATTGAGGACCATGCGGTCGCCTTCGAGCCGTTCGGCGCTTTCACCCGCGATGCGGGTATTGTCCGGGGTCTCGACGCGCAGCGCATTGACGAAGCCCTGACCGAAATCGTCAGTGACATCCATCTCGTCGGCATAGATCTTGTTGCCGCCGGGCTCGATCAGCTCGATGTTGCCGTGCGCAATCACGCGGCCCGTCTGCTGATTATATTCCACTTGCTGGGCCACCATACGGTAGCCCGAATAATGCATGCGAACCACACCCTTCGCGATGACCCGCTGGGAATCGCGATTATAGGTCAGTTCATTTGCCGTAAGCAGGAGTTTCGAATCGTCTTGGCTTCCGGGCGCAAGCAAACCACCCTGGCCGAAAGCGACCGGGCTGGATGCCAAATATGCGCACACAGCGGCACCTGTCAGAAGGGCCGTCCAAAGCCGCCTGATATTCCCGCGGTCATATACCGCCACTAGCCGTCCTCCTGATGAAGCAGAATGGTTGCCCCCAAAGCCAACGCCACGATGACTGGAACCCAGACCGCGACGGTGGGAGGGACAACGCCACCACTCCCGAATGCCCTTACGAGCACGGTTACTACATAAAGCACGAAGCCGGAAACGATTCCACCCAGAATCACGGAGCGCGACTGGGCGAAGCGGCTGAACTTTAATGAAACTGTCGCGGCGATCAAGGTCATCGCAACCAGAAGCAGGGGCGTCGATAGCAGGAAATGATACTGCGTCTCAAGCGCTTTCGAAGACAGTCCAAAAGACTTTGCAACTTCGATCTTGTGAGAAAGATCAAAGAAAGCAACGGTTTCCGTCTGTGTCATGCGTTCCTGAACGAATTCCCGTCTCAGATTGGTACTGATCCGCGTGCTCTCTTGCCGAACTGGCACATGTCCCGCGCGGGTTTCCGCGACGCCGTTAAGAAGCCAGTAACCATCTTCCAACTTTGCCGACTTCGCGTCCTGCCGGGAGACGATGTTGCCGGCCTTGTCGAGGTGTATCAGAACCACGTCGAGAAGCATGGTCCCGTTGTCTTCGAAGCTCTTGGCGCCGATGATCGTATCCTGGCCGCCGCTCGACTGGCGCATCCAGGGAATGATGTCCTGCTGGCGGCCGCCGCTGCCTTCGTTACGCCAGCCCGCTTCCATCGATAGCGACTGGTTTTGCCCCCAAGCGGCGATAGGGTTGAGGACGAGGACGGACAGGATGCCGAGAAAGACCGCACCAAGGACAAAAGGAAGGATGAATTGCCAGGCGGAGACGCCTGCCGCACGCGTGACGACGAGCTCGTAACGCCGGTTGAGCGAGATCAGCGTCGTCATGCCGACGAAGAGCGCGATGAAGGGAATAGTCTGCTGCAGGATCAGCGGCAGGCGAAGCGCGGTGAGGCCAAGTGCGCCTGGAACAGAATAGCCTGGCACGCTGGACATGCGCCGCGCCGTTTCGCTGAAATCGGCAAGATAGATAATTGCCGATACGCCGAGCAGGAACCAGATGGCCGTGATCAGATACCGTTTGAGGAAATACCGGGCGAGTGTGCTGAAAATCATGCGTTACCGCTCCCCGAGCTTCGCGCCAGCCGGCTGGAGAAAAGACGGCGCAGACGGCTGGCCGTATCCGCGACGATCTTCGGCATTCTCGGCTTGCGACCCGTGATGAGAATAAAGGCGGCGGCGGCGCCGCTGAGGCCCGGCACGGCATAGACCAGCGGAATGAAGGCCGCGCTCTGCTTGACCTGGTTGGTGACGTAAAAACCGAGCCAGCGCAGCATGAAGGCCGTCACCAGCGCAGCGACCATCGGATGCATCCGCGCTTCACGATGCGAGCGCGCATCAGCGGCTATGACCAGCGATATCAGTGCGAAGGCGAAGGCGAACATCCAGTCCGACAGGCGCTTGTGCAACTCACTGCGGAAGCTTTCGGGAGACCGCTTGTAACTCGCGTTGTTCTCGTCTGGCGAAAGAAGGAAACCGAGGCTCGCATCGCCCGGAGAAAGCGACGGTTCGGAAGTCTGCTTTTCCGACATGGTCGAAAGGTCGAAGGCATAGGACAGGAACTTGACGATGGAGACCTTGCCATCAGGTGTTTTCTGCTGGACTTCGCCGTCGCGCATCGTCAGCGACGTGCCGCTTTCATCGATCATGCCTTCCTTGGCGTAATAGATAAGATCGAAATTCGGATCGCGGCGATCGGCGACGAACAGGCCCTTGAGGATACGGCCCTGACGCTGGGCGATCTGCACATAAAGGCCGTCCTGAACAGCGCGGAAGGTCTTTTCCTCGATCACCGACGAGAGGAGGTCGGCATAGGCAGCCGCCACCATCTGCCTGGCCGAATTTCGGGCAGGCGGCTCGATGAAGTTGGTGATGGTGAAGGACAGCGCACTTAGAACGGCAGCCAGAATGATAACCGGGCGAAACATCACGGAGCGCGACGATCCGGCCGCATCGATGATGGCAAGCTCGGAATCGTTGTTCATCGCCGTGAACGTCTGGGTGATGCCGATGACGAGGGCGAAAGGCAACACGACGGGGATCAGCGTCGGCAGGATCATCGTCGCCAGCGCCATGAAGGAGCCCATCGACTGGCCGGTATCGGTGACGAGGTTGATTCTCTGGAGAACCTGGATGGTCCAGATGATGGCCAGCACCGGCAGCAGCGCGACCAGAAACATCTGCGTTGTCCGTCGCAGGATATAGTTCTCGAGAAGCTTCATACTGCCCTTGTCGACATTGTTTTTCTGCGCGATCGCTCGCCGGATTTCCGCCTATCTAATCGCATCGTTTGCAATTGGCTATTCCGGCACGCTCACAAAAATGTTTTGCGCGATGATTTTTCCACCGCCTGTGTCTTTTTGTGGAACAAGCTGTCGGTTTCATGACGCGATCGGCCATTCCACAAAAATGCCTTTCCTTTAGCGAATGTCGGCCTTTAAAGAATGTGAGCCTTTAAAAATGCAGGGTTGCGCCGGGGGCCGAAAAGGCCATGATCGGGCGCACACGCAAGTTATCCACGAAGAGCAGGAAAACATGTCCGCCAAATTCGATATTTCTTTCGCCAATTCCGCCTCGCTTGAAAATACCCTTGCCGTTGTGCTGCAAGCCTCGGGTGAGGCGCAGGCAGCTGCCGGCGCATCGGAAGCCGATCCGGGTGGCGTGCTTGAACGGGCGGCAAAGATTTCGGGCTTTTCCGCAAAGTCCATGACGACACTCGACGTGATTGCGCCGCAGGGTTCGGGCGCCGACCGGCTTCTCGTCATTGGCCTCGGCAAGCCGGCGAAACTTGTCGCCCATGACTGGTTGCGTGCCGGCGGCACCGCTGCCGCCAATTTCAGGAAGGCGGACAAGGTTGCCGTCTATCTAGATGCCCCGGGCGTCGATGTCGGTGCGCAGGCGGCTGCGGATTTTGCGCTTGGCCTGCTGCTGCGTGCCTATAGCTTCGATGCCTATAAGACCAAGAAGAAATCCGATGATGAGAAGTCGCCGAAGAAAGTAGAAATCGTCATCGTGACAGCAGTCCATCAGGAGGCGGAAAAGGCCTTTGCCGTGTCCGAGGCCGTCGCGGGCGGCGTTGTCCTGGCGCGTGATCTCGTCAACCTGCCGCCGAATGTTCTCGGTCCTGTCGAATTCGCTGAAAAGGCGGAGGAGTTAAAAAAGCTCGGTGTCGAGGTCGAAATTCTCGGCGAGAAGGAGCTGAAGAAGCTTGGCATGAACGCGCTTCTCGGTGTGGCGCAGGGTTCGGCGCGTCCGCCCCGGCTTGCGGTCATGCAGTGGAACGGCGGCTCCAAGAAGGATGAGCCTATCGCCTTCGTCGGCAAGGGCGTCGTGTTCGATACCGGCGGTATCTCGCTGAAGCCCGGCCTTAACATGGAAGACATGAAGGGCGACATGGGTGGCGCTGCCGCCGTGACCGGCCTCATGCACACGCTCGCGGCCCGCAAGGCGAAAGCCAATGTGATCGGCGTCATCGGTCTGGTGGAGAACATGCCTGATGGTAACGCCCAGCGTCCCGGCGATATTGTCACGTCCATGTCCGGCCAGACCATCGAGATCATCAATACCGACGCCGAAGGCCGGCTGGTTCTCGCCGATGCACTCTGGTACACCAAGGAACGTTTCAACCCGAAATTCATGATCAACCTCGCCACCTTGACGGGAGCGATCACGGTTGCACTCGGCAATCTTCAGGCTGGCCTTTTCTCGAATGACGACGAGTTGGCTGAACGTCTTTCGCAGGCGGGCGATGTTACGGCGGAAAAGCTGTGGCGCATGCCGCTGGGCAAGGATTACGACAAGATTATTGATTCCAAATTCGCCGACATGAAGAACAGCTCTGGCCGTCTGGCGGGCTCTGTCACCGCCGCTCAGTTCCTCAAGCGTTTCGTGGGTGAAACACCTTGGGCGCATCTCGATATCGCTGGCACCGCCATGGGTTCGCCGATGACCGAGATCAACCAGTCCTGGGGATCCGGTTACGGTGTGCGGCTGCTGAACGAACTCGTTCGCGCCCATTACGAAGATTGATGCGACCGGAGCTGCAAGTCCGCAGATGACTGAAATCCTGTTCTACCATCTGACGGAATCGAAGCTGGAGGATGCATTGCCGCCCTTGCTCGAAAAATCGCTGGAACGCGGCTGGAAGGTCGCGATCCAGACGGTGGACGAGGAGCGCCGCGATTTCCTCGACACGCATCTGTGGACCTTTCGTGACGACAGTTTTCTGCCGCACGCAACGGATACCTCTGCCGCGCCGCAAAACCAGCCGATTCTTTTGACGGCGTCGAATGCGAACGGTAACGAGGCGAGTGTCCGCTTTCTGGTCGACGGTGCCGAACCGCCGGCGGTGGAGGGCTATGAGCGGATAGTGTTCATGTTCGACGGATATGATGCCTACCAGCTGGAAATGGCGCGGAACCACTGGAAAAGGCTGAAGACCGAAGGTCATGCGCTGACCTATTGGCAGCAGTCGCCGGAAGGCCGCTGGCAGAAGAAGGCCTGATCACAGTTTCCCACACAAAAAGACTGGCAAAAATTCGCATGTGGCGCTGCCTGCCGGTTTTCGCATTATGAGCCGAATCAGACATAGCTGTCTGATCCGGCCGACAGGTGACGGACGGTGGCGGCTGCCACAGACGAAACAGCAGAAGGACATCATCATGGGACAGGCGATTTCACGGCCCGACGGGGAAATAGAGCGTCTGGTCGCGGTGCGGTCAATCATGTCCGTCAAGAATGCCGAGATGCCGGAACTGGAAGTGCTGTCTCGATTGGGGCAGGGCGTCTTTGACGTACCGCGTGCGGCCGTCCATATCGTCGATGAGGACTGGCTCCATATTGCCGAACAGGCGGGAATGCAACTTTCGGAATGTCCGCGCGATCTGTCGATCTGCAACCGAGTAATTGCCAGGCAGGATGTCGTGGTCATTTCCGATCTGACCCAGCATCCGGATTTCCGCTTCATGTCCTATGTGAAGGGCGGTCCCGGATTGCGTTCCTATGCTGGCGCGCCGATCGAGCTGGAACCGGGTCTTGTGGTCGGCGCCTTTTGCCTTGTCGATACGGTGCCGAGAAAATTCTCTCAAAGCGAAATTGACAATCTGAAGCACTTTGCGCTGCTGGCGGCCGCACTCCTGCGTTTACAGAAGGCCAATTTCACAATGAGTCTGGCGGAGCGTGAATTGCGGGATGCGGTGATGACTGATCCGTTGACCGGCTTTTACAATCGCAAGGCGCTGGAGGCGATTGTCGATGGCCAGCTTGGCGCGGCTCTGCGTGAGAACGAGGCCTTCGGCGTGCTCTATCTCGATCTGGACGGTTTCAAGGCGATCAATGACACGTTCGGCCACCCGGCGGGTGACAGGGTGCTGACCGCTGCCGCCGACCGCATTCGCAATTCGATCCGCAGCGAAGATACGGTGGTGCGCATGGGGGGCGACGAATTCGCCATTTTCATACCCCGTCCCAGCACGTCTGAGGTGATGAACGGACTGGCAGACAGGCTTCTGGAAGCCTTCCGTGAACCCTTTGATGTTGACGGGCAGGCGGTCGGTGCGCGTCTCAGCATTGGCGGCGCCATCGCTCCTCAGGCCGGTGCTGACCGCGCCACGCTTTTGCGCAGCGTTGACGAGGCACTGTATCAGGCAAAAAAGTCAGGGCGCGACCGTTTCGTCAGCCGCGCCCTTTGATGCACCTGTCTTCCGGAAGGCTTCCAAAAGCCTTTCGGCTCCTCAGTCGTAGAAGGAATCCACGAATTTGTGGCGGCCGAGCAGGAAGGCATCGGCCACATGAGTCAATGGCGCAAGATCGACATCAGAGCGTCCGGCCTTGATGATTTCCGCAAAACGCTCGTAGAGCGCCGGATATTCCCGCTCGGGTTCCGACACCGCCTGCTCGCCATTGATGGAGAGCTTCGCGCCGCCTTCCGAAAGCACCATCTGCCCGGCCGCCGTTTCGGCAACGATATCCCAGCTCTGCTTGCCGGTCTGGCGCCAGTCGAACTCGGCGCGCACGGGCATTTTCGTAACGTCGGAAAAATGCAGCTCGGCAGCGATGGGCGCGTCGCGGTTTTCCGGGAACTCAAGCGTTGCCTTGGTCAGGAACAGCGCGCGGGGCAGGATGTGGGTGATGATCGATAGCGCGTTGATGCCGGGATCGAACACACCGAGACCGCCCGCCTGCCAGATCCATGCCTGGTTGGGGTGCCAGTGGCGCACATCCTCTTTCCAGATGACATGCACGCTGTCGATTTTTGTCGAGGCGAGAAACGCCTTTGCAGCTTCAACGCCCGGCGCATAACGCGAGTGCCAGCTTGCAAATAGCGAAAGACCCTTCGAATCCGCAAGGCGAACGAGATCCTGAACTTCCGAAAGCGTTGCGCCCGGCGGCTTTTCGAGGAAAACGTGCTTGCCGGCATTCAACGCCGCATAAGCAGCCTCGTAACGGTACTGTGGCGGCATGCAGAGCGATACGGCCTCGATATCCTCGACGGCCTCCAGCATGGTCTCGATGGTGCCGTAAGAAGCGACGCCATCCACGGTACCGTGGCGGCTGGCCGTGCAGATCAATTCAAAATCCGGATTGCCTGCGATGGCGGGAAGGTGCTGGTCGCGAACGATTTTGCCGACGCCGACGATGGCAAGCTTGGTGGCTGACATGAAGTGGGACCCATTTGTATGATGCGTGGGATAAAGTGTGACTTTACGAGTTTTTTAACAGAAACGCTCAAAGGAGCAAGGCGATCGTCCTTGCAGGTCCCGTCTTTTTTCCGTGCGTAACGGCATGGCAAAAATCGGTATGCATATTTTATGTTGCCTAATATTTGAAATGTGAAAATATTGTTTAAAATTTAAAATTATTGATTTTTATAACTTAATGCTTTTAAAATTCGGACTCGAAGTTAAGTTCCGAAATATTAATGCATAGTATATATGTAAACCAATTTCAATTTCAGTATTGAATGTATTATAATCAGAATTGAAAATACATCGTTATATGGATTTTCAGGATTTCAACGAAGGCAATTGTCAACTAAATACATAAAGCGTAATTATCGCATCTTATCTACACTAAGTTCTTTAGTGTCGACGTAAAATGCGTTAGTTAGACTGTCTCGATGGTTTTTTCGTTCGGTTGTTGGTTGGCGCTTCGCTTCGTTTCTTGATTTTCCTGCTCGGCATTGTGCGACGCCGGCGGTGAGGAGGTACTCGAACTCGTGTCTTGTCAGCCGCTTGCTGTTGGCACCTGTCCGGCGATTTCGCCGGGGGCAGCCCGCGGTGGAGCTACAGGTCGTGTGGAGCGATTGGCTATATGTACTGATTTTCCTGCGTAAACGCGGGATTTGTGAAGGTCAAACGCCGGAACCACGGCAAAAGAATAGTAATGACCGGGGGGGCATGCAGAGATGATGGAATTGATCGCCGCCCAGGCGGCCGCGTCAGCCGCCGAGTTGCCGTTCCTGCTGCTCCAGGCTGCGGCCCTTGTCGGCATGGTGTCGGTGCTGATCCTTCTGCAGCGAAACATCGCTCTCGATGACGCTCGTTATAAAATCTACTACGGCATCATCTTCGGGGTTACCGGTTTCTTGCTGACGCTACTGGTATCCGAGTTCATCAAGCTGCCTTCCAAGCCCTATATCCGCTCTGACCTGCTGTTCCTGGCTGGCGTGTTGGGGTCCTGGCAAGGCGGCTTGATAAGCCTGGCGCTCGTCTCCGCAGGGCGATTTTTGTTTGGTGGTCCGGCACTCTTTGGGGCCGCTTTTCTGGATATGAGCATTATCTCGGCTTTCGGGATGGCAATGTATGGCTGGATGCGCAGGCGCAGTCTCACTGAACTCGGCGTCCGCGAGGTCTTCGGCGTATTCGCGGTCAGGATTTTCGCGGCGTTGTTCGCTGTTTGCGTGACCTACAGTCTCAGCATGATAAATCAGGACGTTTTTCTCAGTAACGTCGGACGGCGCATCTTCGGTTCGTTGGTCGGGTTGCCGATGATCGCCTGTCTGTTTCTGTTACTGCGCAGAGAGGCGCGGGCGCGTGAAGAGGCAAGGAAACGCGATGCTGCGGCGCGGACGGATTCGTTGACGGGCCTTCCAAACAGGCGCGCCCTCAAAGACCATATCGAAGTCGTGATGCGGCAGGAGCCGGCCGTTCCGCACGCTCTCCTTCTCATAGAAATCGTCAATATGGCCGATGTCGCCGCCTGCCAGGGCGAGGATTGGGGCGATCTTTTCTGGCCGAGGCTGGCACAGGAAATCTGCAACGATGACAACGGCCTGCTGTCGAGTTCCAATGCACCGCGCAGCTTCATGTTCGGCGATACCACGCTTGCAGTCGTCATGTCGGCGATTTCGCTCGAGAAGTCGGAAAGCACAAGGCTGATAATGCGTCTCCACGACGGGTTAAGTACATTTTCACGGTCTGCGGATCCAGAACCGGTGCCGCATCTGAAAATCGGCGCCGCTAATCTGGATAAGCTTTCCCGGCAGAACGTGGCTTCCTTCCTCCGGCAGCTTAGTCTTGCGCTGCGAGGAAGCGAAAATCCGGTGCAGATATTCCCCTTCTCCTTCGCCGATAAGGCCACGCGGGACGAGGGGGTGCGCCAGATGCTGGTCAACTGGATCAGATCCGGCAAGCCGCCGATATTTTATCAGCCGAAATTCGAAATGCACAATCGCCGCATGATTGGCGCGGAGGCTCTTTTACGGGCGGTGGATGCGTGCGGACAGCCGCTTTCGCCCTATTATGTGCTGGAGATTGCCGAGCGTCACCGGCTGCTGGTGGAGTTTGAATGGTCGACGATCGAAGCCGTTGTCCGCGACCTCATCGACCTGCGGGGTCTCGACCCGGACTTTCATCTGGCGGTGAACATTTCCGCATCGTCTTTTGCCACTGCGGGCTTCGGAGAGCGGGTTGTGGCCTTTTTGAACGAGATGGGGGTCCCGGCGCACCGTCTGTCGATCGAAGTGACGGAGATGAGCAGGATACCGGCGATCGACATTGTGCAGCAGAATTTCGACAGGCTGAGCGAAGCGGGCGTGCGGCTGGCGCTCGATGATTTTGGCACCGGTTATGCGGCACTCACCTTGCTTGCGCGGTTCCCCTTCGAGGAGGTCAAGATCGATCACTGGATGACGTCCCGGCTTGAACAGTCGCGGTTCCGGGAGGCCATCGCGCTCGCCTTCGAAAGCGCCGAACGTTACGGCGCCACGCTGGTGACGGAAGGTATAGAAACGGAAGAGCAGAGCAGGCTGCTCATGCAGATGGGAATCCGTTTCGGTCAGGGCTATCTTTATTCGCCGGCCGTGCCGCTCGAGCGGCTGCAGCCTCGCAGGGAATGCGCTTAGATTTTCGCACCAGCATCATGACGCATCACTGCGTCATCGCATCCTCATATTCGCTCGAAAGCATCAGCCACTGCTCCTCGGCGTCTGAAAGCTTACTCGCGGCTTCGCCACGCTCTTTGACTTTCTGCGCGGCCTTGGCAGGTGCCTTTTCGTACAAAGCAGGGTCCGCCAGTTCCTTGTCGAGCGACTGAATCACTTTCTCAAGCTTCGCCGTCAAAGATTCGATTTCATTGATCTTTTTCTTCAGCGGCGCAAGCTGGGCGCGTTTTTCGGCGTTGGCCTTGCGCTGGTCGGCTTTCGATGTCTGGTCGGCGGCGGCTTCTGTCTTCTCTTCCTTCTTTTTTCCGGAAGATACGACGAGGTCGCGATATTCCTCCATGTCGCCTTCAAAGGTCTTCACCGTGCCGTCGGCCACCAGCCATAGGCGGTCGACAGTTGCCTCGATGAGATGCCGGTCGTGCGAGATGAGGATGACGGCGCCGTTATAGTCGTTCAGCGCCTCGATCAGCGCCCGGCGACTGTCGATGTCGAGATGGTTGGTCGGTTCGTCGAGGATGAGCAGATTTGGCGCATGGAAGGCCGCAAGTCCCATCAGCAGCCGGGCCTTTTCACCGCCGGAAAGGTCTTTCGCCGCCGTCGCCATCTTCTCCGTCGCAAGTCCCATCTGCGCAACCCGCGCCCGCACCTGCGCTTCAGACGCCAGCGGCATCAGCTTGCGCACGTGTTCGACCGGTGTCTGGTCCGGCACGAGATCGTCCAGCTGATGCTGCGCAAAGAAGCCGATCTTCAGGCCCGGGGCGATGCGAAGATCGCCCGCTTGCGGCGCAAGCCGACCGGAGATGAATTTCGCAAAGGTCGATTTGCCGTTGCCGTTGGAACCGAGCAGCGCGATGCGGTCGTCATTATCGATGCGGAGATTGAGCTGCTTCAGAATGGATTTGCCCGGCTCGTAACCCACGGCACCGCCATTGATGGCGACGATGGGTGAGGCGGGCTGCTTTTCCGGCTCCGGGAACGTGATCGGCTGGACGTGGTCCTCGATCACGGCGGCGACGGTGCCCATGCGCTCCAGCGCCTTGATACGGCTCTGCGCCTGGCGCGCCTTGGTGGCCTTGGCGCGAAAACGGTCGATGAAGCTTTGCAGATGTTTGCGCGCGGCGTCGTTTTTCACCTTCGCCTTCATCTGCAATTCGTCTGCTTCGGCTTTCTGGCGCTCGAACTGGTCGTATCCGCCGCGATAGAAGGTCAGTTTTTTCTGGTCCAGATGCACGATGGAATTGACGGCATTGTTCAGCAGATCGCGGTCGTGGCTGATGATGATGACGGTATGCGGATAACGCCGGATATAGTCTTCCAGCCAGAGCGTGCCTTCAAGGTCGAGATAGTTGGTCGGCTCGTCGAGCAGCAGGAGGTCGGGTTCGGCAAACAGCACGGACGCGAGCGCCACGCGCATGCGCCAGCCGCCGGAGAACGAAGAGGCGGGGCGAAGCTGCGCCTCGTGATCGAAGCCAAGACCGGCAAGAATGCTGGACGCGCGGGCTTCCGCCGAATGCGCGTCGATATCGACCAACCGCACCTGAATTTCCGCGATCCGGTGCGGGTCTGTTGCGGTTTCCGCCTCGGCCAGCAGCGCGCTGCGCTCCTTGTCGGCGGAAAGCACGATGGAAATCAGCGATTGTTCCGTTCCCGGCGCTTCCTGCGCAACCTGGCCGATGCGCGCCAGTTTCGGGATCGTTACCGAACCGCTTTCCGCTGAAAAGTCACCGGTGATGACCCGGAAAAGAGTAGATTTGCCGGCGCCGTTGCGGCCAACGAGGCCCACCTTCACGCCAGCCGGAAGCGTCACGCTGGCGTGGTCGAGAAGCAGGCGCCCGGCGATGCGGGCGGAGAGATCGGTAATCGTAATCATGGCGCCGTTTTGGCCGAACTGCGTGGCCAAGGCAAGAGCGCGCGCGCCACACCAGATCAGATATGCAGCTTCAACAGCCGAGCTGCGCCAGATAGCTGCTGCGGCTGCGTTGAGCCACGTCCCGGGAGTAGCCTATGACGCAATTGCGCGTGCCGCAGCGTGCGGACAGCAGGGCGAGCCCGGCATGGCTGAAAAATTCCGCTGATGTCGCGGTGCAGTCCACTGCCGCAACGCCGATCGATACGGTCAGATGCTCGCCGTCGCCCTCACTGGTGACGAAACGTAGCGCCTCGACGTTCTGCCGCAACCGCTCCGCAATTGCTTCAGCTGTATTTTGCGAGACGCCGGCAAACAGAAAAGCGAACTCGTTTCCGCCGATGCGGGCTACGAAATCGTCCTTCTTGATCGTCTTGCGGAAAAGCGCTGCCAGCCGGCGCAGCGCCTTGTTGCCGGCAGTGGGGCCGTATTTGCCGTTGATTTCGCGGAAATGGTCGATGTTGAGCAGCACAAGCGATGTAGCTGATGCCCCCTGAGCGCCCGAAAACAGGTCGCCGAGCTTCTCGAGGAAAGCCGCCCGGTTGGGAAGCGCCGTCAAGGCATCACGCAGGGAATTCGCCTGAAGATCGGTCCGGCTTTTCTCAACCTCGCGGATTTTCATCAGCCCCATGGAAACGAAATGCCGGAGACTCGTTTGTTCCTCGTGAATATCGCCCATCAATTGCGCAAGCCGCTCCGTTGCAGGCAGCTCGGAGTGATCTTGCCCGGAAAGACTGGCAATAAATGTTTCGGTGCGTTGCAGGCCGGCTTCCAGTCGCGCGGAAATCTGCTTCAGCGTCTCGAAGGCCGTCGCTGCCATCTGCTCGGCCTCGATCTTCGAAAAACCCGGCAGATTGTGTCTCTGGCCGACAATATCGATTTCATGCTGTTGCGGCGCGTTGCCAAGGGCGAGAATATCGCGTCCCATCGCCGGGTTATGCCCCGACAATATTTCGTAGATCAGTTCGTAGTTTCGCGGCAGCGGAGCAATATTCATCTTGTCGATGAACTGAGCAATTTTTGTAAAGACGAGACCGTTCCTTGCCTTCTCGCGTTTTTTATCGCCCGCCGTTGACGTCACTGACAGCCCCAATACCAATAAATTATGAATGCACCGGTGATAACCGATTGTTGAACACGATTATTCTTACAAGCAACGGTTTAAAATAGGCTAAACCTGACGAGGTTTTCATTGCCGTGAGACCCCAATTCTCGTGGAGGGGACGGTTGAGCGCCGGATGCGGTTTTTGATCAGTAGTATGACAAATCCTGATTTGATTTCAGGCGGCGGTCGTTTTTATATCGCATCATCGATGTAGCAGAAGAGGGTGCAGCCTATGACGACCTCCAGAACCTTATATTCACTTTGCGGAAGCGATAGCGCACGGCCGTTCTCTCCCCATTGCTGGAAAACCGTGCTTTCGCTGGCGCATAAGGGGCTGGAGTTCGAGGAGCGTCCCTTGCCCTTCACGGTCATCCCGACGGTGGAGGACGGTTTTTCGAGGACCGTGCCGATCCTTCGTGATGGCGACCAGCTGGTGAGCGACAGTTTCGAGATCGCCCTTTATCTGGATGAGGCCTATCCGGAGCGGCCGTCGCTGTTTAACGGGGAAGGCGGCAAGGCGATGGCGCGTTTCGTTGAAAGCTGGTCGCAGACGGTGCTGCACCCGGCCATCACCCGCATTGCCGTGCTCGATATCCACAATATGCTTGATGAGCCTGACCGCCTTTATTTCCGCGACAGCAGGACGAAGGCGCTCGGCCGGACGCTCGAGGATGTGGTGGCGAACCGTGAGGTGGAAATCGCGGCCTTCCCAGCGCTCCTGGCGCCGATCCGCCGCATGCTGGGCTTCCAGCCTTTCATCGGCGGCTCATCGCCGCTGTTTGCGGATTACATTGTTTTCGGTGCGCTGCAATGGGCAAGGATTACCACCGGAGCGGATCTGTTTTCCGAAAACGACCCCGTCCGTGACTGGTTCGAAGGTTGCCTAGACCTCCACGACGCCAGAGGCCGCAGTGTGACAGCGGCGTGAAATGTCTGCAGCCATCGTCGCAATGTGGTTGATCCCCCTTGTTTTCGGGCCTTTGGGCGGGTAAAGACCGCCCACTTTCTCTATAGGAAAAGGAAACGGACACATGGCGATTGAACGCACATTTTCGATGATCAAGCCGGACGCAACCAAGCGTAACCTGACTGGCGCGATCACCAAGGTATTTGAAGACAACGGTCTGCGCATCGTCGCCTCCAAGCGCGTCTGGATGAGCAAGCGCGAAGCCGAAGGCTTCTACGCCGTTCACAAAGAGCGTCCCTTCTTCGGCGAACTCGTTGAAGGCATGACCTCCGGCCCGACCATCGTTCAGGTTCTGGAAGGCGAAAACGCTATCCTCAAGAACCGCGAAATCATGGGCGCAACCAACCCGGCCCAGGCTGCTGAAGGCACCATCCGCAAGAGCTTCGCGCTTTCCATCGGCGAGAACTCCGTTCATGGTTCGGACGCTCCTGAAACCGCCGCACAGGAAATCGCCTACTGGTTCGCCGAAACTGAAATCGTCGGCTGATTCAAAATATCAACGGCTTGAATCGCCCTCTCAGGCGATGGCATGAAGCCGCTGAAAAGACTCGATGAAACGGAGCCGAAAGGCTCCGTTTTTTTGTTTTATTGCCGAAAGAAGTTTACGCCGAAGCCATCCCCACGGGCCTCAGTCCTGTGACGAGCCCAGGGATGAGGGGAGGTTTTCACGACGCCGGACACCCCTCGACTGGCCGCATATCCGTCGTGCCGTCCGCTTTGAACACGTCCGGGTTGGGTGTGTAGAGTGGGCCGACCGTCAGCGGTTTGGCGGGAAGGAGCGACTGGTCGGTGTCGGAGCGGATGGTGGTCTCTATCGTCTGCAGTACATTGCCTTCCGGCCCTTTGATGCGGATCGTGATCTTGTAGGGGCGGTCCTGTTTGACGCATTCGACCGGCGGACTTTGAACGGCGATCTTTTCATCTGCCGGGAAAATCTTCTCCCTGGTCGTCAGCTCGGTTCCGCCGCGGGGATTTTCGAAGCTCGCTTCCAGCGTGCTGCCGTCGCGGATGGGGGCGATGCGCTGCAAGGTCACGAGATAGGTGGCAATCGCCACACGGTAGTTAAAGACGAACATGCGGCCGGAAACCTTCGCGACATCGCGCGGCTCGTCCCGCTGACAACCGGAAAGACCGAGCACCGTAGTGATCGCCAGCAACGGAATGGTTATTCCTTTCATGCCTGCGCTTCCTTCTTGCGGTGATAATGCCGGCTGGCTTTCTGCCGGTTGCCGCACACCGTCATGTCGCACCAGATGCGGCTTCTGTTCTTGCTGCGGTCGATGAAAAGCCAACCGCAATTGCCGCAAATCCGCAGCCGTTTCCGCGTCTCCGCCGCAAGCAGCGACAGAGCGGAATGGGCGGTCGCATTGGCAAGGCTCTCTCGCAGAGGAAACAACTTTAGTGCCGTGCCGCAAGCGAAGAGAAGCCCTGCCAGCCGGCCGTCGTCATCGTCGCCATTCGTCATCGAAGAGCGGAAATAATCGTCGATCGCCTCGCGAAGATCGAGAAATACCTGCCTCATGTCCGCTTGGGGCGCGATGAGTGCGGGAAACCTGTCGCGCTCCGCTCCGAGTCGGGTCGACGCCTCGGCAAAGGTGGCGATCTGCTCAGGCACAGCAAAACGGTCTACCGATTTTACCGCGTCCGCGCGCAGGATGACGCTATTGGCGACATCGAGGGCCAATGCGCCGCCTGCGAAACGATGTTCTGTCCAGCGAAATGTCATGGCGACATTATAACTATCAAAATGGATTTTAACAGTTATAATGCGATGGGGAGGACGGATTGGCTTATTTCCTGCAACAATTGCTGAATGCCGTACCGGTAGCCTCGCTTTATGCGGTTCTGGCGTTCGGCTATGCCATCGCCTTTTCGGTCACGAAACGGGCCGATGTCACCTATGGCGCGATTTTCGCTTTCGCCGGTCAGACCTGCCTGCTGTTTGCCGATTTTGGCTGGAACCGGCTGTGGCTGATCTTGCCTGCAACACTCGCGCTTGGGGCAGGGGCCGGTCTTTTCGGCGGTCTGTGGGCGGCGGCTTTCATCGGCAGGGCGGTGATGCGGCCCCTGGCGAAAGCCTCCCCCAATGCGGTGACGGTCGCCTCCATTGGCGTGCTGATTGCGCTCACCGAAAGTGCCAGACTTGCCGCCGGCACGCGGCAATTATGGCTGCCACCGCTTTTGTCGGAACCGGTGCGATTCTGGGCCGATGGAAGCTTCGCCGTCACCCTGACGTCGATGCAGATGCTGAACACGGCTGTCTTCTGCCTGCTCGTTCTCGCAGGCACTTTCTACCTCCAGCGTTCCGGCTTTGGCAGACGCTGGAAGGCGGTGTCGGACGATGCTTTCGCCGCGTCACTGTGCGGGGTAAATGAAGGCAGGGTGTTCCTGCTGTCCTACTGTGCAGCGGGTCTGCTTGCCGCTATCGCCGGCGTCCTCGCCACGTTTTATTACGGCACCATGGATTTCGGTGCCGGTCTGGTGTTCGGCCTGAAAGTCGTGCTGATTTCGGCAGCGGGCGGTTATGCAAGCCCGCTCGTCTGCGCGCTCGGGGCTGCTGCCGTCGGGTTCGCGGAAACGCTATGGGTCGGTTACGGCCCGGTTATCTGGCGGGATGCGGCGGTTCTGGCACTTCTGGTGGGCTGGCTGATCGTCATGCGCAGCAGAGTGGAAGCGCCCTAGAGCATTTCCAGGAGGGGTGGCGTCCGGTTTTCGTGTGGAAGTGCGGGAAAACACAAAGCGTTACCGCCATTTGTCCTTGGCCGTGTCGTCGGTCGTCTTTGCGGCAACCCAGTCGCCCTTCGTGCCATCCTTGCCATGTTCCTTTTTCCAGAACGGGGCGGACGTCTTGAGGTAGTCCATCACGAAATTTGCGCCGTCAAAAGCGGCCTGCCGGTGCCGGGAAGCAGCAATGACGAGGACGATATTCTCGCCGGTGGCGATCTTGCCATGGCGATGAATGGCGGTGAGGCCGAGGAGATCGAAGCGTTCGATGGCGAGTTGCGCGATACGGGTCATTTCCGCTTCGGCCATGCCGGGATAATGCTCGAGTTCCAGCGCCGCGAGCGTACCGCCATCATCGCGACAAAGCCCGGTGAAGGCCACCACCGCGCCAATGCTCTTGTCGCCTTCCGTCAGCCTGCGGGTTTCTTCCGCAGCGTCGAAATCCTGTGCCTGCACGCGTACCGTGGGCTGCATCCGGTTATCCCCCCGTCATGGGCGGGAAGATGCCGATCTCGCGCGCACCGGCAATGCTCTCGTCATGTTCAACATGTTCCTGATTGACCGCAACGCGGATCACATCCGGAAATTCGAAGGCGGCTTCGTAGTTTTCACCAAGGGTTGAGAGATAGGCGATCAGCTCACCGGCCGTGGTAACGGAGGAGGGGATATCCAGCTCCTCCTCCGCCGTGCCGATCTTTTCGCGAACCCAGGCGAAATAAACGATCCGCGCCATCATTCTTCGTCCACAATGTGCTTGAGACCCGCCTTGAAGTAGTCGTAGCCGGTGTACATGGTCAGCGCTGCTGCAAGCCAGAGAAGCGTAATTCCCATCTCGGTCGTGTAGGGCAGAACCTTGTCTCCCGCGGGACCGGCAAGAAGAAAGGCGATGGCCACCATCTGGATGGTGGTCTTCCACTTCGCGATGCGGGTGACGGGAACGCTGACCTTCAGCGCCGCCAGATATTCACGCAGGCCCGAGACCAGAATTTCGCGGCAAAGAATGGTGATGGCGGCCCAGAGCGACCAGCCGGCAATGGTGCCGTCCGCTGCCATCAAGAGCAGCACTGAGGCGACCAGCAGCTTGTCGGCGATCGGGTCCAGCATGCGGCCGATATTGGAGGTCTGATTCCAGATACGCGCCAAATAACCATCCAGAAAATCGGTCAGCGAGGCGACGATGAACAGCCAGAGTGCCGTCCAGCGCGCAAAATCCGAGCTTTCCAGCTTTCCTTCGATGTAAAAACACAAAACGATGACGGGAACCGCCAGAATGCGGGCATAGGTGAGAAGGTTGGGAATGCTGTATGCGCGCGAAGCCATGGGAAACCTGTCAGTCTGGATAAGCTGCCTTGATGCCGCCCCTGACGCATAGGGTCAACACGTTATTATGTTTTTTTAGCAGTTCGTTGCGACAGTGCGCCTTCAATCGCCACTGCTCTCATGGAAGTGATTGTAGATTTGCCGCGCTACGGCTTCTGAAATGCCGGTGACATTCATCAGATCGTTGAGGCCTGCGCGTGAAACCGCCTTTGCCGTACCGAAATGCTGCAGCAGCGAGCGCTTGCGTCCTGGGCCGATCCCCGAAATTTCATCCAGCGGATTGCGCACCATTTCCTTCTTGCGCCGCGCCCGGTGTGAGCCGATGGCAAAACGGTGGGCCTCGTCGCGCATGCGCTGGATGAAGTAAAGCACGGGATCGCGCGGCGGCAGGGAAAAATCGCTGCGGCCATCCGCAAAGAAGCGCTCGCGGCCCGCCTCGCGGTCCACACCCTTGGCGACGCCGATGGCAATCACGCTGTCGCGAATGTCGAGCTCATCGAGGATGGCACGCACCGCCGTCATCTGTCCCTGACCACCATCGATCAGGATAACGTCCGGCCAGGCGGGGAAGGGCATGTCCGCGGCTTCCTCGGGTGTGGGCGTCAGCGTCTGTGCGCGGTCGGGCTTGCCCTCTTCCTTCAACAGGCGCGAGAAGCGGCGGGTCATGACCTCACGCATCATGCCGAAGTCGTCACCGGGAGTGATGTCAGTCGATTTGATGTTGAACTTGCGATACTGGTTTTTCACGAAGCCTTCCGGCCCCGCCACCACCATGCCGCCCACGGCATTTGTGCCCATGATGTGCGAGTTGTCGTAAATCTCGATCCGGCGCGGCACGTAGGGAAGGTTGAAGGTTTCCGCGAACCCCTTCAGCAACCGCGCCTGAGACGAGGTTTCCGCCAGCTTGCGGCCATGCGCCTCGCGGGCATTGGCAAGAACATGGTCGGTGATGTCCTTCTTCTCGCCGCGCTGCGGCACGCTGATCGTGACCTTGTGTCCGGCTTTTTCGCCGAGAGCAGCGGCCAGCAATTCCTGTTCCTCCACGGTTTCGGAAAGCAGGATCTGCTTCGGCACCGGTTTGTCGTCGTAAAATTGCGCCAGGAACGCATTGAGGATTTCCGAGCCGGGCAGGGACGGGTCGGCCTTCGGGAAATAAGCGCGGTTGCCCCAGTTCTGGCCGGTGCGGAAAAAGAACACCTGGATGCAGGATATGCCGCCCTCGTGATGGATGGCGAAAACATCCGCCTCCTCGATGCCGGCCGGATTGATGCCCTGATGGCTCTGGACGTGCGAGAGCGCTGCCAGCCGGTCGCGATAGACGGCGGCGCGCTCGAAGTCGAGATCCTCGGCCGCCTCGTTCATCTGCCGGGCAATCGCGGTCTTGACGCTCTGGCTCTTGCCTGACAGGAAATCCTTGGCTTCCTTGACGAGTTCCGCATACCCCTCATCGCTCACCTCATGTGTGCAGGGGCCGGAACAGCGTTTGATCTGGTAAAGAAGACAGGGACGCGTGCGGGTTTCGAAAACGCTGTCGGTGCAGGTGCGGATCAAGAACGCGCGTTGCAGTGAATTGATCGTGCGTCCAACGGCTCCGGCAGAGGCGAAGGGTCCGAAGTAGTCGCCCTTGCGCGCCCGCGCACCCCGGTGCTTGAAAATCGCCGGTGCACGATTGTCTGCTGTGATCAGGATATAGGGAAATGACTTGTCGTCGCGCAAAAGCACGTTAAAGCGCGGCCGCAAGCGTTTGATGAGGTTAGCTTCCAGGAGAAGCGCCTCGGTCTCCGTGCGGGTGGTGACGAATTCCATATGGGCGGTCAGCCGCACCATCTGCGCAATGCGGTTGGAATGCACGCGACCCTGGGCATAGTTGCCGACGCGCTTCTTCAGCGAGCGCGCCTTGCCGACGTAAAGAACGTCGTTCGCCTCGTTGAACATGCGGTAGACACCCGGCGAGTTCGGCAGGTGTTTGACGAATTCGCCGATAAGATCCATGCCCTTCAGGCCGGATTCGTTTTTCCAGCCGGCATTCCAGTCCATGCCGGCAACGTCGCGCGGTGCCTCGGTCGCGTCTGTCGCGGCAAGGTTTGCATCGTCGTCTTCGTCATCGGTTTCATCGAAGAGAATACCGCCGTCAGGCAGCTTCTTTCCGTTCATTCAGGTATCTCCGCCACATCAGGGGTTTCCCAGCCAAGATGCTGGCCGCCATCGAGCGCGATCATTTGTCCGGTGATCGACGGCGTATCAAAAAGAAAGCGAATCGTCCGCCCGAACTCGTCGGGTTCCGGACCGCGCTTTAATATAAGGCCGTCGATCTGCGCCTGAAAGTCCTCCGGCGCCTGTCTTTCGCTTTTGAAGGAGGGACCCGGCCCGATGGCGTTGACGCGCACCCGCGGCGCAAAACTCTGCGCCATCGTCCGTGTGGCTGTCCAAAGGGCCGATTTCGAAAGCGTATAGGAGTAAAAACGCGGCGTAAGCGCAAGTACGCGCTGATCGATGATGTTGACGATCAGTCCGGATTTATCCTGAGGCAATTGCTGAACGAAGGCGGCCGCGATGAGGGAAGGCGCCCGCACATGCACGGAAAAATGCGCGTCGAAGATTGCCGGATCGGGCGTTTCTGCCGAATCGTCCAGAAAAATGGATGCGTTGTTGACGACGACGCCTATCGGGCCGAGCGCCGAAGATGCCTGTTCGACAAGCGCCATTGTTGGCGATGATTGTGTCAGATCCGCCTGAACGGCAACGGCCTTGCCGCCTTTTTGCCTTATTTCGTTAGCGAATTCCTCGGCTTGCGCCATGGAGGCATTGGCGTGGACGGCAATCGCAAAGCCATGCGAGGCCAAATCCGTGGCGATCGCCCGCCCGAGCCGCCGGGCGGCACCCGTTATCAAGACTGTCTTCGGTATATTTTCTTTCACAGCGGACCTGCATTTGCTCATACACGCCCTATTTGCTGGATATAATCGCAAATCGCAAGCTGTCCGTGGGCCGTAAAAGAATTGTGTGGATTTTTATTGGTAATGTAATTTAAATTTAATTTGAATATAACTAAGTTTAAATTCGATATATTGGAAATTAAGTTTCCGGTAGGGTTAATAAAACCCTTGTGGCAATTAGGCAACGTCTAATTCTAGTCACGTGTCTGCCCCAAACAATTCACATTTTGGCTCTTTGATCTCCGCATTCTCCCATCAAATTCAATTTTCAGAGGGGCGATTAACCCGACGAATTTACCGCGTCTAAAAACAATGTTTTGAGTACGGCGCGGTCCTGAAAGGAGAATAACATGCGTATTTTCGTAGCAACCATTATGGCTTCGACCATTGCAGCCGCTGGTTTCTCGGCTGCTCACGCCGCTGACGCCGTAAACGACGTGCCGCAGGCACCGGTAGCCTACGACCAGCCCGCTCCGGTCAAGAACTGGACCGGCGCTTACCTCGGTGGTACCGCCAACTACGATTGGGGCCGTTTCAGCTCCAGCAACGACGGCCGTGACGCCAAGGGCGCCGGCGGCGGCATCTACGGCGGTTACAACATGCAGAACGGCCAGATCGTTTACGGTGCCGAAGCAGACGTTAACCTCGGCCGCGAGCGCGGTTCCGCTGGTACGGTTGGTGGCAACGCCGTCGAAGGCAAGCAGGGCGTCAACGGCTCGCTGCGTGCCCGCGTCGGTTACGACATGAACCCGTTCCTGCTGTACGGTACGGCTGGTCTCGCAGCCTCCGACAACAAGGTACGTGACGCGACCTCCAAGGACAGCGCAACCGCCCTCGGCTACACCGTTGGTGCCGGCGTTGAAGCCATGGTTACGGACAACATCACTGCCCGTCTGGAATATCGCTACAGCGACTACCAGAAGAAGGACTACAGCCTGGACTCCGGCGCGTTCTCGCGCGGCTTCGACGACCACTCCGTCAAGGCCGGTATCGGCGTCAAGTTCTGATCCTTCAAGGATCGGTAAAAGAAAAGCCGGGGTTTACGCCCCGGCTTTTTTTGTTTTTGCCATCAGTTACAGCATCCATGCCCGGCGATCAGGCCAGGCATGGCGCTCACATTGGCGTCAGGCGGCAGCCCTCATGTCCTTATAGGCTTCGAAACGCTTGCCGAATGTCTCCGGCCATTGCGCCAGCGCCTCGTGCCCTTCGGCCCATTCACCTGCAAAACGCAGATCGAGATAACCGATCAACGCCGCAAGGGAGAAATGTCCGCCATGCAGCTTCTTGCCGGTTTTCGGCAGGTTGGCGTTGAGATGATCCAGACCCTTCACCGCCTTTTTCCACTGCTTGTCGATCCATGGCTGGTGAACTCTGTCCTCCGGGCGGGAACGGCGCTCGTAAACGATGGCCAGCAGGCAATCCATGATGCCGTCGCAGAGCGCTTCCAGAATTTCCGCTTCGGTGCGCTTGCCGTTCTTTTTCGGGTAGAGCTTGCCGCCCGAAAGGCGGTCTAGATAGTGCATGATCGCGACGCTGTCATAGACCGAGCCGCCATCGTCCAGAAGCAGGACCGGAATTTTGCCGAGCGGATTGTTGTCAACCAGCGTCGCGGGCTCGGCATTGGTGTCGACGGCGACGTTGGTAATGTCGATGCCGAGATGGCGGGCGGCCATGCGCACCTTGGCGGAGTAGGGGGAAGTGACGGAATAAAGCAGTTCCATAGTCGGGTCCTGACATATGTTGATGTGTGGGTATTAGCGAATGGGGACGATTTCGGTAGCGCTGACGCGGCAGCCCTTGCGGTCAAGCTCAGGGCAATCGCGGAATGTCATGTCCTTGTTGAGGCAGATACGGACTTCCTCAAGGCGTTTTCCGTCGCAGCTGATCGAGACGCCGCGTTTCGACATGCCGGGGTTGGCGTCGGTGAAGGCGGTTTCGATGGCTTCGGCGGAAAGGGTGGCGCCTTTAGCGCCCGAGGCAATCGTCTCCGGCAGCTTGACCGCCTCGAAGGCGGTTCGTGTTGCCGAAAAATAATCCTTTTGCGAAAGGCCGGAGCAGGCGCCGTGCTTGCGCCACTGGTGGCCGATCAGGCCCATGGAGGGCATGATGTCGAACATCGTGCGGCCGATTGCGTCGGGCACACGGTCCGGCTCGCTGCTCGTGCAGAATTCGGGGTATCCGGTTTCGTTTTGCGGCCAAAGCCCGTGTACGACGAAACCGTAACGCCTGTTGCTGCCGCATTGCTGGCGATTGCCGGAACCTTCGGAGCTGGCGCAGAACGCCGGCGACCAGGAGAGCGAAAGCACATAAAAATCGAAGCCTGTTCCGGCGGGCACAGGGTTTTTGCCCGTGTCTCGTCGGGCAATTTCCGGCTGGGATGTTTCGGGCCTGGAATTGCCGGCGGGCTGCGTTTGGGATTGGGTCTGCCGGTTGATTGCAGAACCGGTCGGGGCCGGATTTTCCCGCGAAAACCAAAGGGCCGCAAGCGACAGAAGACCGAGGGCGATGAAACCGGCATAACGCTTCATTTCGTGCACGTTCTCCGGAAAATGGACGACCTCGTATCGCCCGCAGACGACAAAGCGGTCTTACATAAATTTGTGAACGAGGCAAACGGGCAAAAAGGTTGAAAGCTTCGCCGCATAACGAATAGAGTCGAACGAATCTTCTGCGGAGTGCGGAAATCGGGTTGGGGTGAAGCTGGGGGAAATAGGCGGGCATGACCGCATGACATTGAAGAAATACATCTGGCCCGTCATTGGTCTGGCAACGATCGGTTTTTCGGCCTGGCTGCTCTATCACGAGCTGCGCGGTCTTTCACTCGATGATCTATGGGAAAGCCTCACGGCCATTCGCGCGCGGGACTGGGTGTGCTCCGGCCTGTCGACGCTTGTCGCCTATGCCGCCCTTGCAGGTTACGACCGCATCGCTCTCCAGCATCTCGGCCGGAAGGTAAACTGGTTCTTCATCACGCTCACCTCCTTCACCACCTACGCGCTTTCCCACAATGTCGGGGCATCCGTGTTTTCCGGTGCCGTCGTCCGATACCGGGCCTATACGTCCAAAGGGTTGAGCGCTGCCGAAGTCGGCATTCTCGTCGGCCTTTGTTCCTTCACCTTCATCATCGGAACGATCATGCTCATCGGTCTGGTGCTGGTCTACGAACCGGACATTACCGAGCGATTTACCGGGATCCTGCCCGTGGAAGCATCAACGACAACCGGCGTACTGCTGCTCGCCATCGTTGCACTTTATGTGCTCGGCAGTCTGTTGAAGCTGCGGCCGCTGAAAATCGGTTCGTTTTTTCTGCCATATCCCGTGCCGAAACTGGTGGCGCAACAGCTGGTCATCGGTCCGATCGAACTGATCGGAGCTGCAGGCATCATCTATTTCGCGCTGCCGGAAGCCGGAAATCCCGGTTTCATGGTCATTCTCGGGATTTTCCTGATTTCCTTTTCCGCGGCGCTCATCTCGCACGCGCCGGGCGGGCTTGGCGTGCTGGAGCTGGTGTTCGTCACCGGCCTGCCGGATATGAACCCGGCTGACGTGATTGCAGCGCTGCTGGTGTTCCGGCTGTTCTACCTCATCATCCCGTTCATCATGGCGCTTTTCGTGATCCTGTTCTTTGAGCGATCGCAGCTTGCACAGGCGCGGAAGGGGTGAGGTAAGCCCTCAATCCTCTTCCGGCTTTTCCTCGCCGCGCAGCCAGAAGGCGCGGTGCGAGGCGTATCTGTCCTGCGCCATCACCGTCTTCAGGAATGGCAGCAGCGTGTGCAGCTCGTCCTTCAGCGTGTAGGGCGGGTTGACGACGATGAGGCCTGAGCCGCTCAAGCCTTCCAGCCGGTCGCTTTTCACGGAAAGTTCCGCGCACAGCATCTTCGGAATATCGAAGGATTGCAGCCGCTCGTGGAAATCCTTGATCGGTGCGCCTTTTTTGAGCGGATACCACAGGCAATAGGTGCCGGTGGAGAAACGCCGATATGCCTTGTTCAACCCATCCGCCAGCCGCTGATATTCATTTTCAAGCTCGAAAGGCGGATCGACGAGGATGAGGCCGCGTTTTTCCTTCGGCGGCAGATGCGCGCCAAGCGACAGCCAGCCATCGAGCTCCGTCACCCGAACCTGATAATCTCCCTCGAATAGACGCGCCAGCGCGCGTGCGTCGTCCGGGTGCAGTTCCATGGCCGAAAGCCTGTCCTGCGGGCGGAACAGCATGCGCGCGAGCTTTGGCGAGCCGGGGTAGAACTGCATGCCGCCTTCGGGGTTGAGTTCCCTGACGGTGGAAAGATAGGGTTCCAGCAATTCGGCGACAGGGGCCGGCAGATCGGCGTCCATCAGCTTGCCGATGCCGGTCTGCCATTCGCCTGTCTTCTGCGCCTCTTCCGACGACAGGTCGTAGAGGCCGATGCCGGCATGAGTATCCAGCACCCGAAACGCCTTGTCCTTGTTCTGCAGGTAACGGACGAGACGGGCGAGAACGGCGTGTTTGAGAACATCCGCGAAATTGCCGGCGTGGTAGATGTGGCGATAGTTCATGGGATGTGTCTCGCTTCCCGATGGGGATGATGAATATTCTTGATGGACGTCACTTCGGCCTTTTTGCCGCGTCGCTGATGCAATATAGAAAAGACATGAACCTTGCGACCCCGATTTCCGCTAAAAACGCCACCCCGAAAGCCGAAAGTGCCATGCGCATCGGCCACACAGTCTGTCCGCACGACTGTCCGAGCGCCTGCGCGCTGGAAGTGGACATCACTGCCGATGGCCGCATCGGCCGCGTTCGCGGCGCCAATGCCAATACATACACTGCCGGCGTCATCTGCGCCAAGGTGGCGCGTTACTCCGAGCGTATCTATCATCCCGGCCGTCTTTTGACCCCGAAGCGCCGCAAGGGTGCGAAGGGTGCCGGCGACTGGCAGGAGATATCCTGGGCGGCGGCATTGGACGAGGTTGCCGACGCCTTCGTCAAAGCCGAGGCAAAGCACGGCGCCGAGGCCGTCTGGCCTTATTTCTATGCCGGAACCATGGGACAGGTTCAGCGCGATTCCATCGAGCGCCTGCGTCACGCCAAGAAATATTCCGGCTTTTTCGGATCGATCTGCACCAACATGGCCTGGACGGGTTATGTGATGGGTACAGGCGCGCTGCGCGGGCCCGATCCGCGCGAAATCGGCAAGGCCGATGTCGTTGTCATCTGGGGTACGAATGCTGTCGCCACGCAGGTCAACGTCATGACCCATGCGGTAAAAGCCCGCAAGGAACGTGGCGCGAAGATCGTCGTCGTCGATATCTATGACAATCCGACCATGAAACAGGCCGATATGCGCATCGTCCTGCGTCCCGGCACCGATGCAGCGCTTGCCTGCGCCATCATGCACATTGCCTTCCGCGATGGTTATGCCGACCGCGATTACATGGCGCGCTTCGCTGACGATCCGGTGGGACTTGAAGAGCATCTGAAATCGAAGACGCCGCAATGGGCGTCCGAAATCACCGGTCTTTCCGTGGAGGAAATCGAGGATTTCGCAAGGCTCGTGGGCACGACGAAAAAGACGTTCTTCCGGCTCGGTTATGGTTTCGCCCGCCAGCGCAACGGCGCGGTCGCCATGCATGCCGCCCTTTCGATCGCCACCGTTCTTGGCTCCTGGCAATATGAAGGCGGCGGAGCCTTCCACAATAACGGCGATATCTTCCGGCTCAACAAGGCGGAACTGATGGGCACAGCCTATGCCGACCCCAACGTGCGCCAGCTCGACCAGTCGCAGATCGGCCGCGTGCTGACGGGGGATGCGGAAGCGCTGCGACATGGTGGCCCGGTGACGGCGCTGCTCATCCAGAACACCAACCCCGTCAATGTCGCACCCGAGCAGCGGCTGGTGAAACAGGGTTTCCTGCGCGACGATCTTTTTGTTGCCGTGCATGAGCAATTCATGACGGAGACGGCCGAGTTGGCCGATATCGTGCTGCCGGCCACCATGTTCCTTGAACATGACGACATCTACCGCGCCGGTGGCCAGAACCACATTCTGCTTGGCCCCAAGCTGGTGGAGCCGCCGGAAACCGTGCGCACCAATCTCTTCGTCATCGAAGAACTGGCGAAACGTCTTGGTATCGACCATATGCCGGGCTTCGGTCTTTCAGCCCGCGACCATGTCGATCATATGCTGAAAGTCAGCGGCTGGGGCGATTTCGATACGTTGGCGGAAGAAAAATGGATCGATGCGCAGCCCTCTTTCGAGGTGGCGCATTATCTCGAGGGCTTTGGTTATGGTGACGGAAAATTCCGTTTCAGCCCCGAATGGGCGACAGGGCCGTCTCCAAACAAACCGCCGAAAAACATCGGCGTGATGGGACCGGTTGCGCAATTTCCGAAATTCCCGGATCAGGTAGATGTCATCGAAACCGCCGACGGAGAGCATCCTTTCCGACTGGCGACATCGCCAGCGCGCAACTTCCTCAACTCCACCTTCGCGGAAACGAAAACCTCCGTGCAGAAGGAAGGCCGTCCGGAAGTGATGATCTGTTCCGAGGACGCCACCCGCAACGGTATAGCCGATGGCGACATCGTGCGTATCGGCAATGGCCGCGGCGAAGTGCGTCTTCACGCGAAAATCGTGGAGGGTGCGAGGCCCGGCGTTCTGGTTGCCGAAGGGTTGTGGCCCAACAAGGCGCATCTGGACGGCGAGGGTATCAATGTTCTGACGGGCGCCGATGCCGTTGCCCCCTATGGCGGCGCGGCTTTCCACGACAATAAGGTGTGGCTCCACCGCGACGACGAAGCCTGAAAGGCTTGATATTGCACCGCAACAGGGCCAAGCTGAACACTTCCGCGACAGGCAAGGGAATATCCGGTGACACAGACGCAAGCGAAAAACGTTCCGGCCGACACTGATTCCGGCAGGGTCCGGCTGGTGGAAAAGGAAACGGTGTGGAAGGGCTTCGTGCATATGCAGAAGCTCATTTTCGATCAGCGCATGCCGGATGGCAAGACAATCCGCATCATCAGGGAAGTCCACGATCACGGCAGCGCCGCCGCCATCCTTCTATACGATGCCAAACGCGACAGCGTGGTGATGGTGCGCCAGTTCCGCCCTGCTGTCTTCGTGAACGGCGATCCAAGCTTCATGATCGAAGTGCCAGCGGGGCTCCTCGATGACGACAACGCCGCCGACGCCATTCGCCGTGAGGCGATGGAAGAATCTGGCTACGCGGTGGAAAAGGTCGAATACCTGTTCGACATGTATGCCAGCCCGGGAACGCTCACCGAAAAAGTCAGCCTCTTCGTCGCCCGCATCGATCTCGACGTGCAGGCCGGCAGCGGTGGCGGTCTGGAAACCGAAGGCGAGGATCTGGAGGTTCTGACCTACGGCCTCGACGAAGCCTTCGCGATGATCGCGTCCGGCGAAATCACCGATTCCAAGACGATTATTCTGTTGCAGTGGGCGATGTTGAACCGCGCGGCTCTACGCAAACCTTAAGCGAACGCAACGTTTTCCAGCTTTGCCGCAGCCGCAAGCTTCCTATCATGTGTTGCTAAAGGCACATTGTGCGAAATCGCAAGCGAGAGGTAGGCAGCATCATAGGCGGGAAGCGCATGTTTCGTGCCAGGCGGATGATGGAGACGTGATCGGCGATTGTGCCGTCCTCGTCAGACAGGAACCAAGCCGCGACTACCGAGGCGTCCACGACAAAGGCCATTACTTGCGGCCTTCTTCTTTCCACGCCTTGACCTCATCCGGAGTTGTCTTTTTTCGTTGCGACCGTTCTGTCCGCATCGCAGAGATGAGGTGTCGACGAGATTGAGGGTCAATCGCTTTTACGAGGCATGCCACAGCTTCGTTCTGCGTGCGATAATAACATCTTCTCCCGCCTCAACCGGAAGCCTTCAACTCAGAATCTGCCCTTTACGCCGGCCCCAACGAAAAGCGACTGCATATCGCCGCCCGCCGAATCTTTATAAAACAGGCCGGTAGTTCCGCCAGTCGGTGTGAGGGTTTTGTCACCGCGACCGAAGCTCGTATATTCGTATGCGCCATCCAGGTAGAGGGAGGCATTCTCAGTCAGGGCATAGGCGATGCCCGCTTTTGCTCCGAACATGCCGCCAACATGGAATTTGTCGGTGAAGCGGATCGAACGCATCCAGTGATCGTCCGTGGCTTTCGCATAGATCATTGCGCCGCCTTCGAGGCCGGCATTCAGCGACCAGTTCCCGAATTTGCGCCCACCGGTCACATTGCCGTAAAATACGGGGATTTGCTGCCGGTAGGTGATGGCTTTTTCGCTATTGTTGAACTCACCGACATTATTGCGAAATCCTCTCCAACTGTAGATGTAGTCACCGCCATAGGCGGACCACTGCACGTCGGTATAGCGAAAGCCGATACCGGCACTGACGTGCTGCAGCGGGTCTTCCAGCAGTGTTCTGTTGATTTCGATGCTTCCGGTCAGGTAGTGGTCGAGGCGAGTGTCGCCGTGCTGTGAGCGGTCGCTCCATCCAGTTTTCGATGTATCCCTGTAATAGGGAGGCAGCCAATCGTAGTCGGTCATGTAGCCATCGCCAGCAAAGCCGATTCGACCTTCCGTTTTTATGCGCCACTCGGGTGACAGCTCAAGTCCAAGCGATCCGCGTAACGCCATGGCATTTGTTGTTTTCCAGTCGAGTTGACTGTTTTTGTGGCTTCCGTTGTAAAAGGTCTCTGTGGCCTTGATGTTTAGAACACCGGCATCGAGCGAAGCGGTGATGCCGCTTTGCTCGGCGGCGAGCGGCAGGCTCGTACCCAACAGTAAAACGGCCGAAAGCGGCAGGGAAAACTTCGAAATTAGCATAATCGCTCCTGAATGACCGGAGGGCTCCAAAATGCGGGACCGTTGCGGGCATTAAAGGTGATTATGGTAAAAGTTCGGTTTATTTTAGAGGAAATACCACTTTAAGTATCTTTGTACTTTAGGGAAATATTTATCAGTAAGCAGAAATCAGGCTGGAATACTCAGATTTACTTGCGTCGCCGCTGGAAATGGCTTTCCCACCTTCCATCCGCACCTTGCCTTCCGCAAGCTGCTTCAGGGCAAGTGGATAAAGCTGGTGTTCAACGGTGAGTATCCGCGCCGCCAGCGTCTTGGCCGTGTCGTCGGAAAGAACCGGCACCGCGCCCTGCGCGATCGTCGGGCCTTCGTCCATGCCTTCGGTTACAAAGTGTACGGTGCAGCCGGAAATCTTCATGCCGCTGTCGATGGCGCGCTGGTGGGTGTGCAGGCCGGGGAAAAGCGGCAGCAGGGAAGGGTGGATATTGATAATGCGGCCTTCATAGGGGGCGATGAAATCCCCGGAGATCAGCCGCATGTAACCGGCAAGACAGATGATATCAGGCGCAATCTCGCCAAGTGCGGCCAGAATGGCGCCCTCATGCTCGGCTTTGCTGGCATAGGTCTTGCGCTCGAAAACGAGCGTGGGAATACCGAACGCCTGTGCCTTTTCCAGCCCGCCTGCCGACGCCTTGTCCGAAATTACACAGGCGATCTCGGCCGGAAAATCCGTCTCCTGACAGGCCTTGGCAAGCGACACCATGTTGGAGCCGCTGCCGGAAATGAAAACGACGACACGTGCGCGGCCAGATCGAGAGGCGGCGCTCATCATAGGCTGAGGGCGCCCTTGTAGATCGTGCCGTGCGCACCCTCTTCGCGGGCGACCATGCGGCCAAGCGGGAACACGGTCTCGCCTTCCGCCGTCAGAGCATAGGTGACCTTGGCGGCATTTTCAGCCGAAACGACCACGATCATGCCGACACCGCAGTTAAACGTGCGCAGCATTTCTTTGGCTTCAACGCCACCGGTTTTTGCAAGCCACGAGAACACAGCCGGAACCTCGATCGCGTCGAGATCGATCTCGGCGGCGAGATGCTTGGGCAGAACGCGCGGAATGTTTTCCGGGAAGCCGCCGCCGGTAATATGCGCCAGCGCCTTCAGCGCGCCGGTCTCGCGGATTGCCTTCAAAAGCGGCTTTACATAGATGCGCGTCGGCGTCAGCAGCGCTTCGCCAAGCTTCTTGCCATCTGCGAAGGGTGCCGGGGCGTCCCAGTCAAGGCCGGAGATCGAAACGATCTTGCGCACCAGCGAAAAACCGTTGGAATGAACGCCGGAGGACGAAAGTCCAAGAATGACGTCGCCTTCGGAAATATCGCCGGCGGGCAGAAGCTGGCCACGTTCGGCAGCACCCACGGCAAAGCCCGCGAGATCGTAGTCGCCATCGGAATACATGCCGGGCATTTCAGCGGTTTCACCACCGATCAGCGCACAGCCGGATTCGCGGCAGCCGGCTGCAATGCCGGAAACGATGGTAGCGCCCTGATCCGGGTCGAGCTTGCCGGTCGCGAAATAGTCGAGGAAGAACAGCGGTTCTGCGCCCTGCACGACGAGATCGTTGACGCACATGGCAACGAGGTCGATGCCGACGGTGTCATGGAAATTCGCATCGATGGCGATCTTCAACTTGGTGCCGACGCCGTCATTGGCGGCCACCAGAACCGGATCGTTAAAGCCTGCGGCCTTCAGATCGAACAGGCCGCCGAAGCCGCCGATTTCGCCATCCGCGCCGGGACGCCGCGTCGAGCGCACCGCCGGTTTGATCTTTTCGACCATCAGGTTGCCGGCGTCGATATCCACACCTGCGTCACTATAGGTAAGACCGTTCTTGCCCGACTGGCTCATCGCTCTCGTCTCCGCTGGTTCCTTTGGCGTCGCCATTCGCACGGGACGGGGCCCGATGCAAGGGTTTGAGTGGCAAAAGCTCCGGTTTTTAACGGCTTTGCGACGGTTTGACGTTTTGTGTGCCTCGGGCCTCTCGACGGCGATATGCGCAGCGCAGACTTGAAAACCCGTCGTCGTTGCACGGACCTGGCAACCGCCGTGTCTATCGCTGCCGGGCCACCGGCCTTGACCATGTGCATATGCGCATCCTATCTCCATCATGGGCAATGACGGCACGGCGACAAGAGGATGAACGGATGCAACCCCATGTGAGCGGTACGAGCCTGCGCCGGCAGGTTTTTTTCTGGATAGGCGTGCTTGCCGTCTTTATCTTTTTCCTGATGGTCTTCAGCTCCATCCTCCTGCCTTTCGTGGCGGGCATGGCGCTTGCCTATTTTCTCGATCCGGTTGCCGACTGGCTGGAGTGCCGAGGCCTCAGCCGGTTGATGGCGACCGTCGTTATCCTCGTCTCCTTCGTGCTGATTTTCGCGCTGTCGCTCATCATCATCATTCCGCTGATTGCCGCCCAGGCATCCGAATTCATCACGCGCATCCCGCAATATGTCTCGTCCCTGCAGCAGTTGATCGCCGGTGCGGACGCCAATCTGCTGCCTGACTGGGTGAGCAACCAGATCAATGCAGTGAAGGAGAATTTTTCCAAGCTGCTGACCGAAGGCGCGGGCTTCATTGGCACCCTGCTGACGCAGATCTGGAATTCCGGCAAATCGCTGGTCGATGTCATGTCGCTGCTGGTCGTCACACCCGTCGTCGCCTTCTACCTGCTGCTCGACTGGGACCGGATGATCGACAAGGTCGATAGCTGGATACCGCGCGACTACGTGCATACGGTCCGCCAGATCGCCCGCGACATGGATAGGACGATTGCCGGATTCGTGCGCGGGCAGGGGTCGCTCTGCCTCATCCTTGGTGTTTATTACGCTGTCGGCCTGTCCTTGGTGGGCCTGAATTTCGGCCTGCTGATCGGCCTTTTCTCCGGCCTTATCAGCTTCATTCCATATATTGGTTCGATGGTCGGCCTCATCCTTGCCGTCGGCGTTGCCATCGTGCAGTTCTGGCCTGATTATATCTATGTATTTCTGACACTTGCCGTGTTCTTTTCCGGCCAGTTCATCGAAGGCAACATCCTGCAGCCGAAGCTCGTCGGCAGCAGCGTCGGCCTGCATCCGGTATGGCTGATGTTCGCATTGTTCGCCTTCGGTGCGCTTTTCGGTTTCGTCGGCCTTCTGGTCGCCGTGCCGGCGGCGGCAGCCGTTGGCGTGCTTGTCCGCTTTGCATTGTCGCGATATCTTGAAAGCGATCTTTACCATGGGCACGCCGCCAACCTTCCCTGGGAAGAACAGGAAACGTCCTCCGGCAAGGTTGACTCTCAGGGCTAACGATGACTGACCAAATCAAAAACGACAACGCCCGGTCGAAGGCCGAGCAGCTGCCGCTCGCATTCTCACACCAGTCCGCTTCTGGAAGGGACGATCTTCTCGTGTCCGACTCGCTCAAGGCTGCCGTCAGCCTTGTGGATGAATGGCCGAACTGGCCTTCGCCCGTGGTGGTGCTGGCCGGGCCTCCGGGTTCGGGAAAATCGCATCTCGCCAATATCTGGAAAAATATCAGCAGCGCGCAGGATATCCACCCGCAAGCCGGTGTTGGCGCTGCGCGTCTTGCCGAAACCGGAGCGGTTCTGTTCGAGGATGCCGATCGCCGCGGTTTTGACGACACCGAACTTTTCCATGTCATCAACAGCGTGCGCCAGCACGGCACCACGCTTTTGATGACCAGCCGGCAATGGCCGGCCGCATGGCCGGTGACCTTGCCGGACCTGCGCTCACGCCTGAAAGCCGTGACTGTGGTGGAGACAGGCGAGCCCGACGAGGGTCTTCTGGCACAGGTTCTGGTGAAACTCTTCGCCGACCGGCAGCTTTATATGGATGACAAACTCATAGGCTACATCGTCAACAGAATGGAGCGTTCACTCGATACGGCGCAGACGATTGTGGACCGTATCGACAGGCTGGCGCTCTCGCGTGGAACAAGGATAACCCGTCCCTTGGCGGCGGAAGTCCTTAACGCGATGGGCGAAGGGACAAGGGGTAGCGGGCTGGAGGTCGATTGACTGTCACAGTTCCGTCGTCAAACTGTTATACGGGCAAGAGGGACGATCGCGGGATGCAGCAGGATCACGGGACGGAAAGTCAGGGGATGGTACAGGACATGGGCGCTATTGTGCAGGACGACTTCAACAAGGTTCAGCCGGTGACCGAGGGCGAGAATCTCTGGGACAGCCCCGCGCGCTTCATCAACCGCGAATTCTCCTGGCTCCAGTTCAATCGCCGTGTTCTGGAAGAAACGCTGAACACGGATCATCCGCTGTTGGAGCGACTGCGTTTTCTGTCCATCTCCGCCGCCAACCTCGATGAATTCTTCATGGTTCGCGTCGCCGGCCTCGAAGGCCAGGTGCGCCAGAAGATTACGGTCAAGACACCTGACGGCAAGACACCAGCCGAGCAGCTGGAAGATATTCTGAAGGAAATCGACAATCTTCAAATGGAGCAGCAGGCTTCGCTTGCGGTTCTGCAGCAATATCTCGCCAAGGAAGAAATCTTCATCGTGCGGCCTGCCGCACTTTCCGAAGCGGATCGTACCTGGCTGGGCACCGAGTTCGAGGAACGTATTTTCCCGGTGCTGACGCCGCTGTCCATCGACCCTGCGCACCCGTTCCCCTTTATTCCGAACCTCGGTTTCTCGATGGGCCTGCAACTCGACAGCGTCAACGGCCGCGAGCCGATGACAGCGCTGTTGCGTCTCCCGACGGCGCTCGACCGCTTCGTTCGTTTACCGGATGAGAAAAACGCCATCCGCTACATCACGCTTGAAGATGTAGTCGGCCTGTTCATTCACCGTCTCTATCCGGGCTATACCGTCAGGGGATTCGGCACGTTCCGCATCATCCGTGACAGCGATATCGAGGTGGAGGAAGAGGCGGAAGATCTGGTCCGCTTCTTCGAAAGCGCGCTGAAGCGCCGCCGCCGCGGTTCGGTTATCCGCATTGAGACCGACAGCGAAATGCCGCAGTCGCTCCGCCAGTTCGTGGTGCACGAGCTTGGCGTGCCTGATAATCGCGTTGCCGTTCTGCCCGGCTTGCTCGCGCTCAACACCATCTCGGAAATCGTGCGCGCACCGCGCGACGACCTGAAGTTCGAGCCTTACAACGCCCGTTTCCCCGAGCGCGTGCGTGAACATGCCGGCGATTGCCTTGCCGCCATCCGCGAAAAAGACATGGTGGTTCACCACCCCTATGAAAGCTTCGACGTGGTTGTGCAGTTCCTGTTGCAGGCTGCGCGCGACCCCGAAGTGCTCGCCATCAAGCAGACGCTTTACCGCACCTCCAACGACAGCCCGATCGTTCGCGCGCTGATCGACGCGGCGGAAGCCGGCAAATCCGTGACCGCGCTGGTCGAATTGAAGGCGCGTTTCGACGAAGAGGCGAACATCCGCTGGGCGCGCGATCTGGAGCGGGCCGGCGTGCAGGTGGTGTTCGGCTTCATCGAACTCAAGACGCATGCCAAGATGTCTATGGTGGTGCGCCGCGAGGACGGCAAGCTCAGAACCTATTGCCACCTCGGCACCGGCAACTACCACCCGATCACGGCCAAGATCTATACCGACCTGTCCTTCTTCACCTGCAACCCGAAGATCGCCCACGACATGGCGAATATCTTCAACTTCATCACGGGTTACGGCGAACCGGAAGAGGGCATGAAGCTCGCCATTTCGCCCTATACGCTGCGTGCGCGCATTGTGAAGCACATCAACGAAGAGATCGAGCACGCCAAGCGCGGTGCGCCGGCGGCGATCTGGATGAAGATGAACTCGCTGGTCGATCCCGAGATTATCGATACGCTTTACCGCGCCAGTGCGGCCGGCGTGGAGATTGATCTCGTCGTGCGCGGCATTTGCTGCCTGCGCCCACAGGTTGCGGGTCTGTCGGACAATATCCGCGTCAAGTCGATTGTCGGCCGCTTCCTCGAGCACAGCCGAATCTTCTGCTTCGGCAATGGTTTCGGCCTTCCGTCCGACAAGGCGCTGGTCTATATCGGCTCCGCCGACATGATGCCGCGCAACCTTGATCGCCGCGTTGAAACGCTGGTGCCGCTCACCAACCCCACCGTGCACGAGCAGGTTCTTTCACAGATTATGCTGGGCAATCTCATTGACAACCAGCAGAGCTACGAGATACTTGCGGACGGAACGTCGAGGCGCATCGAGGTGCGTAAAGGCGAAGAACCGTTCAACGCGCAGCACTATTTCATGACCAATCCCAGCCTTTCCGGACGTGGTGAAGCCCTGAAATCAAGTGCGCCCAAATTGATTGCCGGGTTGATTTCTTCCCGCAAGAAACAGGCTGAATGACTCGATCAGAAGCACAGGGGCGGCTGACCGGCCTTGCCCCCGTTTCCGTCATAGATATTGGTTCGAACTCCGTTCGTCTCGTCGTATATGAAGGTCTTTCCCGCGCGCCCGCCGTGCTGTTCAACGAAAAGGTCCTTTGCGGTCTCGGCAAGGGACTGGCCCTCACGGGCCGGATGCATGAGGAAGGCGTCAGCCGGGCTTTGATGGCGCTGCGTCGCTTCCATGCGCTTTCCGAACAGGCGCAGGCGCAGCAACTCTACGTACTGGCGACAGCGGCAGCGCGTGAAGCGGAAAACGGCCCGGATTTCATCCGTGAAGCCGAAGCCATACTTGGTTGCGAGATCGAGGTCCTGTCCGGCGAAAAGGAAGCGCTTTATTCCGCCTATGGCGTGATCAGCGGTTTCCACGACCCGGATGGCATTGCAGGCGACCTGGGCGGCGGTTCGCTGGAACTCATCGACATCAAGGGCAAGAACTGCGGCGAGGGCATCACCCTGCCGCTCGGCGGCCTTCGGTTGTCGGAACAATCGGATGGCTCGCTGGAGAAGGCGACGACAATTGCCCGCAAGCACGTCAAATCTTTCGCAAAGCTGCTGGCGGCCGGCGAGGGGCGTACCTTTTATGCCGTGGGCGGCACGTGGCGAAACATCGCCAAGCTGCACATGGAGATCACAGGTTATCCGCTGCACATGATGCAGGGATATGAATTGCCGCTGGCGGAAATGCTGAATTTTCTGGAAGAAGTCATCGTCTCCAGGGACAGCAAGGACCCGGCCTGGCAGGCGGTCTCCAAGAACCGCCGTTCGCTTCTGCCGTTCGGCGCCATCGCCATGCGTGAAGTTCTAAAGGCGATGAAGCCGGCAACGATCGCCTTCTCGGCGCAGGGCGTGCGCGAAGGTTATCTTTATTCGCTGCTGACGGAAGCGGAGCGGGATACCGACCCGCTGTTGGTCACGGCCGACGAGCTTGCCATTCTGCGTGCCCGTTCGCCCGAACATGCGCGCGAACTGGCCGACTGGAGCGGCCGCACCTTTCCGGTCTTCGGCATCGAGGAGACGGAAGAGGAAAGCCGTTACCGGCAGGCGGCCTGCCTTCTGGCCGATATCAGCTGGCGTGCACATCCGGACTATCGCGGCCTCCAGGCGCTCAACATCATCGCCCACTCCTCCTTCGTGGCGATCACCCATCCGGGCCGCGCTTATATTGCGCTTGCCAATTATTACCGCTTCGAAGGGTTGAACGACAACGGCACCACACAGCCGCTCGCCGCCATGGCGGGTGACCGCCTGCTGGAACTCGGCAAGTTGCTCGGCGGCCTGCTGCGCGTCGTTTACCTCTTCTCAGCCTCCATGCCCGGTGTCGTTGATCACCTGAAATTCCGCAAATCCACCACTCCGGATCTGGATCTGGAATTCGTCGTACCACACGCCTATTGCGATTTTGCCGGCGAGCGTCTGGACGGACGCCTGCAGCAACTGGCGAAACTGACGGGCAAGCGGTTGGCGTTTGTGTTCGAGTAACGGGCAGACGCCGGCCATTTGGCACCGCAGACAGTTGTGGAGCTATACTAGGACCAGCGCTGACAAAAGGCGTCGATATCGCTTGATTGAAAGTAGGCTAGCCGCGCCATGATCGTCTCGAAGGGCCAGTCCCACCAGGCGATTTTGGCAAGCTTCCCCGCCACGGTTTGCGAAAACCGCTCGCGAATGATCTTCGCGGGAACACCGCCGACGATGGTGTAGGGCGGCACGTCCTTGGTGACGACCGCGCCTGCTGCGAGCACGGCGCCGTCTCCAACCTTCACGCCCGGCAGCACGATGACCCCGTGACCGATCCAGACATCGTGACCGATGACGGCGCGATCATCCTTGCGGCGATCGAAAAAAGCGTCGTCGCGCACCGCCTCTGTAGCGTAATATTCCGGGCAGTAGCTGAAACGGTGCATGGACGGTCGGTCCATTGGATGGTTCGGTGCGCCAATCCTGACGTCCGCGGCAATAGCGCAGAATTTCCCGATTGTCGCATCACCGACAATACAACGGGGTCCGAGGTAAGAGTAATTCCCGAGTTCGACGTTGTGCAGAGAGGTATCGGCCAAAATTTCGCAGCAGCTACCTATGTTCGAGTCCCTTATGCTTGCCGTCGAATGGATAACTGTCTCTGCGAGCTTGGGGCGATTGAGTTGTGCGGTTGAGTGCATGCCTGTCTCCGGATTTCGGCCTGCGTAACCGGGGACTATGAAGGGCATATGACATGAAATTGCGAAGGCAAGCCGATTAGGCCAGATATCCTTTTGAAATGCAGATCGTGTACGCGCTTTGCTTGGAACGAAATCAGGCTTCACACAGCGCCGTCAGCCGCCGGAACCATCCGCGGTCGCAGCTTTTTTACTTCCAGTAATGATCGGATATGTTTTGGGCATTCTGAATGATGTGACGCGCGACTTCGGGATCTCCGCCCTCGAATGTTTCCAGGTCGGCTCCGCATAGCAGCAGGAAAAGCTGCTGGTGTGCGACAGCGGCAAAATAGTCATGAGGCGGTGGCTGTATTTCAGACCCGATTGACTGGAGTTCGTCAGCAGCCTGTTTGCTTGCACGCTCAAGCGCTGCGAAAATAGTGGACACCATCGCCGATTCTGTCCGTTGCAATATATCCTGAACCTGCCGTTCGGCGGGCGTCAGGACCGGGCAGCTCTCACTCATCGCACAACTCTCCTCTCGGCACACCTCGTTTACCTGCGGTACTATGCCATGGATTGTGTCTGCTTTGAGAGGAGAAGCTGAAGTTGTGGATTTGAAACCGCAAACGAAAAACACGACAGACCGAAATCGGTTTGTCGCCGAGACAAACCGGTCGCCTCGCTACAAGCCGTTATTATTCAACCGTGCCCCAGCGCCTTCCTGATACAGGCGCTGAGATAGGCATATTGCAGGGGCGTGGCCCTTGCCATCGCCTCCGTGCGGGTGGCGGGCCTGTCCTCGTAACCGACCGGAATATCGAACTGGGTGAAGGTGAAATCCCAGCGGATGCCGTTGACGATATTGTAGAAATGGTCGGCGCCGCTAACGACGGTTTTGGCGAGGTCGCCACCGAAAATATCCTGCACCACAAGAGCTGTAACGCCGCCTTGCCCCCTGGCTGGGTTTTCTCTCGACCACAGGCTGCTGGTTTCCAGCGACCAGCTTTTCCTCAGGGCGTAATACAGTCGTTCGGCATTGTCCTGCATGACGGGTCTTTCCTGTTTCGGAACCGGGTTCCGGGTCAGGTTGGGTCGGTACAGTAACGGAGCGCCTCGCTTCCTTTTGCAGGCCGCAGGAACGCTCCGTTCAGTTGAGATTGCGCCGATGCGCTGACGGTGCCGGAACGAATTCCGGCACCCTTTTCCTTACTTCGCGTCGAGAAGGTCCTTGACTTCCAGCAGGACGAACTCGTTGTCGTCAGCCTTGTCCAGCGCACGACCGGCCGAGAAGGGCAGGTTGTTGTCGTTGCCGACGATGATATGGGTGGCGTCGACACGGTCGACATTCTCGATGGTCACGAACGGCATGTCGTAGAAACCGTTGCCGCCGCCCTGACGCTTCCTGTTATCAGGATCGGAGATCTTCAGCAGATCGATATAGCCGATCTTGCGCGCTGCCTTGCCGGCATTGGCGTCGTTGAATTCGATCTTGTAGATGCGCTTGACCTTGGAAGGTACGGCAAAGCAGTTTACATCCGGCTTCTTCGGGTCAGCGCAGGCCTTGTCGGCGGTGCCGGCGCCATTGTCACGCTCGATGACCAGCGCGGTGCTCTCGTCCAGCATGTTGAAATCGCCGATGGCTTCGCCACCTTGCGCCAGCGGGTAGAGCCAGGTGCGGCCTGTCCATTCCTTCTTGGCGGTATCGAGCTCGATGATGCGAAGGGCGGTTGAGCCGTCTTCGGTCTTTTCGACCTGACCTTCGGCGGTGTAGAGCGGGCCTTCGAGAAGGCCGTAAAGCTTCGAGCCGTCCTTGGAGAGCGCCATGCCTTCATAACCACCTGATCGTTTCAGGTTGAAAGCGGGCATTTTCTGCGTGGGGTTGCCGGGCAGTGCCAGGGTCGGATGATCCGGGGACTTCACCTCGATATCGCCGGCCTTGGTGGCGATGACGTCGGTCAGCTTGCCGTCGCGGGTGAATTTCAGGATGTAGGGACCGAACTCTTCGCCCACCCAGAAGCCGTCGGCAACGGGCTGAATGGATTCGACGTCGAAGTCGGCGCCCGTCAGGTAACGTTTGGTCGAACCTTCCATGACGATGGGGAAGGGAGCTTTCTTGTCCGGGTCGGAAAGGAACACCGTCTCCAGCGCGTTGACCTTGCCGGCATCCCAGTCGAATTTGATGTGGTGGAGCATCAGCATGGCGTCGCTGGAGTTGAGCTTCGAGCCGAAACCATTATCGGAAAGGCTCCAGAAGCTGCCGTCCGCCATGGCCTTGATGCCGGAAAAGCCCTGCATGGCCTGGCCGTTGAACGGCATGGAGAGGCCGGTCGGGCGAACGCCATCCTTGCCGGGCACGGTGCCGAGACCCTCGGCGCGCTTGCGGTCGGCCGTCGTGAACTTGGCGGATGTCTTGAGGTATTCCGGCGCATCGGCAGGTGCTGCGATGATGGTGTTGGCGGGCAGAATGGCGTGCGAGACCAGCTTTGCCGAAAACTCCTGCTCTGCATGGGATGCGGTTGCGAGCGCAAGAACGGCGAAAGGTGCGAAAAGAATATGCTTCATGGTGGAGACCCCTCAATGCCTGTTGAAGACAGGACTGAGGCGATAGGGGTGCCACATGACAGGCAGGTGATTGCAGTTTGAAGCTTTGATGAATTTTGATGACGGGCGGCCTCGGAAACGAAGCTACCCGTTTGTTTTCAGGGGTTTTTTCAGGCGGCTGGGGCCTGATATTGGCTGAGCGTACACACGCCGAGCGTCTGCCCGCGTCCCTTGACAGCATGTTCGCCGAGATATTCGCTGCGAACACCTTTGGGTAGCACCAGCTGATGGGCGAGATCGGCCGAAATCAGCACGGGATGGCCGAGCATCTTGCTCAGTGATTCGAGCCGCGAAGTGGTGTTCACCGTGTCGCCAAAATAGGTGATCTTGTGGTGATCGACGCCGATTTCGGCTGTTATGACCGGCCCGCCATGAATCGCAAAGCGAAGGCGCGGCACTTCGCCGAAACGGGCGAGCCACATGTCGCGCTTGTCCTCGATGGTCGCCTGGATATCGAAAACACAGCGCACGCAGGCTGCCCGCCTTATCGCCATGTGATAGGGCCAGGTGATGATGGCCGCGTCGCCGATGTAGTCGTCAATGACGCCGCCATGTCTTCTGACGGGGGCTGCGTAGCTCGCGAAGATTTCGCCCAGAAACTCCTGCGCCTTCAGGTCGCCATGGGTTTCGGCAAACGAAGTGGAGCCGACGAGGTCGATGAAGATGAAGACGCGGTCTTCGCTGACTGGACGGCGATAGCGCCCAAGGATGAGATCGATGAAGATGTCACGGCCCAGCAGTTCGCGCACGCGCATGATGAAAACGATGATGCCGCAGACGATGAGGGTGAAGATCAGTGTCTGCACCTCGGCATGCACCGCCCGTTTCCAGGTGCCGGGAAATATGCCGCTAACCCACAGAATGGTACCGCCAAGCCCGAAGCCACAGAAGACGAGGACGGCGTAGATGATGAGGCCGACGGCAATATAGGCCGGTGTCGGCAATGCGCTTACCTGCCGCGACAGACCGGGCAGCACGTAACCACGCTCGAAGGCGAGGATTGGCGCACAGGCGAACAGCGCATAGGTGGCGCCAATGAGCGCGCCGCCGCCATATTCCAGAAACGCGTAGGCCACCCCGCTGCCGGCCACGGCAACGAAGAGCACCACGTAATCCAGAATGGGCAGCAATTTTCTCATGTCGGTTCTTGATCTCGGGGAAGGGAAGCGTCGTGCCCCCGTCAGGCGAAGCTTCTGTTCAGGTCATATGCGACATTAATGTGGAAAATGCGCTGCAAAAAGTGACCATTCGGTAAGGTCACATGAAGGATTGGAAAGGCTGTTGCCCCGTTGCCGCAAAAGGGCTGTGCACCCGGCTCTACTACTTAATAGGATGTTCTGTAATAGACCGTTTCAAGCGGCGATTGCGGACGGTCGTCCGGCGAGCGGTTCGACCATGTGACGGGGAAGGCGGCAAAACGCAGCCGGTTGCCGTCTATCCATGCCCGGTCGAACAGGGTTTCTCCCTTGCTGGCAAAGGTGATGGCCGCGCAGGTCCGACCATCGACATCGAAGGGAATATTCTCTTTCCAGCCAGTCAACCCGCAGCCGATACCCTTCGGGTCACCATTATAATGCTCGACAACCGCGGGGTCGTTGGGCGTCATGGCGATTGAGGTGACGGTATGGGCAAAGAGCATGCTGTCGTTGTCCTTCAGGCCACCATCCAGCGTGCCTTCGTAACGCACCTGCACCGTGGGCTGCTGGCAGCTGCTGCGGGCGTAAATCTGTGAGACAGCATGCATGCGGCCACCGCGTATGGTGATGCGCGTGACGATGCCGTGACGATCGTTCTTGCCGATCTTAAGGCAATCGGTCGTCCATTCGCCCTGAAGATCGACCTTGCCGTCATCGGCGCGCGCTGACGTGGATGAAAAAGTAGGGAAAATGCCTGCGGCCGCGATAGATGCGGCCAACAGCAGAGCACGGGCAGGTTTCATGGAAATACCCTCAAAGCGAGACCATCTGCAAAGAGATGGACCGCGATGCGGGCAAAATTTGGGTTGGCGCAGGTCCGGTAAAAGCAGAAGCGCTTTCGCGTCCGCACAACGCGCAAAACTGTGCGAGGCGCGGGCGATCAGGCCTCGCTCACCGCCACATCAACCGCCTCGACCTTCTTGCCGGCGAAACGCAATGCTACTTCGCCATTGATGAGCTTCAGCGCCACATCGCCAAACAGTTCGCGCCGCCAGCCGGTCAGCGCTGCCACGGTGGCAGCCTCGCCCTCGGAAGCGATCTTGTCCAGATCTTCGCTGTTGGCGATGACCTTTGCTGCGACGCCGTGCTTGTCTGCCGTCAGCTTCAGGAGAACTTTCAACAGCTCCACGGCAGCGCCGGAGCCTTCCGGTGCGTGGCTGTGACGTGGCGCCTTCGGCATTTCCTCTTTCGGAAGTGCCAGCGCCGCATTCACGGTCTCGATGATGGCCGTACCGGAGGAGGAGCGCTCCCAGCCCTTCGGGATGGTGCGAAGCCGCGACAGCGCCTCGGTGTCCTTCGGCTGCTGCTGTGCGATTTCGAAGATCGCATCGTCTTTCAGCACGCGTGAGCGCGGCACGTTGCGCGACCGCGCCTCACGTTCACGCCATGCTGCTACAAATTTGAGGATGGCGAGTTCAGTCGGCTTGCGCAGGCGCGATTTCAACCGCAGCCAGGCATCGTCGGGATGCATGTCATAGGTTTCGCGCGATTCCAGAATGTCCATCTCTTCGGTCAGCCAAAGCGAGCGGCCTTCACGCTCCAGCTGCGCTTTGAGCGCTAGATAGACATCACGCAGATGGGTGACGTCGGCCAGCGCATAATCCAGCTGCTTTTCCGTCAGCGGGCGGCGGCTCCAGTCCGTGAAGCGTGAGGATTTGTCGATCTGCACATTCTTGATCCTCTGGACCAGCTGGTCGTAAGAGATCGAATCGCCGAAACCGCAGACCATGGCCGCGACCTGCGTATCGAAGATCGGGTGCGGAATAAGCCCGCCAAGATGATAGATGATTTCGATATCCTGACGCGCCGCATGGAAAACCTTCACGACATCGGGATTGGCCATGAGTTCGAACAGCGGCGTAAGGTCGAGACCCTTGGCGAGCGGGTCGACCAGTACCTCAAGGGTAGGGCTCGCCATCTGCACGAGACAAAGCTCGGGCCAGAAGGTCGTCTCACGCAGAAACTCGGTGTCGATGGTAATGAATTCCGATTTCGCCAGTTCCGTGCAGGCTTCGGCGAGGGCGGCAGTCGTTTCAATCATTGCAAATGGCCACTCGTGAAAATTATCCGTCTTACTTTCCCTTTGCCGGGCGCATGTCAATACAAAGCCCGCTTTTGAAGGCTCAAGGATCGTTTTTCTCAGGTGGTTTTGGCGTCGGCCCGTCGTTTTTGGGTGGTGCAGGGGCGGCCAGCTTCTGAAAATAGGCCGAGGTGCGCAAAAGCGGGCGGAACCGCCAGTTCCGCTCCTCAACGGGTACTCCCTCGCGCACCCGTAGCCGGTATATGGTGTAGGCGATGAAAACGATCTGGATCGCGGCCGTGTAGCTGAACAGCGCTTTGGGACCGAACTGGTCGATCAGGACGGAGGCGAGCAGCGGCCCGACGGTTGCACCCACCGACCAGAAGAACAGCAGCCCGGCAGACACCATCGCATGTTCGCCCTCTTTGGCATGGTCGTTGCCATGGGCGGAACTCAGTGAATAGAGCGGCAGGGCAAAGGCGCCGAACACGAAGACGCCGATGATGTTGCTCCATTCGTCCGAGCCGGCGAACAGGGCGAGAAACAGACCGACAATCACGGAGCAGGCCGTGGTAGCGAGAATGATGATGCGGCGGTCGTAACGGTCGGAATAGACGCCGAGCGGATATTGCAAGACCACGCCGCCGATGATGCCCGCACTCATGAAGGTGGCGATGGCGGTGACGGAAAGGCCGATCTGTTCGGCATAGATTGGCCCGATGTTGCGAAAAGCCGCCATGCTGAGGCCGACAGCCACGCAGCCGACGACGGCAAGCGGTGAGATGCGCCACACCGCGAAAAGATTGAACGGGATCTGTTTCGGCGGCGCGGGGTTGGATTTGTCGGCAATCGAGATCGGCACCAGCGACAGCGTGAGCGCCATGGCGATCAGCGAAAACACCACAGGCCCGTCAATGCCGGCGACGGGGATGATATATTGGGCGAGCGTTACGGAACCGAGATCGACGAAACGATAGATGGACAGCGTGCGCGCACGGTTGGAATTCGTCACCTGCGCATTGATCCAGCTTTCGATCGCGGCGAAAAGACAGGCGACCGCAATACCGATGACGAAGCGCATCAACATCCAGAACAAGGGATGAAGGACAAGCGGCATGGCGATCGAGGCGGCCGATGCGACCGCCGCCATAGTGGCGAAGGTGCGGATATGGCCAATCTTGCGCAGAAGGCGCGTCACCGAAATGCAGCCGAGCGCGAATCCGATGCTGTAGGCGGCGCTGATGAGGCCGATGGTGCTGGCCGAAAACCCTTCGGACAGGCCCCGCAGCGCGATATAGGTTCCCTGCAGACCGTTGCCGCCAATCAGAATGCCGGCGGTGACGAGAAGCGGGATAAGAGGTCTGATCTGGCTCATTGCGGGCCGACTCGGTTTGGCGGGCTGAATAAGCACTATCTAAAGCGAAGGTGCGCGAAAGGACAGGCTGAACGCGACATTGTTGTGCTTTGCCTTGACAAATCGGGCTGGTCATGCGCTTTTCCGGCAAATTTCGACAGTGCCGCCCATCTGGCCCACGACACGCTCCAGGATATTAAAATGCATCGTTACCGCAGCCACACCTGTGCCGCTCTCCGCAAGTCCGACGTCGGCGAAACCGTTCGCCTTTCCGGTTGGGTTCATCGCGTGCGAGATCATGGCGGCGTTCTCTTTATCGACCTTCGCGACCACTACGGCATTACCCAGGTCGTGGCCGACCCCGATAGCCCGGCCTTCAAGGTTGCCGAGACGGTGCGCGGTGAATGGGTGATCCGCATTGACGGTCTCGTCAAGGCGCGGTCCGAAGACACCATCAACAAGGGCATGGCCACTGGCGAGATCGAGCTTTATGCGCAGGAGATCGAGGTTCTGGGCGTTGCCAAGGAACTGCCGCTGCCCGTCTTCGGTGAGCCTGAATATCCCGAAGATGTTCGCCTGAAGTATCGCTTCCTCGACCTGCGCCGCGAAACCCTGCACAAGAACATCGTCAAGCGCACGCAGATCATCTCCTCCATGCGCAAGGGTATGGGCGATCTGGGCTTTGCCGAATATACGACGCCGATCCTCACCGCATCCTCGCCGGAAGGCGCGCGCGACTTCCTCGTTCCCTCGCGCATCCACGAAGGCCAGTTCTTCGCGCTGCCGCAGGCCCCTCAGCAGTACAAGCAGCTTCTGATGGTGGCCGGTTTCGACCGCTACTTCCAGATCGCTCCATGCTTCCGCGATGAAGACCCGCGTGCAGACCGTCTGCCGGGCGAATTCTACCAGCTCGACGTCGAAATGAGCTTCGTGACCCAGGAAGACGTCTGGACCACGATGGAGCCGATGATGACGGCCGTTTTCGAACAGTTTGCCGAAGGCAAGCCGGTGACGAAAGAATGGCCGCGCATTCCCTATGACGAATCGATCCGTAAATACGGCTCCGACAAGCCGGACCTGCGCAACCCGATTGTCATGGAAGCCGTGACCGAACATTTCGATGGCTCGGGCTTCAAGGTTTTCGCCAACATGATCGCCTCCAACCCCAAGGTGCAGGTTTGGGCTATCCCGGCCAAGACCGGTGGGTCGCGTGCATTCTGCGATCGCATGAACGCCTGGGCGCAGAGCCAGGGCCAGCCGGGCCTCGGCTACATCTTCTGGAAGGAAGAAGAAGGCAAGGTTGCCGGCTCCGGTCCGCTTGCCAAGAACATCGGCGAGGAACGCACCGAGGCGCTGCGCCAGCAGCTCGGCCTTGAGGCGGGCGACGCCTGCTTCTTCGTCGCGGGCGATCCCGCCAAGTTCTACAAGTTTGCCGGCGAGGCGCGCACCCGTGCCGCCGACGAGCTGAACCTGATTGACCGCGACCGTTTCGAAATGTGCTGGATCGTCGATTTCCCCTTCTTCGAATATAACGACGAAGAAAAGAAGATCGATTTCGCCCACAACCCCTTCTCCATGCCGCAGGGTGGCATGGAAGCGCTGGAAGGACAGGATCCGCTCTCCATCAAGGCTTTCCAGTATGACGCGGTCTGCAACGGCTTCGAAATCGCCTCCGGCTCTATCCGTAACCAGTCGCCCGAGCTGATGGTCAAGGCTTTTGAAAAGGTCGGCCTGTCGCAGAGCGACGTGGAAGAGCGCTTCGGCGGTCTCTACCGCGCCTTCCAGTACGGTGCGCCTCCGCACGGCGGTTGCGCCTTCGGTATCGACCGTGTGGTCATGCTTCTGGTTGGTGCGAAGAACCTGCGCGAAATCACGCTGTTCCCGATGAACCAGCAGGCGCAGGACCTGCTGATGAACGCGCCGTCCCCGGCAACGCCGACCCAGCTTCGCGAGCTGGCGCTGCGCGTGGTTCCGTCCAAGAAGGACTGATCTCAACCGCCACGGGTTTTGAACAAAAGGGCTGGCGGCGACGCCGGCCCTTTCTGTTTCTGCAACGAACGTGGGAAAGTCACAATTTTACCGCGAGTTTAACGGAATTCCGAACGTAATCAGCCGGAATCCGATTCCAGTATAGTTTTGCGCTCATTTTGGGGACGCAAAGACTATCGGGGATTTTAAACTTGGGACAGCGCCAGCCGAACTTCGCTTGGGGTTGCGGCGCGATCATATTTATAAGGATTTCAGAATGGCACATGAATCGGAAAAAGACCTCGCCCCGGCCGGTGGGCAGATGCCGCCAGCCCCGCCTCGCAACGGCTTCGCCGTCAGCCTGCGCTCACCGGGCGCCAAGTTTCTGATGATCGGTTTCATATCGATGGTTCTGCTCGTACCGCTGCTTCTCGTCTGGGCGCTGACGGAAGAGCGCGCCTCGCGGGCCGAGGATGTTTCGGGCCGTATCGCCAGCGGCTGGGGTGGCGATCAGGTGGTGAACGGCCCTTATCTCGCCGTGCCTTTCGACGTGGAAAGACGCCGCGAGGTGAACGGCCAGAGCATCGTCGATCGCACGACCGAATGGGCGCTGGTCATGCCGGAAACGCTTGATGTCACGGCCGATCTGAAGACCGAGGAGAAGCGGCTGTCGATCTACAGCCTGCCGGTCTATAATGGCGACCTTGTCCTCAAAGGCCGGTTCGGTGCCGGCATCCTTCAGGATCTCGCCCGCTTCTCCGGCACGCCCCGCCTCGACAGCGCCATTCTCGTTCTCAGCATACAGGATATGACCGGCATTCGCTCGAGCGCCGGTGTCAGGATCGATGGCGGTTCCGTATTGCCGTTCGATCCCGGCATGCGTGATATCTCTGTCATAGCGCCCCGCACGGGTGCGCAGGACATGTCCATCAGGTCCGATGCCGGCGTGCACAGATCGATCGAAAGAGGCCTTGTCGAGAAAGGCTTCGATTTCGATATATCCTTCTCCCTGAATGGTTCCGGCAGCTTTGCCGTCGCGCCCGCCGGCCAGACCACCAGTTTGGCGGCCAAGGCCAACTGGCCGCATCCCGGCTTTGAAGGCCTGTTCCTGCCGGAGGAAAAGACCGTCACAGCCTCGGATTTCACGGCCAACTGGACAATCCCCTATCTCGCAAGGGGCATAGACCGCGTGGTCGAGAGTTCGCGCCTGCCGCTGACCGACAGCCTGATGAGGATCAACCTCGTCGAGCCCGTGAAATTCTACCAGATCATCGCCCGGACACTCAAATATTCGATAGGCTTCATCTCTCTGGTGTTCCTGGCCGTCTTCATCGTCGAACTGAGGGGCGGCAGCAGCGTGCACTGGATCCAGTACGTGCTGACGGGGCTGGCGCTGATCGTTTTCTACGTGCTGCTGCTCGCACTTGCGGAACATACGGGCTTCACCATCGCCTATGCTGCGGCGTCGCTTCTGACAGCGCTCCTGATCTCCTCCTATCTCGGAAGCGCAACCGATAGCCGTCAGAACGGGATAGCCCTGTTTACGGTTCTGGCGGTGGCTTATGGGGTCATGTATCTGGTTCTGAATGAGGATGAATATGCGCTGCTGGCCGGCGCGTTGATATCTTTCATCGCCATTGCTGCCACCATGTTCGCAACCCGCAGGGTCGACTGGTCGGGAACCGGCCCAACCCAGCACAACACCAATATTGGTCGCAGCGAAGCCTCGTAAGGCGCATCGCCAGCATCGAAAGGCGGGTAGACAACTTGCTGCCCGCTTTTTTGCCGTCTATAGGTGGAGCATTCACCACGGACCCGGTGAAATTCCGGGTGGCTCTTCTGGCCGCCGATCCGCCAGACAACGCAAAGCACCGACATTCTTTTTCAATCTACCGGACACGTTTCCGGCCGGTGCGTGATACTTTGCGAAAAAATCAAATGAACAGATTTCAGACTTACAGACGTGAGTGGTTTTCCAATATTCGCGGCGATGTGCTTTCCGGCATCGTCGTCGCACTCGCGCTCATTCCCGAAGCAATCGGCTTTTCCGTCATCGCCGGCGTCGATCCGAAGGTGGGGTTGTTTGCTTCTTTCGCCATTGCCTGCGTCTGCGCCTTCACCGGTGGCCGTCCGGGCATGATTTCCGCGGCAACCGCCGCCACAGCCGTCCTGATGGTGACGCTGGTGAAGGAACACGGCCTGCAATATCTCTTTGCGGCGACCATCCTCATGGGTGTGCTGCAGATCGCTGCGGGCTTTGCAAGGCTCGGGCGGGTGATGCGCTTCGTCTCGCGCTCGGTCATGACCGGCTTCGTCAATGCGCTGGCGATCCTGATCTTCATGGCGCAATTGCCCGAGCTGATAGGCGTGCCTGTCGCAACCTACGTCATGATCGCGGCTGGTCTTGCGATCATCTATCTCTTCCCGCTGGTCACGAAAATCATCCCGTCGCCGTTGGTCGCCATCGTCGTTTTGACCTGCGTGGCGGTGTTTTTCGGCATGGATATCCGCACCGTCGGCAATCTCGGCGAGCTGCCCTCGACGCTGCCGGTCTTCGCCCTGCCACAGGTGCCGCTGACTTTCGAAACGCTGCAGATCATCTTTCCCTATTCCGCAGCGCTGGCTGCCGTCGGTCTCCTGGAATCCCTGCTGACGGCACAGATCGTTGACGACATGACAGATACCGGCAGCAACAAGAGCCGGGAATGCATCGGGCAGGGGACAGGCAACATCGCCTCCGCGCTGATCGGCGGGATGGGCGGCTGCGCCATGATCGGCCAGTCGGTCATCAACGTCAGATCCGGCGGCAGGGGCAGGCTGTCCACTTTTGTGGCGGGCGCCTTCCTGCTGTTCCTCATTCTGGTGCTGGATGATCTTGTCCGCATCATTCCAATGGCCGCTCTTGTGGCTGTCATGATCATGGTTTCGATCGGCACCTTCTCGTGGCGTTCGATTCTCGATCTCAGCCGCAATCCACCGTCTTCCAGCATCGTCATGCTGGTAACGGTCGGGACCGTGCTGGCGACCCATGATCTCGCAAAAGGCGTGCTCGCAGGCGTGCTTCTCTCCGGCGTGTTTTTCGCGGGGAAGGTTTCAAAACTCTTCCACGTTCGTCCAGAGCTTGTCGCGGATGGTCGGCACCGCATCTACCGCGTCGACGGGCAGATTTTCTTCGCCTCGACGGAAAGCTTCATCGCCGCCTTCGATTTTGCCGAAGACGTGGAAACGGTCACCATCGACGTCACACAGGCGCATCTGTGGGATATCTCGGCTGTCGGTGCGCTGGACAAGGTCGTGCTGAAATTCCGCAAGACCGGCAAGACGGTCGAGGTAATCGGCGTCAACGAAGCGAGCGCCCATATGATCGACCGTTTCGCCCTGCACGACAAGCAGGATGGAGCGACAGCCTCAATCCACTGACCAGAAGTAAAAAGCCCCGGCGGAACCGGGGCTTTTTGTTGTGCTATTCGTTTGCCGTCACCGTGACGCCGAGCATTGTCGGCAGGGTGTTCGGCGCGCCCATGGCGGCGCCCATGATCATCGGGAAGGGAACCGGCTTTTCCGGTTCGGCCGAGATAGAGAAGCTCTTCGGATTATCGATATAGGCGTTGATCGCAGCCGACACCATGTTCTGCAATTCCGGAACGTTGAGCGAAGCCATCATGATCGGCGCCATGCCCTTGATGGTCTGGGAAAGCTGATCGCTGGTCATACCCTGCTGGCTTGCAGCGTAGTCGATGGCGCGCTTGGTGATGCTGGCATCTTCGAAGCTGATTTCGGCATTAACGAAGGAAAGCTGCTGCATCAGGCCGAGCATGGCAAGGCCCGCTGCCTGTTCCGCCTGTTCCTTGTTCGGATTTGCAGCCTGCGCCTTCACCGTCTCCTGCATCGATTTGATGAAGGCGAGTGTGTAACCGGAGAAACCGAACGACATGTTGAGACGGCCGACCTTGTCGAGGTCGATGGCATATTCCTCGACGTCTACGGTGCCGGAGGCGACTTCCCAGCTTCCGCTCATGGTCATGTTGCCGGAAAGGGCCTGCAGATTGAGCTTTTCAATTGCGTCCTTCGTGGCCGGATCGTTGACTTCACTGAGATCGGCTTTGAAGCCGGATGCGTCGAGATCGAAGCCGATCGAGGCCTTGTCGTCGCTGACTGACATCGTTGCGCTGCTTTCCTCGAGCGAGAAAGCCTGCTTGCCGTCGATGGAGACGGAAATCGGACCGCTATGCGCCTCGTCGTAGAACATCAGCGCGTCAATCGTGCCCGTCGTCGCATCGGCAGGGATGGTGAGACCTGACATGTAGATGTCGTTAGCCTTGATCTCCACGTTTTCCTGCTTGTAATCGACATTGTCGAAGCGCGCGTTCTTGATCTTGTAGCCGCCGTTGTTTTCCTCGACGCCTTCAAGGGTGACGTTGCCGACCGGAATTTTTTTGGCCGGATCGGCAGCCGCATTGAAGGTCACGCCGTTCAGCGTCACCGTGTCGCCGTTGACGGCGACGGATCCGGCGGCAATTTCACCGCCCTGCGCGGCGTAGGCGGCATTGATCTTTTTCAGAACGTCGTTGCCATCCAGTGCGAATGCCGGTGCGGAAAGCGCGAGAAGCGCGGCACTTGCGAAAAGAATCTGCCGGGTGGATTTCAGTCTCATAGTGTTTCTTCCCTCAATGTGCGGATGTGCACCGTGTTCTAAATGTGAATGGTGACATTTATATTCGCGATTATTCAAAGGTCTACAGGATTTAGATCGATTCGTATGACGGCGGCATTGCGGCATTCGCAACGCAGTTAATAAAAATCCTCACAAAAGGCGTCGTTTCGTCCACAGCCGAGACCCCCGAATTCCTTGCCGGGAATCGGCATTTCCGCTAGTCAAGCACCATGGGAAAAAATCTTGTACCTCCGTCAGGCGGAGACGATAACATTCATCCGGTCGATTTGAAGGCGGCGCTTGAAGAGCGCTACCTCGCTTACGCCTTGTCCACGATCATGCATCGTGCGCTGCCGGATGTACGCGATGGACTGAAGCCGGTTCACCGCCGCATCATCCACGCCATGAGCGAAATGGGCATCCGCCCCAACTCGGCTTTCAAGAAATGCGCCCGTATCGTCGGTGACGTTATCGGTAAGTTCCATCCGCATGGCGACCAGTCGGTCTACGATGCGCTGGTCCGTCTCGCGCAGGATTTCTCGCAGCGTTATCCGATCGTGGACGGGCAGGGCAATTTCGGCAATATCGATGGCGACGGCGCCGCCGCCTATCGTTATACCGAAGCACGCATGACCGATGTGGCAGCGCTGCTGCTCGAAGGCATCGGCGAGGACGCGGTTGACTTCCGCGCTACCTATAATGAGGAAGACGAGGAGCCGGTCGTCCTGCCGGGCGCGTTCCCCAATCTGCTTGCCAACGGTGCCTCCGGCATCGCCGTCGGCATGGCGACGTCCATCCCGCCGCACAACGCCCATGAACTGTGCGACGCAGCTCTGCATCTCATCAAGCATCCGGATGCGACGGTTGAAAAGCTGGTGGAATTCATTCCCGGCCCCGACCTGCCGACCGGCGGCGTGATCATCGAAAGCCGCGAGAATATTCTCGAAGCCTATAAGACCGGGCGCGGTGGTTTCCGCGTGCGCGCCAAATGGGAAACGGAAGACCTCGGACGTGGCGGCTATCAGATCGTCATCACCGAAATCCCGTTCCAGGTGCAGAAATCGCGGCTGATCGAAAAGATCGCCGAGCTGCTGCTCGCCCGCAAACTGCCGCTGCTTGAGGATGTCCGCGACGAATCGGCCGAAGACGTACGTATCGTGCTGGTTCCGAAAAACCGCACCGTCGACGCGACGCTGCTGATGGAATCGCTGTTCCGTCTGTCCGACCTTGAAAGCCGCCTGCCGCTCAACATGAACGTACTGTCGCTTGGCAGGGTGCCGAAGGTCATGGCGCTGAACGAGGTGCTGAGCGAATGGCTGGCACACCGCAAGGACGTGCTGGTCCGCCGTTCCCGCCATCGTCTTGCGGCCATCGATCGCAGGCTCGAGATTCTGGGCGGCCTGCTGGTCGCCTATCTCAATCTCGATGAGGTGATCCGTATCATCCGCGAGGAGGACGAACCGAAACAGGTGATGATGGCCAAGTGGTCGCTCACCGATAATCAGGCCGAAGCCATCCTTAACATGCGTCTGCGCAATCTGCGCAAGCTTGAGGAATTCGAAATCCGCAAGGAGTTCGACGAACTCAGCAGCGAGAAGGCTGAAATCGAGGGTCTGCTCGCCTCCGATGAAAAGCAATGGCAGACCGTCGCCTGGGAAATCGGCGAGGTCAAAAAGAAATATGCCAAGGCAACCGAGATCGGCCGTCGCCGCACGCAGTTTGCGGATGCGCCGGATGCCGACATCGAGGCCATCCAGCAGGCGATGATCGAAAAGGAACCGGTCACCATCGTCATCTCGCAGAAGGGGTGGATCAGGGCGCTGAAGGGGCATATGTCCGATACGTCGGCTCTCACCTTCAAGGAGGGCGATGGCCCGAAGCTCGCCTTCCCGGCGCAGACGACCGACAAGTTGCTGCTGTTGACCACCGGCGGCAAGGCCTACACGCTCGGCGCAGACAAGCTGCCGGGCGGTCGCGGCCATGGCGAGCCGATCCGCATCATGGTCGATATGGAGAACGATCAGGACATCCTGACGGCCTTCGTTCACGATCCGTCGCGCAAGCTTCTGCTCGTCTCGACTGGCGGCAACGGCTTCATCGTGGCCGAAAGCGAAATGGTCGCAAATACCCGCAAGGGCAAGCAGATCATGAATGTCGCCATGCCTGACGAAGCCAAGCTCGCCGTACCTGTTACTGGCGACCATGTCGCCGTCGTTGGCGAAAACCGCAAGCTTCTGGCCTTCCCGCTGTCGCAGGTGCCGGAAATGTCACGCGGCAAGGGCGTGCGCCTGCAACGCTACAAGGACGGCGGCGTGGTTGATGTGAAATGTTTCGCGCTCGCAGACGGCTTGAGCTGGTCCGACACGGCCGGGCGCCTCTTCACCAAGGTCGGTGAGGAATTGCGCGAATGGCTGGCAGACCGCGCCACCGTTGGCCGCACCGTACCGAAGGGCTTTCCGCGTAGCGGGAAATTTGGCGGGTAACAGCTGAAAGACGTCCCGAGCGATTACTCGGGACGTCTTTGATGGTCGCTGTTTCAGGACTTGGCGAGCGTTCTTAGCGCAACGTGGTATTTGCGCATCGCAATCCGCGCGTGTTCGAGCTGCCGATTAAAATCATCCGTCAGTTCTTCATCAAGACCACCGGCAGCACGCAATTCAAGCATGTTGCCGTATACACTTAGATCAAGAACGTCGCCTGTCTTCCATCCAAGCCGTTCAAGCATATCCTTTGGTATAACAATACCAGCGGCTTCGCCAATCTCGCAAATCGTTGCTTTCATTTGAAGTACTCCAAAGTTTAAATGGAGTTTAGCATACGGTTTTGACTGTTTGGCGAACTATTCTTCTACCGTAGGCTTATAAACCTCCCACCCGCGCGGTGTCAGATGCTCCTGCGGGTGGTAGCGCGTCTTGTAGCCCATCTTTTCAGAACCATCGACCCAGTAGCCAAGATAGACGTGCGGCAGGCCGAGCGCGCGTGTGCGGGTGATGTGATCCATGATCATGAAAGTGCCGAGCGAGCGCTTTTCTAGATCGGGGTTGAAGAAGGAATAGACCATCGACAGCCCGTCGCTCATCACATCGCTCAGCGCTACGGCGAGAAGTTCACCTCGTTTGCTGGAATCGATGCCGGAGCCGGGCTCTCGCACACGGTATTCGATGATGCGGGTGTTGACGTGCGTGTCTTCGATCATGATCGCATAGTCGAGCGCCGACATGTCGGACATGCCGCCTGACTGGTGCCGATGGTCGAGATAGCGGCGAAACAGTGAGAACTGTTCGGTGGATGGCTCAGCGGCATGAACGGTAGCGACGACATCCTTGTTGATGGAGAGAACGCGCCGCATCGATTTCGTCGGCTGGAACTGTTCGGCAAGGATGCGCACGGAAACGCAAGCTCGACAGGTTTCGCACGCCGGACGATAGGCGATGTTCTGTGAACGCCTGAAGCCGCCCTGGGTCAGAAGGTCGTTCATTTCCGACGCACGCGGGCCGACCAGATGCGTGAAAACCTTCCGCTCCATCTGGTTCGGCAAGTAGGGGCAGGTGGCCGGTGCCGTAAGATAGAATTGGGGAGAGGGCGTCGCCTGCGTGTTCATCGAACCGTGATCGCCTCCTGCGTCTGTTGTGAAAGCGCGCCGCGATTTCACGGGGTGCGGCGACGCTTCAAGCGACATGCATAATGTCACAGAATGGCAAAATGACGGAAAACGTCAACTGCACCATGCGGTATTTGCCTGATATGGAAGCCACGTTTTCGTGGCTTTCCCTTATATCAGTAGGTTCTGACCATGACGGTGCCGAGCAGGAAGTCATGAACGAGGCGCGAGCGCTCCGTAAACAGGCCTGCAAGCAGGATAAGCGGCGTCAAAACCGAGTTGATGATCCAGAAAAGCGCAATGTGCACGGTGGCCAGAAGGAAATCGATTCGCCGTCCGTCCATGCGCGCCATCGCGATGCCCATCGCCCGCATGCCGGGTGAGGCCTGCGACGGGCCGCTGAGCGTTACGCCGAAATAAAGGACCGCGACGATGACGAACAAGGCCGGATAGAGGAAGAAGCCGAGACCCAGCGTAATCACGCCGAGAAAGAAGACGATCACGGCGGCTGGAATGCACAGCAGGAGAACGATCGCGTAATCGATCAGAAAAGCGAAGATGCGTCGGCTCAGTACGCCGCTATAGGCGCGCCAGTCGTCCGGTGCGACATAGGTAGGGTTCTGGTCGAGGTTCATCGGTCGTTTTCTCCTGAGAAGACATGACAGCTCGAAACGCGCTTTTCGTCAGGCAGCATTCCGTGTCAGCAAACAATATGGGAAGAAAACGACCGAATACAATAAGCGTCGGCTGTCAGCCCTTCGCGAGTTTGCGCGCGGCTTCCACTGCGAAATAGCTCAGAATGCCATCGCAGCCTGCACGCTTGAAACAGAGAAGCGTTTCCATCATCACGCGCTCCCCGTCGATCCAGCCATGCATGGCCGCTGCCTTGATCTGGGTATATTCACCGGACACCTGATAGGCGAATGTGGGCAGCCCGAAATTCTCTTTCAGCCGCCAACAGATGTCGAGATAGGGCAAGCCCGGTTTGACCATCAGCATGTCAGCACCTTCTTCCACGTCGAGCGCTGCGTCGCGGATTGCCTCCATGCCGTTGGCGGGGCTGATGTAATAGCTGTTCTTGTCCCCTTTCAGCAGTCCGGCCGTCGAAATGGCCTCGCGATACGGACCGTAATAGCCGGAGGAGAATTTCGTGGCATAGGCCATGATGCCGACGTTCTGGTGCCCGGCCGCATCCAGGCCGCGGCGGATGGCGCCGATGCGGCCATCCATCATCTCGGACGGAGAAATAATGTCCGAACCGGCATCGGCCTGAAGGATTGCAGCACGAACGACCTGATCCACGGTCTCGTCATTGACGATTTCATCGCCGCGCAGAATGCCGTCATGCCCATGGCTGGTGAAGGGATCGAGCGCAACATCGGTGATCATGCCGATATTCGGAACCGCTTTTTTGACCGCGATGGTCGCCTGATTGATGAGGTTGTTGGCCTCGAGCGCATTCGAGCCGGTCTCGTCGCGCAAGTCCATCTCGATATTCGGGAAGGTCGCAATCGCCGGAATGCCGAGATCGGCGGCTTCCTTCGCCGCTTCGACCAGCTTGTCGACGCTCATGCGGTTTACGCCGGGCATCGCCGGTATGGGATCGAGGATATTGCTGCCCGGTACAATGAAGACCGGCCAGATGAGATCATCGACGGTCAGGCGGCTTTCCTGAACCAGACGGCGAGTCCAGTCGGCCTTGCGATTGCGGCGCATGCGGCGATGGCCGGTGATCGCGTCGACCAGATGCGTTTTGTCCTGCATGTAAGAATGTCCTTCGTATCCCACCCAAGTCAGGAAAGCTGCATAACACGAAGCAAGCGCCATGCGAATGCGACAATGTTTCCCCCTGGACTTCCCCGGTGGGCGAGGGTGCTTTGACAAGGCAAGCCGCCGAATTCAATATGGGCTGGTCGCCCGCCCGTCGAAACCGTATCTTCCGGCCATGGAACCTGATTCTCAACCTCTGCCGAAACGTCCGCTGACGGAAATCCTCTTTCTGGTCTTCATGAGGCTGGTCGCGGTTTCCTGTTTCTGGTTCGGCCTGCAATATTGGGCGATGCTGACGGGATATTCTCTCGGCGGGCATGGGCGGTTCGATATGCTTAACCTGCCATGGCGAGTGGCGGGTAGTGCGCTTGCGGTGATTTTCCCGGTCGCGGCGCTCGGTCTCTGGCTCGGCGCCTCCTGGGGGGCAGTCATGTGGGTCTTGGGTGCCGGCACCCAGATCGCCATGTATAAGGTGTGGCCATATATCTTCGGCGCCAACACGCTTGTACCCGTCATGCACGGTCTCGTGGCAACCATTTATATACTATTCCTGGTCGCTTTTTGGCTCGATCAGCGCCAGAATGAAGAGCGCGCAAGAATTGATTTACCATAAGAATAAAGCAATTCAGCCTGGTTTTCGGTCGAATTTTATTGCTAAGTCTTTGATTTGTAATGCATGGTGATAAGCCAGTCCCGCTTCGCCACAAGTTTGACCCACTTGGGAAAATGCAGGTAAGCATTTGTTAATCGTAGCTTTTAAGTAGAATTTTATGCGCATTGATTAGGTTCTCACTCAAGGCGGGAGACAAACAAACACACCGCCAAACAAAACAGTGAGGCAGTCATGATCAATAGCAAAGCAAAGCCGCAGGCCGTTGTTGCCGACGCACATGAAGATACCATCCGTTCGCTCTACATGGAGTCGCTGCACCTGGTGGAACGTCTCCACCGCCGCCTCCTCGATGTCATCAAGGACGAGTTCGATCGTCAGGGTCGCGATGATGTCAACGCCGTTCAGGCGCTCCTGCTGTTCAACATCGGCAATTCCGAACTGACGGCCGGCGAGCTTCGTTCGCGTGGTTATTACCTCGGATCGAACGTCTCCTACAACGTCAAGAAGCTCGTAGACCTCGGTCTCATCAACCACCAGCGCTCGCGTGTCGACCGCCGCTCGGTCCGCATCAGCCTGACTGAAAAAGGCCAGGAAATCGCCGAAACGGTTGCTCACCTCTACGAGCGCCACGTCGGCTCGATCGAAAAGGTCGGCGGCATCGGCACCGGCGAGTTCTCCGAAATGAACAAGCTGCTGCAGCGCCTCGATCGCTTTTGGAACGACTCGATCGCTTATCGCCTCTAATTCCGCGGCGGTTTCACTGTTAGAGTCGGGGGCATCGGTTTGCCTCCGGCTTGCGGATTCGTGTTCGAGGCGCCGTTCACCTGGGCGTGTCAAGCCCGGTCTACTAGGTGCGTTTTCGCCCTGTTTTGCAGGCATACACAGCTTCGTGAGAAAAGGCCCGTGACACGAATTGGCCATATTGATATGGGACCCGCAAAGGTGAAGGAGCCGGCGGTTTCTCCTGCTGTCGTGGCAAGTCCCGACTGTTCTGCCAGACAATAGCGCCCAGACCATGGGTATTGAGCATTACCGGCCGGCAGACACGTTGTACGTGTTTGTTAATCATATTGATTTAGGCATTGTTGAGAATGCCGAAGAGAGTGGCTGGTAGGTAGAATGACAAAAAAATCCGTTTCCGAATCCGTATCGCGCCGTGCGCTTCTGCGCTCGGCTGTTTCCGTTGGTGTTGCCGCGCTTGCCGCGCCGGCCCTGGCGCAGAATGCGCTCAACGATCTCATGGGCTCGTCGCGCCGCGGCAACTGGGATGACCAGTTCGACGCGAATTCGTCGCGTTCCGCCGTTGGCGTCGTTTCCAACAACCCGGTTCTCGGACGGGAAGCGCCTGTCTACATGCAGCAGGCGATCATGCAATATCAGCAGATCGTGCAGAATGGCGGCTGGCCGGACGTGCCCGTCACCCAGCAGCGTCTCCAGATCGGCGTTTCCGATCCTTCCGTTCAGGCGCTTCGCCAGCGACTGATGGTTTCCGGCGACCTGCCGCGCGAAGCTGGCATTTCCAGCGCCTTCGACTCTTACGTCGATGGTGCGTTGAAGCGCTTCCAAGCCCGCCACGGCCTTCCCGCCGATGGTGTCAGCGGCGAATATACGACCAAGGCGCTCAATGTTTCAGCCCAGATCCGTCTGGCCCAGTTGCAGACCAACCTCGTGCGCATTCAGTCCATGTCCGGCGATCTCGGCCAGCGTCACCTGATGGTGAACATTCCGGCCGCTGCCATCGAAGCGGTTGAGAATGAGCGCGTCGTCCTGCGCAACACCGCCGTCGTCGGTCGCGCCAGCCGCCCGACGCACGTCATCAATTCCAAGATTTACGAAGTCATCCTCAACCCTTACTGGACAGCGCCGCGCTCGATCGTCGAAAAGGACATCGTGCCGCTGATGCAGAAGGACCCGACCTATCTGGAGCGGAACAACATCCGCCTCATCGACGGCAAGGGACAGGAAGTTTCGCCGACGGCGGTCGACTGGTTTGCGCCAAAGGCACCGAACCTGATGTTCCGCCAGGACCCCGGCAAGATCAACGCCATGTCCTCGACGAAGATCAACTTCCACAATCCGAACAACGAATATATGCACGACACGCCGCAGCAGGGCCTGTTCAACAAGCTGATGCGGTTCGAATCGTCCGGCTGCGTGCGCGTACAGAACGTGCGCGACCTCACAAGCTGGCTGCTGCGCGACACGCCCGGCTGGTCGCGTCAGGAAATGGAACGCGTCATCGCCACCCGCGTCAACACACCGATCAAGCTGGCGCAGGAAGTGCCTGTCTATTTCGTCTACATCACCGCATGGTCGGCGAAGGACGGCGTGGTGCAGTTCCGCGACGACATCTATGAAAAGGACGGCAACGCCGAACTGGCGCTCAACACCACCACCGGCATCGAACAGCCGGCTGGACCTGTCGACGACGACCTGTTGCCGCGCAACTGATCCGGCGCTGCCATCAGGTTTTTATATTTAAGTGAAAGGCCGCACCCCGTCGGGTGCGGCTTTTTTTTCATTTTCGCTGCTGGTTTTGAAAAAACAGCTGCCGTTTTTTGTCGCAACGTCGCAGTTTGACGGGCAAATCTCGCTGCCCGTATTGCTCTTGTTCGGGCAGGGCGCTAAGACGCCATCGCATTACTGTTTCAGGAGCCTTCACCATGTCGAACACAGATGCTTTCTTCTCCCGTCCGCTTGCCGAAGTCGATCCGGATATTTTCGGCGCGATCGAGAAGGAACTGGGTCGCCAGCGCCACGAGATCGAACTGATCGCCTCGGAAAACATCGTTTCCCGCGCTGTGCTTGAAGCGCAGGGTTCGATCATGACCAACAAATATGCCGAAGGTTATCCGGGCAAGCGTTATTACGGCGGCTGCCAGTTCGTAGACATTGCTGAAGAGCTTGCCATCGAGCGCGCCAAGAAGCTGTTCGGCGTCAACTTCGCCAACGTCCAGCCAAATTCCGGTTCGCAGATGAACCAGGCCGTGTTCCTCGCGCTGCTCCAGCCGGGCGACACCTTCATGGGTCTCGACCTGAACTCCGGAGGCCATCTGACGCACGGTTCGCCGGTCAACATGTCCGGCAAGTGGTTCAACGTCGTGTCTTACGGCGTGCGCGAAGGCGACAACCTGCTCGACATGGACGAGGTGGAGCGCAAGGCCAAGGAAACCCGGCCGAAGCTCATCCTTGCCGGCGGCACCGCCTATTCCCGTATCTGGGACTGGAAGCGCTTCCGCGAGATCGCCGATGAAGTCGGCGCCTATCTGATGGTCGATATGGCCCACATCGCTGGTCTCGTCGCCGGTGGCCAGCATCCGTCGCCGTTCCCGCATTGCCACGTTGCCACCACGACAACGCACAAGTCGTTGCGCGGCCCGCGTGGCGGCATGATCCTCACCAATGACGAGGATCTGGCCAAGAAGTTCAACTCCGCCGTTTTCCCCGGCCTGCAGGGCGGCCCGCTGATGCACGTCATCGCCGCAAAGGCAGTTGCCTTCGGTGAAGCTTTGCAGCCGGAATTCAAGGATTACGCCGCACAGGTCGTCAAGAACGCCAAGGCGCTTGCCGAAACGCTGATCGAAGGTGGTCTTGATGTCGTCTCCGGCGGCACCGACAACCACCTGATGCTGGTTGACCTTCGCAAGAAGAACGCCACCGGCAAGCGTGCTGAAGCAGCTCTCGGTCGCGCCTACGTCACCTGCAACAAGAACGGCATTCCTTTCGATCCGGAAAAGCCTTTCGTCACCTCGGGTGTGCGTCTCGGCACGCCGGCCGGCACGACGCGCGGTTTCAAGGAAGCGGAATTCCGCGAAATCGGCAAGCTGATCGTCGAGGTGCTGGATGGTCTGAAGGTCGCCAACTCGGATGAGGGCAACGCTCCTGTTGAAGCTGCGGTGCGCGAAAAGGTCGTCGGCCTGACTGACCGTTTCCCGATGTATCCGTACATGTAAGGACGTAAAGAGATGCGCTGCCCATTTTGCGGTTCCGAAGACACACAGGTCAAGGACTCGCGTCCGGCGGAGGATAACACCTCCATCCGCCGGCGGCGCATCTGCCCCGATTGCGGCGGCCGCTTCACGACCTATGAGCGCGTGCAACTGCGCGAGCTGATGGTCATCAAGAAAAGCGGCCGCAAGCTGCCCTTCGACCGGGAAAAGCTGGTGCGATCCTTCGAGATCGCGTTACGCAAACGCCCGGTTGACCGGGACCGGATCGAGCGGGCCGTATCCGGCATCGCCCGCCGTCTGGAAAGTTCCGGCGAGACGGAAATCCCCTCGGAAGAAATCGGCCTCCAGGTGCTTGAAGCGCTGAAGAGCCTCGATGACGTGGCGTTCGTGCGTTACGCCTCGGTCTATCGCGATTTCAGCCATGCCGAGGATTTCGAGAACGTGATTGCCGAAATCAACGCCAAGATCGCCCGAGATACAGACGCCGGAGCATAGACGTGACGAGCCGCGCCGATGACGAAAAATTCATGGCCCGGGCAATCGAGGTTTCCCTGCGCCATCAGGGTCAAACCCAGACCAATCCCTCCGTCGGTTGCGTTCTCGTAAAGGACGGAAAAATCATCGCCGAAGCGGTGACCGCCATTGGCGGCCGCCCCCATGCTGAACGCCAGGCGCTGGAAATCGCCGGAGAAGCAGCGCGCGGCGCAACAGCCTATGTCACCCTCGAACCCTGCTCGCACTGGGGCAAGACGCCGCCCTGCGCCAATGCGCTGGTCGAATACGGCGTCGCCCGTGTCGTTGTGGCGGTTGACGACCCGGACGAGCGTGTTTCCGGTCGCGGTTACTCCATCCTGCGGGAGGCGGGCATTGTCGTGGAAACAGGCCTGCTGCGCGAACAAGGCAAGAGAGCGCTTGCGGGTTACCTCACACGCCAGCTGAAAAAACGCCCGCATGTGATTCTGAAGCTTGCCATTTCTGCCGATGGCATGATCGGCAGACAAGGGGAGGGGCAGGTAGCGATCACCGGTCCGCAGGCCAGGCACGCCGTGCATGAACTGAGAGCGCGCTGCGATTGCATCCTCGTGGGCATCCGTACCGCGATAGCGGACGATCCGGAACTGACCGTTCGAATTGCAGGTCTCGAAGATCGTTCTCCGGTCCGAATCGTGCTTGATCGCAAGTTTGAACTACCGTTGACGTCTAAGCTGGTGGGGAGTGCACGCGAGGTGCCGGTAATCGTCGCGGCGTTATCCCCCTCTGCACTGCCGGGTATCTTGCCTTCAAGGGGGGAGATCGGCAAGCAACCGCCCGCTCGCTCAAATTTTGACCCCCGGTCTCTAAAAGTCGATGTATGGCAAGACAGTGCCCCATCTGTCTCCTCCCTTGAGGTGCCCGGCAGGGCAGAGGGGGGTAGCCACGACCGCCGCCAACAACTGATCGACGCAGGCGTCGAAATCCTTGAAGCACCAACCCTCGAGAACCTCCTTCACATTCTCGCTGAACGCGGCATGTCGGAACTTCTGGTCGAAGGCGGCGCTTTTGCCGCAAAATCGTTCCTTGAAGCCGATCTCGTGGACCGTATCATGCTGTTTGAAAGCCCGGTCGTGGTTGGTGAAGGCGGGATTGAAACGCCGCTCAGCCGTGCCGATATTCCGGGCGATTATGTTTTGGTCAGCGAAACCGCCTACGGGCCGGATCGCTGCTTCGATTATGAAAGGCCGCTTTGATGTTTACCGGAATTGTCACCGATGTTGGAACCGTGTCCGAGCTTGAAGCTCTGGCGGAAGGCATTCGTCTGCGGGTGGCGACCAATTACGATCCCAAGACCATCGATATGGGCGCATCGATCTCCCATGGCGGCGTCTGCCTGACGGTGACCAAACTGCCCGAAGATGGCAGCAACGAGCGCTGGTACGAGGTCGAGGCCTGGGAAGAGGCATTGCGCCTGACGACGATTGCGGGCTGGCAGAAGGGCACGCACGTCAATCTGGAGCGCGCTCTGAAGATTGGCGACGAGCTTGGCGGTCATATCGTTTCCGGCCATGTCGATGGCAAGGCGGAGATTCTGTCTGTCGAGCCGGAAGGTGAGGCGGTCCGTATCCGCCTGCGCGCGCCCGACCATCTGGCGAAATTCGTGGCGCCCAAGGGTTCCATTGCACTCGATGGCACTTCTCTGACCGTCAATGCGGTCGACGGAACGGATTTCGACGTGCTCCTGATCCGCCATACGCTCACAGTCACCACATGGGGTGAGCGCCAACCGGGTGATTTCGTCAATTTCGAAGTCGACACCATGGCGCGATATGCCGCAAGGCTTGCGGAGTTTCCCTCGGCGTAACACCGTTCGGCATCTATTGTGCTGAAATACACTCCCGGCCTTGAGCCGGTATCCAGCCAGCCCAAATCCTTGGGCTGAAAAGACTCTTGCCGTCGCGCAGACGCGCGTTGACTGGATTACCTCTCAAGGCCAGAATGCCGGATAGACTTTACAGCCCTCCGCCATCGCGACAGATCAGTTGTTGTCCCGCACTCCGCTTTCGATTGACGCGCAAACACTATAAAGACTTCTTTAGGCCCAAACGGGGTAGGGGGATTACGACATGCCGTCTTTCGAACTGCTGACAGCCTTTTTCATCACCACCGCCCTGTTTGCCTATATTCCCGGCCCGGCCATGCTTTATGCGGCGGCGCAGACCATGGCGCGCGGCCGGTTTGCCGGGCTGATGGCGGTACTTGGCATCCATGTCGGCTGCTATTTCCATATCGTCGCCTCTGCGGCGGGGCTTTCGGTGCTGTTCCAGGCGGTGCCGTGGCTTTATCTGGCCGTGAAGCTGTGTGGCGCGCTGTATCTCATCTGGCTCGGCTTCTCGATGCTGCGCAGCAAGCTTGAAGGTGAGGCCGTCAATCTGACCATCGAACCGAAATCGGCAAGGCGTGCCTTCATCGACAGCATCATCGTCGACGTGCTCAATCCGAAGACGGCGCTGTTCTTTCTGGCGTTTCTGCCGCAATTCGTTGATCCGGCGGCGGCCTTTCCGATCTGGCTGCAATTGCTGATCCTCGGTATTGCCGTCAATTTCATTTTTTCCTCCGCCGATCTGGTTGGCGTGCTTCTGGCGGGCGCGATGGTCGGGCGGCTCAAGCGCTCCAGCAGGGTGCAGGTGCTTGCCCGTCGCACTGCGGGAACGGTGCTGATGGGGCTTGGCGTGCATCTGGCTTTCCAGAAAACCTGATTTTCGTAAGCCGCGCCGGATAAGGCGAAAACCTGCGCAATTGTCTGGTAAACGGGGCCTCTTGCGCGGGTGACACATGAAATTACTTGCCAAAAACGGCCAGCCGTGGTTTGACCGCCGCAAAAGCAGGTATGATCCGGCCCGAACCTTTTCAGGAAAATCCCATGTCCAAACCCCATCTTCTTATCGTGGAAGCACGCTTTTACGACGATATGGCAGACGCTCTTCTCGAAGGCGCGAAGTTCGCGCTGGATGAGGCTGGCGCAACCTATGACGTCATCACCGTTCCCGGCGCGCTCGAAATCCCCGCTGCCATTGCCATGGCGCTGGATGGCGGCGACAACGAAGGCACGGAATATGATGGTTTCGTAGCGCTCGGCATGGTCATTCGTGGCGAGACCTACCACTTCGACATTGTTTCCAACGAATCCTCCCGCGCCCTGATGGATCTCGCCGTCAGCGAATCGCTGGCCATCGGCAACGGCATCCTCACCGTCGAAAACGACGATCAGGCATGGGCACGTGTTCGCCGTTCTGACAAGGATAAGGGCGGTTTTGCGGCCCGCGCGGCGCTGACGATGATCGAGCTCAAGAAAAAACTGGGTGGCTGAACGCATGTCGGATGTTGAAAATGGCGGCGAACCGCGCCAGCCTTCGGTAAAGCCCGCCAACCAGCGTGGCGCTGCGCGCCTCGCGGCCGTGCAGGCACTTTATCAGATGGATGTCGGCGGCACCGGCGTGATGGAAGTCGTGGCGGAATACGAGGCACATCGTCTCGGTCAGGAAGTCGATGGCGATACCTATCTGAAGGCCGATCCTTCCTGGTTCCGTTCCATCGTGTCCGGCGTCGTCCGCGATCAGACGAAGATCGACCCACTGGTGCGCTCCGCACTTCTGGAAGACTGGCCGCTGTCGCGTCTTGATGCCACCGTTCGCGCTATCCTGCGTGCCGGCGCTTTCGAGATTCTGGAGCGCAAGGACGTTCCGGTCGCCGTCATCGTCACGGAATATGTCGAAATCGCCCGTGCTTTCTTCGAGCATGACGAGCCGAAGCTGGTGAACGCGGTTCTGGACCGCATTGCCAAGCAGGTACGCGGCGAGGCAAAACGCTAAAATACGTTAGGTGAGGAAGATATGAGCGCCGTTTCCGTCCCCGGACTTGAAGTTCAACTGGACGAGGCGAAGCGCAACGTCTTCCTCCTGACCGCCGCACAGGCGATCATGGGCTCGGCAGCACCTATGAGCTTCTCGGTTGGCGCGCTTGCCGGTTACCAGTTGCTCGGGGCTGACAAGTCGCTGGCAACGGCGCCGCTTACCGGTTTCAACATCGGCGTGGCGCTGGGCGCCATCTGCGTTGCCGCAGCATCGCGTTTTCTCGGCCGCAAGGCGGGTTTCATGGTCGGCGCGCTGATGTGCTCCATCGGCGGCGGCATTGCTGCCGTGGCACTCTTCCGCTCCGACTTCTGGCTGTTTGCGATCGGCCTGCTGCTTATTGGCATTTCCGGCGGCTTCACGCAGAAAATCCGCTTCGCTGCTGCCGACGCATCCCCCTCTTTCTACAAGCCGAAAGCCATTTCCTGGATATTGGCGGGTGGCATCGTCTCGGCGATCATCGGGCCGCAGCTTGCCATTTTCGGCAAGGATGTCTTCGCACCGGTCACCTTCGCCGGTGCTTTCATCGCGCTGGTGCCGCTCGGCATCATCGCGATTGCCATTCTGGCATTCCTGAAATTGCCGGACCCGAAGGCCACCTCTATCCACGCGCAGGCGGCACGGCCTTTGTCGGAAATCGTGCGCACGCACCGGTTTGTCACCGGCATGGTCTGCGGCATCGGTTCCTATGCGTTGATGACCTTCATGATGACCGGCGCGCCGCTCGCCATGGTGGTCGGCTGCGGGTTTCCCACCGAACTTGCGACGCTCGGCATCCAGTGGCACGTTCTCGCCATGTTCGGCCCAAGTTTCTTCACCGGTATGTTGATTGCGCGATTCGGTGCGGAAAAAATCGTTGCAGCCGGTCTCGTCGTGCTGATCGCCTGCGCCATCGTCGCCCATATGGGCGTCGAATTGTGGAATTTCTGGGCGGCGCTTATTCTCCTCGGTCTCGGTTGGAACTTCGGCTTCATCGGCGCTACCGCCATCATCACCTCCAGCTACCGCCCGCATGAGGCAGACAAGGTACAGGGCTTTCACGATATCGTGCTGTTCGGCACGGTAGCGCTGTCGTCCTTCTCTTCCGGCAAGGTGTTTACGGCCTGGGGCTGGTCGGTCATGAACCTCGTTATCTGGCCGGTTGCGGGCCTATGCCTCGTGCTGGTGGCGTCGCTGTTGCTGACCCCACGCAGAAACGCCGCGTAAGATCGCCTTCGATCTCTACCCCTTTCATGTTTCAGGCAAATTTGTGGGCTTGACGCCACGCCTTTCGCCAACGCAATCTTGCCGCGCAGGTCATTTTTCCTTGGGAGGGGAAGAATGGCCACGACAGGACAGGCCGCGCATTTGATCGCCCCTGTCCTTGCACATGGTTCGCCACGCCGGGGAGGGAGTGAGACCCGGCCTTTTGGGAGGTAAGTGCGCATGACCGTAATACCCATAGTGATTTTATGTGGGGTCCTGTCCGTGGTTTACGCGGCATGGACGACCAGGAGCGTTCTCGCTGCCGATCAGGGCAACGAGCGTATGCGTGAAATAGCAGGTTTTATCCGTGAAGGTGCGCAGGCTTATCTCACCCGTCAATATCTCACCATCGCCATCGTCGGATTGATCGTCGCCGTTCTCGCCTGGTATCTGCTGTCGGCTCTCGCGGCCATCGGGTTCATCATCGGCGCCGTGCTTTCGGGTGCTGCCGGTTTCATCGGCATGCATGTCTCCGTCCGTGCCAATCTGCGCACCGCACAAGCCGCATCCCACAGCCTTGCCGCCGGTCTCGACATCGCGTTCAAATCAGGCGCCATCACCGGCATGCTGGTGGCTGGCCTCGCGCTGCTTGGCGTTTCCATCTATTATTTCATCCTCACCTCGGTGCTCGGCCATGCGCCCGGATCGCGTGAGGTGATTGACGCGCTGGTGTCGCTCGGTTTCGGCGCTTCGCTTATCTCCATCTTCGCCCGTCTCGGCGGTGGCATCTTCACCAAGGGTGCAGATGTCGGCGGCGATCTCGTCGGCAAGGTCGAAGCAGGCATTCCCGAGGACGACCCCCGCAACCCGGCAACCATCGCAGATAATGTCGGCGACAATGTCGGCGATTGCGCCGGCATGGCGGCCGACCTTTTCGAGACCTATGCCGTCTCGGTGGTGGCAACCATGGTGCTTGCGGCGATCTTCTTTGCCGGAACGCCGATACTGGAAAGCGCGATGGTCTATCCGCTGGCCATTTGCGGCGCCTGCATCCTGACCTCGATTGCCGGCACCTTCTTCGTCAAGCTCGGCACCAACAACTCCATCATGGGCGCTCTCTATAAAGGGCTGATTGCCACCGGCGTCTTCTCGATTGCGGGTCTTGCCGTGGCAACTTACGCGACCGTGGGCTGGGGTACCATCGGCACGGTGGCCGGAATGGAGATTACCGGCACAAACCTCTTCCTGTGCGGGCTGGTCGGCCTTGTGGTGACGGCGCTGATCGTCGTCATCACCGAATATTATACCGGCACCAACAAACGCCCGGTCAATTCCATCGCGCAGGCATCGGTCACGGGCCACGGCACCAACGTCATCCAGGGTCTTGCAGTCTCGCTGGAATCGACGGCACTGCCGGCGCTTGTCATCGTTGGCGGCATCATCGGCACCTACCAGCTCGGTGGCCTGTTCGGCACGGGCATCGCGGTCACCGCCATGCTTGGTCTGGCGGGCATGATCGTGGCGCTCGATGCCTTCGGTCCGGTGACTGACAATGCCGGCGGCATTGCCGAAATGGCCGGTCTCGACCCGGATGTACGTAAGGCGACCGACGCGCTGGATGCCGTCGGCAACACCACCAAGGCCGTCACGAAGGGCTATGCCATCGGTTCTGCCGGTCTCGGCGCGCTGGTGCTGTTTGCCGCCTATTCCAACGACCTGTCCTATTTCGCTGCCAATGGCGATACCTATCCTTACTTCAAAGATATCGGCGAAATATCCTTCAGCCTCGCCAATCCTTACGTCGTTGCCGGTCTGCTGTTCGGCGGCCTCATTCCGTATCTCTTTGGCGGCATCGCCATGACGGCGGTGGGCAAGGCGGCAAGCTCGATCGTTGAGGAAGTTCGCCGCCAGTTCCGCGAAAAGCCTGGCATCATGGCAGGAACGGAAAAACCGGACTACGGCAAGGCGGTCGATCTTTTGACCAAGGCGGCGATCAAGGAGATGATCATTCCGTCGCTGCTGCCGGTTCTGGCGCCACTCGTCGTTTATTTCGGCGTGCTGCTTATCTCAGGTTCCAAGGCCTCTGCCTTTGCCGCACTCGGTGCATCGCTGCTTGGCGTCATTATCAACGGCCTGTTCGTGGCGATTTCCATGACCTCCGGTGGTGGTGCGTGGGATAACGCCAAGAAAAGCTTCGAGGATGGCTTCATCGACAAGGACGGCGTGCGCCACGTCAAGGGTTCGGACGCCCACAAGGCGTCGGTTACGGGCGATACGGTGGGCGATCCCTACAAGGATACCGCCGGTCCGGCCGTCAACCCGGCTATCAAGATCACCAATATCGTGGCGCTGCTGCTATTGGCGGTTCTCGCCCACTAAGGACTTGCAGCATCGACAAAGAAAAAGGCCCGGGGAGCGATCCCCGGGCCTTTGATTTTGCCGTTCTTCAACGATCAGGGGGTGTTGCCGCCCTGGCCAAGAATGCTCTTGGCGATGTTGGCGCCCGAGGTGCCGCCGGACAGCAGCTGCTGCAGGAAGGTGAGATCCTTGCCGCCTGTCGGGGTGGTACGCGAAATCGTGTCGAAGACCTTGCCGTCCTGCAGCGCGTAATTGGCCTTACGCTCGATTACGCCGTCCTTGTTGAAATAGATCGCGAGAATGTTCTGTTCGACCAACGTCGGCTTCATGAAAGCGGCGCGGCGCACACGCTTCTGCGAGATGTAATAGAAAACCTCGTTGCCGAACGTCGCCGTGGTGGAGGGCGTGCCCATGGTAAGCAGAACCTGCTCGCGGCTGGAACCTTCCGGGATCAGCTGAAGCGACTGCTCGTCCATGACGTAGCCGTTGTGGAACACATCGGTGGTGCTGGTGCAGGCGGAGAGCAGGGTGGACGCGACGACGATTGCGATGGCGGTCTTGCCCAGAATTTTGCCGTGACTTGCGGATTTCTGCTTGCTCAACTGCTTTTCCCCGACTGCGATCATGAATGGCACCTTCCGGCATTGCGTGGTGCACAGTGTCTGTGCACATGATTGTGTCAATCCGGGGACGGAAAATCCCGATCACCCCCCAAATTCAACGCTTTCACGGCCTTTGGAAACTCTTCCGGTCTCTTAGACTGTTTCAGCCGAAAGACGAACGTGACCGCGACAGCATTGCAATTCGTGGATGCTTCGGTAAACCAGCTTTGGCGATCATGCAACAAGTGCGATAGGCGGGTGAGCGAATTCACCAGCCCCGTTCGGAAAAAAACGATGATATTCGGGCTGTTCAGACAGAAAAACAACAACCGCGCCATAGTAGACCGGCAATATGCGATCTTGACGGCTGCGGCCCGCACGCCCGCTTTTTATCTTGATCTCGGCGTTCCAGACACGGTGATGGGCCGCTTCGAGATGCTGTCGATCGTCATGATTCTCTATTTCCGCCGCACCAAATCCTCCGGTGTGAGCGGGCAGGAAATCGCGCAGGAGATCGTCGACGCCTTTTTTCAGGATATCGACCATTCCATCCGTGAGCTCGGCATTGGCGACCAGGGCGTGCCGAAGCGCATGAAGAAATTTGCCGGCATGTTCTACGGGCGGCTCGAATCCTATGCGGCGGCGCTGGATGCATCCGACCCTGTTGCCCTTGCCGCAGCGCTCCGGCGCAATATATACCCCCAGACAGATGAGAAGGCACCGGAACTGGACGGGCTTGCGGGCTGGATGATGGAGGCGTCTTCCAACCTTTCCGCAGGCTCCGAAGAAACGATAGCAACCGGAAGCCTGAAGCTGCCTTTGCCTGGACTATGAGGTTTACGATGAACGCGCGACACGCCGCAAATGACGATCTGCCTTTTTCCTACCCCGTAAAGGTAGGCCATATTTCCGCCAATCCGGTGAGGATTGGTCTTGAAGCCAATGCCGAGGAACTGAAGGCGCTGGCGAAATTCTGGGATGTGGTTTCCGTCGAATATCTGAAGGCGGAACTGCAGGTTACCCGCTGGAAGAGGGATGGCGTGAAGATCAAGGGCGAGGTGCATGCGGCCGTGACCCAGGCCTGCGTCGTGACGCTGGAGCCGGTCTCCAGCAAGATCGACGAGAGCGTCGAGCATATTTTCGTGCCGGAAGGGTCGAAGCTGGCGCGGATGGTCACCAATGAGGAAGGGGAGATCGTACTCGACCCCAATGGCCCTGACATTCCCGACCAGTTCACCGGCGACAGCATTGATGTTGGCGCGACTGTTGCGGAATTCGCGGCCCTTGCGATCGATCCCTATCCGCGCAAATCGGATATCGAATTTACCGATACGACCGAAAATGAGCCTGAAGAAGAAAAGCGTCCGTCGCCTTTCGCCGTGCTGAAAGACTGGAAAAAAGACTGAATGCGCCGCCGGGCTGAAATAATTTTATTGTAACACAGGCCGGAACAGGTATTTTCGCGCAAAATCCGCTTGAGTGGCGGCAAAAAGGATAAGGGACGAGTGATCAGAATAGCGATTGACGTCATGGGTGGCGATTTCGGCCCTGATGTTGCCATACCCGGTGCCGCCAAGGCGCTTGAACGGCACAACGATGTGACTTTTCTGCTCTACGGGCAGAAAAGCAAGTGCGACCCCATTCTGGCACAATATCCCGCACTTCGGGAAAAATCGGTCTTTCACGATTGTGAAATTTCGGTCGCCATGGACGAAAAACCAAGTCAGGCGCTTCGTCGTGGCCGCTATGTCTCCAGCATGTGGCGCGCCATCGAGGCCGTGAAGCTCGGTGAAGCGGACGTCGTCGTATCCGCCGGCAATACCGGCGCGCTGATGGCCATGGCCAAATTCTGTTTGCGCACCATGGCGCGGGTGGAACGCCCGGCCATCGCCGGCATATGGCCGACGCTGAAAGGCGAAAGCATCGTGCTCGATGTTGGCGCCACGATTGGCGCCGATTCCCAGCAATTGCTCGATTTTGCCCTGATGGGCGGCGCCATGGCGCGTGCGCTTTTCGATATCGACCGTCCGACCGTCGGTTTGCTGAATGTCGGTGTCGAGGAGGTGAAGGGTCAGGAAGAGGTCCGTGAAGCCGGACGGCTGATCCGCGAGGCCGATCTAGGCACCATCGATTACCGCGGTTTCGTCGAGGGTGACGACATTGGCAAGGGCACGGTGGATGTGGTGGTGACCGAAGGTTTCACCGGCAACATTGCGCTCAAAGCCGCCGAAGGCACGGCGCGCCAGATCACCACGCTTCTGCGTGAGGCGATCTCCCGCAGCTTCTTTGCCAAGATCGGTTATATTCTCGCGAAAAGCGCTTTCGATGTGCTGCGAAAAAAAATGGATCCGCGCAAGGTCAACGGTGGCGTGTTTCTCGGCCTGAACGGCATTGTCATCAAAAGCCATGGCGGCACGGACGCCATCGGTTTTGCCTCCGCGGTCGATGTCGGCTACGACATGGTCCATAACGGTCTTACGGCAAAAATTGAAAACGATCTGAAGATTTACCACGCAAGACGGCTTCCGCCCCCGGCGCCCGAAGCTCTCGTGGCTGACGAGGAATAAGGGAATGATCCGCTCTATCGTACGTGGTTTCGGGGCAGCGCTTCCGAAGCGTGTCATGACCAATAGTGAAATCGAAGGGGTCGTAGAGACTTCCGATGAATGGATCGTGCAGCGCACGGGCATTCGTCAGCGCTACATAGCGGGAGAAGGCGAGACCACCGCTTCGCTCGGCGAGGCTGCGGCGCGTGCGGCACTCGACAATGCCGGCCTGACGCCCGATGACATCGACCTCATCATTCTGGCAACCTCGACACCGGACAATACATTTCCGGCAACGGCGGTAAACATCCAGAACCGTCTCGGCATGACCCACGGTTTCGCCTTCGACATGCAGGCCGTCTGCTCCGGCTTCGTCTATGCCGTGGCCACCGCCGATCTTTACATTCGCGGCGGCATGGCCAAGCGCGTGCTGGTGATCGGCGCCGAAACATTCTCGCGCATTCTCGACTGGAAGGACCGCACCACCTGCGTTCTGTTCGGTGATGGTGCAGGCGCGCTCGTAATCGAGGCAGGCGAAGGCGAAGGTACTTCCAGCGATCGTGGCATCCTCACCTCGCAGCTGCGCTCCGACGGTTCGCACAAGGACAAGCTTTACGTCGATGGTGGACCTTCCACGACCGGCACGGTCGGCCATCTGCGCATGGAAGGCCGGGAAGTGTTCAAGCACGCTGTCGGCATGATCACCGACGTCATCGAACAGGCTTTCGAGGCGACAGGCACGACGGCTGATGATCTCGACTGGCTCGTTCCGCATCAGGCCAACAAGCGCATCATCGACGGATCGGCAAAAAAGCTCAACATCGATCCGGAAAAAGTCGTCATCACCGTCGACAAGCACGGCAATACGTCGGCCGCATCCATTCCGCTGGCGCTTGCCGTTGCGGCCAGTGACGGACGCATCAAGAAAGGCGATCTGGTCATGCTGGAAGCCATGGGCGGCGGTTTCACCTGGGGCGCAGTGCTGCTGCGCTGGTAACGGCAAATTTTAGCGTTTACCGGGGCGCTGGCACAAAATCGGTTGTGATTTTTGCGGCAGTACCCCGTTCAAACGCGCTGAAGCGACCCCCGCGTGCGGCAAAACCGCGTCAGTCGCTCTAAGCCATTGCACTGATTGCCGAAAGCCTCAAATGAATCTGGAACAATCCCTTGACCGGTCGCCACAAGGGAAATAATCTCGGCGGCTCCTAGAGAAAAATTCAGACACGGTTTGTGGGGAAAAATGGCCGGGAAGACAGTGACACGCGCAGATCTTGCAGAATCTGTGTTTCGTAAAGTCGGGCTGTCCCGCACCGAATCCGCCGAACTGGTCGAAACGATCATCGACGAGATTTGTAATGCGATCACGCGCGGCGAGGTCGTCAAGCTCTCGTCCTTCGCGACATTTCAGATCAGGGAAAAGAACGAGCGTATCGGCCGCAACCCGAAAACGGGTGAGGAAGTTCCGATTTCGCCACGCCGCGTCATGACCTTCAAGGCGTCAAACGTGCTGAAACAGCGAATCCTGAAGGCGCATACGGCTCGCAAGACCAAGCAAAAGGGTCAGAAAGCCGGGGCGTAAGCCGGCTGTAACACGGGTTTTTTGCCGCATGGCAAGCCTTTATCCCCATTCTTCTTGTGAACATGCTTGAATTTCGACGTGCAAGCCGTTGAAATCTGGTCGACTCACATCATAATCAATTTTAGATAAATGGTATCTTGCCGCCACGGGCATCGGTGCGAGGATCGGGTTCGATTTTTCGCAAGACATGATGCACGGTATCGGCTGGTGAAAAGCGTTCTTGTTCAGTGTCCGGCTGGGTGCATGGCGCTCAAGGTCCGGATGGGAGTGGAAGTTTGGACAAAAGCCCCGACGCGTTTCGGACGATCAGTGAAGTGGCGGATGAGCTGAACCTGCCGCAGCACGTGCTGCGTTTCTGGGAAACGCGCTTTCCGCAGATCAAGCCGATGAAACGGGGTGGGGGCCGCCGTTATTACCGGCCTGATGATATCGATCTCCTCAAGGGCATTCGTCATCTTCTTTATGACCACGGCTACACCATCAAAGGTGTGCAGAAACTTCTGAAAACCAACGGAAACCGTTTTGTGGCGGCAATCGCGTCGGGCGATCTTGCGACCATGGAAGCCATCATGGCAGCGAGCGGCGAAAAGGAAGTTGCCGAACCGCGCGTGCTGGATCCGGACGGGGACGAGGTCGTCGGCCGCCCGAAAGCCAAGCCGAGCGGCCGATTTTTCGGCTTCGGCGGCGGTAACAGCGATACCGAGATATCGGTCGGCAAATCTGGCATCGGCAAGGATGACCAAGCGCTGTTGCAGGAGGCGCTGTTCGATCTTCTCGAATGCAAGCGGCTGCTTGATCAGGTTCGCTGATCGCTTATCCACAACTCTGTTCGAGCATTTTCAGGAAAAGCGAAGGCGCTCTGGAATGCCAACCTTTCAGAAACTCTCTTGACCGATAATGCGGCTCCGTAAAAAGGAGTCTGATCGTGAGCAATCGAAAACCGACAACGCGACGCCGTACGGCGAAGAAATCGGCCGGCGGCAGCGTTTGGCCCTGGGTGCTAATGCTGGGCGTCGTGGCTGGTGGCATTCAGGCTTACGAACATCGCGACAGTCTTATGCCGCAGCGGCATGTCGCGAAGGCAACATCCACGACGACAAATTCCCCCAAGATCGCCGTAGCCGCCAAACGCGAGACGGCCGCACCGGAGAAGGTGGCGGCCATCCGCCCCGCATCGCCGGTTTCACCGATCAATGGTCCGGTGCCGCCACGCTCGATTGCCATGCCGCCTGCGGCACAGCAGAGCCAGGTTGCCGCTATCCTGCCGGAAACACGCCCTTCGGTCGAAAAAGTCTCGCTGGGAGAAAAAAGCGGCGCCTTTGCCTTTTGTGGTCGCTCAGGTCTCACCAATTGCGTGGCCGATGGCAATACCTTCTGGATGAAGGGCGTGAAAATGCAGCTCGCCGGCATCGAGGTCCCGCAGATCGACCGGGCGCGATGCATGGAAGAGCGTCAGCGCGGTTTCATTGCCAAGGTGCGGTTGCGGGATATGCTGAATGCCGGCGCATTCGATGTGGCGTCGTCGGCAACAGCCGGCGGGCAAGCCATGGAACGCAAACGGATTTCACGTTCGGGCGTATCCTTTGCCGATCAACTCGTGCGGGAAGGCCTGGCTCATCCGGTCTCGGCAAAAAATCAGTCCTGGTGTGGCTAAGGCCCGGTTGACCGAAACGGTGCGGCCTGTGTAGATGTGGCGCTGTCGGTGCTTGGGGTCAGGGTCTCGTTCGATCCTGCGCCTCAGGAATGACAAGGCAATTTTGTAGCGCCGGGGCCTGTTGGCACGCGGTGCGACAATGCGGACGTGGCGAAATCGGTAGACGCAGCAGACTTAAAATCTGCCGACCATTGGTCTTGCGGGTTCAAGTCCCGCCGTCCGCACCATTTCCATCTCCAATTAAAAGATTTCTCCGCCGTTTTCCTGCGACATGCGGGCATTCCGGATGGATTCTGCGCCGGGATAGTCGATATCCGGGCAATCGATTGCATCATGATGCATGAGTCAGCCTAAAAAATGGGCTTGTTCACGCTCGCGGCATTTCTCCGTGAAAATCATCCAAAAGAGCCTATTGACCTTGCCACGATGGGAAGCCCTATCTTTTTTTTGTAAAGAGAAAAAGAGGTCATGCGCATGTCACAAATCCAGATACAGGCGAACCATTCGATAGCCATCGAGGGAATGACATGTGCCTCCTGCGTCGGTCGTGTCGAGAAGGCTATTGCCAAGGTGCCGGGGGTCGTCAAGGCTTCGGTCAATCTTGCGACGGAGCGCGCCGATATTGCTTTTTCAGGAGCGCCCAACGTTTCGGCCGTTGTCGATGCCGTGCGAAATGCAGGCTATAGCGTCGACGAGAAAACCATCGAACTCGATATCGAAGGCATGACTTGCGCGTCCTGCGTCGGCCGTGTCGAAAAGGCGCTGAAGGCCGTTTCCGGTGTCTCCGACGCGAGTGTCAATCTCGCAACAGAGCGCGCCACCGTCCGCGTCGCCGGCAATGCCGTCTCTGCCGCCAGGCTGGCCGAAGCAATCAGCCAAGCCGGTTACAAGGCAAACGAGATCGTCGCTGACAAGGCCAAGGGTGACGAGCCGGACCGGCGCGAAGCCGAATTGCGCGGTTTGAAAATCAGCCTGGCCACCGCTGTTGCCCTGACGCTGCCGGTCTTCATTCTGGAGATGGGCTCGCATCTGGTGCCCGCCATCCATGATTTCGTGATGGAAACCGTCGGCATGCGGGAAAGCTGGTATCTGCAATTCGCGCTGACCACGCTTGTCCTCTTCGGGCCGGGCCTGCGGTTCTTCAAAAAAGGCATCCCCGCACTTCTGCGGCTGGCGCCGGATATGAATTCGCTGGTGGTGCTGGGCACCGCCGCCGCCTGGGGGTTCTCGGTCGTCGCCACCTTCGTGCCCGAAATCCTGCCGAGAGGCACGGCCAATGTCTATTATGAGGCCGCAGCGGTGATCGTCACGCTTATCCTGCTCGGCCGTTTCCTCGAGGCGCGCGCCAAGGGCCGCACCAGCGAGGCGATAAAGCGGCTCGTCGGCCTGCAGGCCAAGTCGGCCCGTGTGATGCGCAATGGTGAAATCATCGATGTGCCGCTGCAGGATGTTGCGACCGGCGATGTCATCGTCGTCCGTCCCGGCGAGAAAGTGCCAGTCGATGGTCTGGTGCTTGATGGTTCTTCCTATGTCGACGAATCGATGATTACAGGCGAACCGGTGCCGGTGACCAAGACGGCTGGGTCCGAAGTCGTGGGCGGTACGGTCAACAGAAACGGCTCCTTCACGTTCCGCGCCACGAAGGTCGGTGCCGACACGCTGATCGCGCAGATCATCCGCATGGTCGAGGAAGCGCAGGCCGACAAGCTGCCGATACAGGCGCTGGTGGACAAGGTGACCAACTGGTTCGTGCCTGCAGTCATGCTCGCTGCACTCGCCACCTTCATCGTCTGGTTCATTCTCGGGCCGGACCCGGCCTTGACCTTTGCGCTGGTTAACGCCGTCGCTGTCCTCATCATCGCTTGCCCCTGCGCCATGGGCCTTGCCACCCCGACCTCGATCATGGTCGGAACCGGCCGTGCAGCCGAAATGGGCGTGCTGTTCCGGCGCGGCGATGCTCTCCAGACTTTGCGTGATGCCGATGTCATCGCCGTCGACAAGACCGGCACGCTGACGCTCGGCAAGCCGACACTGGTGCATTTCACCACGACCGAAGGCTTCGATCAGGATGAGGTGTTGCGCCTTGTCGCCTCGCTTGAAAGCCGTTCCGAACATCCCATAGCCGAAGCGATCGTCGAGGCGGCAAAACATGGTGGCCTGACGCTTGCCGACGCGGCCGGCTTTGAGGCGACCCCCGGTTTCGGCGTTGCGGCAACGGTTGACGGCCGCAAGGTCGAGGCGGGCGCCGACCGCTTCATGGTGAAGCTCGGTTACGACATTGCGAAGTTCGCCGACGATGCCGACCGGCTGGGCAGGGAAGGGCAGTCGCCGCTTTATGCCGCTGTCGATGGCCGGCTGGCCGCCATCATCGCGGTTGCCGATCCGATCAAGCCGACGACGCCGGAGGCGATAGCAGCGCTGCATGCTCTTGGTCTCAAGGTCACGATGATAACAGGCGATAACCGCCGCACGGCCGAAGCCATTGCCCGCCGTCTTGGTATCGACGAAGTGGTGGCGGAAGTGCTGCCTGACGGCAAGGTCGAGGCCGTTAAAAGACTTGCGGCCGATGGCCGGCGGGTGGCCTTCGTCGGTGATGGCATCAACGATGCGCCGGCCCTTGCGGCGGCCGATGTCGGTCTGGCAATCGGCACGGGTACGGATGTCGCCATAGAAAGCGCCGATGTGGTATTGATGTCTGGCGATTTGCGCGGTGTCGCGAATGCCATTGCGTTGTCCAAGGCGACGATCCGCAACATCCGCCAGAACCTGTTCTGGGCCTTTGCCTATAATGCCGCACTCGTTCCCGTGGCGGCCGGAATATTGTATCCTGCCAACGGTGTTCTGCTGTCGCCTGTTCTTGCTGCCGGAGCCATGGCGCTTTCCAGCGTGTTTGTCTTGACCAACGCGCTGCGTCTCAAAAGCTTCCGCCCGCCGCTGCTGGACAGATCGTCCGGCATGCAACTCGCAGCGGCAGAATAGGGGGCGGATGTGATGACGCCTGGAAACACAGTCTATTTGCCACGTATCGGACGCAGCATTGTGGCAGCGCAGGGCGAGACCGTCCTTCAGGCCGCCCTTGCCGCCGGAATTTCCTATCCGCACGGCTGTCGCATGGGCCGGTGCGGGGCGTGCAAATCGCACCTCGTCTCAGGCGAGATCGACCTTCTCAAGCATACGCCTTTTTCGTTGACAGAAGAGGAAAAGGCGGAAGGACTGACACTCGCGTGCCGCGCCGTGCCGTTGAGCGACGTGACAATCGGCTGGCTCGACGGCGAGGATGAGTTTGCCGATATTCCGGCCGGCCGCTTTGATGGCGTCATCGCGGAAGCGGTGGATGCGACGCATGATATCAAGCTCATTCGCATCAGGCTCGACGATCGCGAACTGTTTACCTTCAAGGCCGGCCAATATGTGCGCCTGCTTTATCCGGACTGTTCGCCGCGTGACTATTCCATTGCCAGCCGCATCGATGAGGACCTGATCGAATTCCATATCCGGCATGTCCCCGGCGGCGTCACGAGTGGCCATATTTTCGCGAACGCCAAGGCGGGTGACCCTGTCGTGCTGGTCGGTCCCTTCGGGGCTTCGTATTTGCGGGAAAAGCATTGCGGACCGATCCTCGGCATTGCCGGCGGTTCGGGGCTGGCGCCGGTGAAGGCGGTGGTAGAGGCAGCGCTTGCCACTGATCGGACCACGGGCCGGGAACGCCCGATCCATGTCTATTTCGGCGCCCGCGCCGAGCGTGACCTCTATATGGTCGACCGTTTCGAAGAACTTGCCGTAAGCCACAGCAATCTGAGCTTTGTTCCGGTTCTCTCGAATGAAGAACATGCGCAGATGCGGCGCGGTTATGTCGGTTCCGCCGTGGCGAACGACTTCGACGATCTCGATGGCTGGAAAGCCTATCTGGCCGGACCGCCGGCGATGATCGAGGCAACGGTGCCGCAGCTCCTGGCAAGGGGCATCCGCACCGCCGACATTCATGCAGACGTGTTTTTCACCCCGGAAAGATAGGAGCAGGATCGATGAACATTGGTACAGCCGCCACCGCATCCGGTGTTTCCGCAAAGATGATCCGCCACTACGAGACGATCGGGCTGATCAAATCCGCAAACCGCACGGAATCCGGTTATCGGGTCTATACGACCAACGATCTGGAGACGCTGCGTTTCATCCGCCGCGGCCGCGACCTCGGTTTCTCGATCGAAAAGATCAGGCAGCTCATGACCCTGTGGCGCGATCCCGGCGGTGCATCCTGCGACGTCAAGCGCATCGTCATGGAACATGTCGTAGATCTCGAGGCAAAGATGCATGCTCTTCGGGAGATGGCCGACACGCTGCGAAATATCGCGACCTATTGCCCTGACAATGGTGAACCGGATTGCCCGATCATTCAGGATCTTGCCCAGTCTGAAGACCCCGATTTTACGCCGGTGGCGATCCTTCCCAAGCGTTCCGGCATGCTGAAGGGCACGTCCGGTGTGGTGACGGATTTGCCGCGCCTCATGAAATAAACCGCATTTCCCCGGCGGGGACCGATCATCAATTGCAGTGCAATGGCCATTTGCGGCGAAGGAGAACAGGCAATGTGGATACAGATAATACAACGCTTCCTTATTCTGTGCCTTATGCTGATGATCGTCTCCGTCATCGCGTTTCTTTTGCCCTACATGGCCGGTGGCGATCCTGCCCGCACCATTCTGTTTTCGCGCATGCGCGATACGGCGCTCGATCCGCATGCAGTCGAGGCCCTTCGGTTAAGCCTCGGGCTCGACCGGCCGCTCTACGTCCAATATTTCGCATGGCTGTCGGGCGCGCTGCGCGGTGATCTGGGCTTTTCCTTCACCAGCAGCCAGCCCGTGGCGGGTGAGCTTTTGCGCTCTCTCGGCGTGTCCGTGACATTGGCACTGACGGCGCTGGCGATTGCGGTCGCCGTCGCCTTGCCGCTCGGCACGTTGGCGGCGATGCGTCCGGGTGGCCGGCTGGACAATTTCGCAACGCTGATGATCCAGACCTTCGTTGCCACGCCGGAATACTGGTTTGCGCCGATGTCGGCGCTCGTCTTTGCGCTTTATCTCGGCTGGTTGCCGTCTGCGGGCTGGGATAGCTGGCGCTCGCTGGTGCTTCCCGCTTTGACGTTGACGCTGCGCCCACTGGCCTATTTCACGCAGGTGACGCGCGCCGCCATGGCTGAGGTTCTGCGCGCGCCTTACATCACGGCGGCCCGCAGCCGCGGTCTCGGCATGCATGGCACGGTCATGCGCCACGGCATTCGCAACGGTTCGCTTCCGATCGTCACCTTCTTTGCCCTGTGGCTTGCGGGCCTGCTTGGCGGATCGGTGGTCGTGGAGGTGATATTCGCCATCCCCGGAATGGGCCGGCTTCTTTACGACGCCGTGGTCAATCGGGACATCCCCATGCTGCAGGGCGGTTTCATCTGCATCGTCGCCCTTTCCATCATGATCAATACCCTGGCCGATGGCCTCTATGTCCTGATCAATCCAGCAATGCGAGGTCAACATGACCATTAGTCACTTCCCGAGCGCGCCGGTAGCCGCCATGCCAATGACCTTGCCCAAGCGCCCGTCGACACTTTTCCGGTTCACGGATTTCATCCGCCGGCGGCACTGGACGTTCTACGCGGGTTCGGCGATTTTTCTCGTCATCATCCTGCTGCTCGTCATCGCGCCGTGGATTTCGCCCTATAATCCCGCGCAGCAAAGCCTTCGCCTGCGGTTGAATGCGCCAAGCGCTGCCTACTGGCTGGGCACTGACCATCTCGGGCGTGATGTCGTGAGCCGGCTGCTGATCGGCGGACGCTTCACGGTCACGATTGCCGCCATCACCGTCATTCTGTCGGTCGCCATCGGAACATTCATCGGCATCATCAGCGGTCGCAGCCGCGGCGTTCTCGATGAAGTCCTGATGCGGGTGGTGGATCTGCTCATCGCCATCCCTGACGTGGTGATCGCCATTTTCCTCGTCGCCATCTTCGGCCCGGGATATGGAACGTTGATCGCGTCGCTGACGATCGTCGGCTGGACACCTTTTGCACGACTGGCACGCGGGCTGACGCTTTCGATCAATTCCCGAGAATATATGCGCGCCGCCGAGGTGCTTGGATGCACACGCCGCTTCATTATTTTCCGGCATGTCATTCCCAACACGATCTGGCCGATCGCAGCCGTTGCCTTCCTGCGCTTCGGCCACAAGCTGATCACGGTGGGCGGACTGTCGTTTCTCGGCCTCGGCGTGCAGCCGCCTGCCGCAGACTGGGCGCTGATGTTGGCCGATGCGCAGGCCTATGCGGAACGTATGCCCATTCTCGTGATCGCACCGGGTCTGGCGATTTTCCTGTCGGCGTTGAGCGTGACATGGATCGGCCACGGCCTGAACATGGATACCAGGAAACCGAACGGCCATTGACGCCTGCGGTTAGAGCAATGACCGGCGCCCGCGCAGATCAAACATACACAGGGCACGATAGCCCTAAGGAGGGTATTATCGTCTGAAGCCGCTTGAAAATACGCCCATGCCTCCGATGCAATAATAATAAGGGGAACTCTTATGAATATCGAAGGACACACGCATGCCAATACGGCCATCGCCCCGGAGCGGACACCGCTTCTGGAAATCGAGGATTTGCACGTTTCGGTGCCGTCTGGAAAGGGCCGCAAGTTTGTTATCTCCGGTCTGACGCTCTCCGTCGATGCCGGAGAGGTCGTTGCACTGGTCGGCGAATCCGGATCCGGCAAGAGCATGACGGCTCTGTCGCTGATGCGGCTGTTGCCGCACGGCGCGGAAATCAACTCCGGCCGCATTTCTTTTGCCGGGCGCGACATTCTCGCTCTCTCGCCCTCCGAGCTTGATGCGTTGCGCGGCGCCGATATCGGAATGCTTTTTCAGCAACCGCAGGCAATGCTCGATCCGACCAGCCGGGTGAGGACGCAGGTCGCCGAGCCACTGTGGGTCCACCGCAAGATGAGTCGGCATGCGGCACTGGGCCGGGTTGTCGGCATGCTCTCGGATGTTGGAATTCCCGATCCGTCGGCGCGGGCGCAATGCTTCGCACATGAACTCTCCGGCGGCATGGCGCAGCGCGTCATGATTGCTGCGGCACTCTCCGGCAATCCGCAACTGCTGATCGCCGATGAACCGACGACGGCACTCGATGTCACCGTCCAGGCACAAATATTGCGCCTGCTCGACGATGAGCGTCGGAAGCGGCGGCTCGCCACGCTGCTCATCACCCATGACCTCTCGGTCGTTGCCGCTTTCGCGGACCGGATTGCGGTGATGTATGCTGGTCGCATTGTCGAGGAAGGGCCGACGCAGGCAATCCTCAAGGCGCCGCAACATCCCTATACCAAGGCGCTCATCAGCTGCTCGCTTCTGACGACCGACAGCGAGGGGCAGCTGCTGACGATCCCCGGCTCCAGCTCGCAGGCCCATGACATGTCCTGCGGTTGCCGTTTCCATCCCCGCTGCGCGCTTGCCCAGTCGGCCGGCATGGGCGGCCGTTGCATGGCAACGGAGCCGGATCTGAATGCCTTGCCGGAAGGTCGCAAGGCGCGGTGCTGGGCGGTCGACGACGACCATGCCGGCAGCCATGCCAGTCACACAGTCTGCTGAAGGAGGGTTGCGATGCTATCGACAGTCAAAACACCGAACCAGCCTCAGGAGGATGGCAAGATCAAGCCCTATGTGGTCGCAAACAACCTGTGCAAATATTATCCGATATCGGGTTTCGGCAATCGCGTGGTCAAATCCGTGGACGATGTTTCCCTCACGATCGGCGAGGGCGAGGTTCTTGGTCTCGTTGGCGAATCCGGCTGCGGCAAAAGCACTGTCGCCGGGCTGATAACGCGGTTGACCAACGCGACGAAAGGCGAGGTCAGCATCGGAGACCACGATATTCTGCACATGCAGGGCGAGACGCTGCGGCGCATGCGCCGTGTCGTGCAACTGGTGTTCCAGGATCCCTATTCCGCGCTCGACCCGCGCATGCGCATAGGGCAAAGCATGGAAGCGCCGCTTGCCCAGCACGGCATCGGTACGCGCGAAGAACGCATCGCGCGCGTGTTCAAGATGCTGGAGGAGGTCGGCCTCGATGCCTCCTATTATGACCGTTATCCGAGCCAGTGCTCCGGCGGGCAGTTGCAACGCGTGGTCATAGGACGCGCGCTTCTTCTCAATCCAAGTTTCCTTGTGTGCGACGAACCGACATCGGCGCTCGACGCCTCCATGCGCACGCAGATCCTGAACCTGCTGATGGACATGAAGCGTCGTCATGGTTTGACGGTGCTGATGATTTCCCATGACCTGCGCGTGGTGCGTTATCTCTGCGACCGTATCGCGGTGATGTATCTCGGGCGGATCGTTGAAATCGCCGACCGGGATGAGCTTTTCCGGGCGCCTAAGCATCCCTATACGAAGGCTCTTATTGCCTCGTCGATGCTTGATGAAACCGGACTATATGCACCGGAAATGCTTCTGGATGGTGATCTGCCAAGCCCGCTCAATCCTCCAAGTGGCTGCAAGTTTCACACCCGCTGCAAATATGCGACGCAGATTTGCAGCGAACAGGAACCGGTTCTGGAAGACGTCGCCGGGGAGCATTTCGCTCGTTGCCATCACTGGCGCGAATGGGGCTGAGGAGCAGCGCAGTTACAGTCTTCTGGTTCTGTAAAAACAGATGAATTGTGCGTTTGTGAATTAATATCGGAATTAAATTCCGAGTATAAAAACATAAAATGAATTATATTCAAGCGGATGCTCGTGGAGCGTCCGAAGGATATTCTTATGTCTTTCGAGATCTATTTTATGAAGATCTTAAATCTCGTGAGACGACTGAATTTTGAGCGTTGTCATCAAAAATAAAAGGGGAATATTCAATGATAAAGCACGTACTTTTGGCGACAAGCGCCATTGTGGTTTCGTTTTCAGTTCAAACGGCCAAGGCCGATACGATTACCTATGACGACAATTTCGGCGTCAAGACCGGCTGGCAAATGGCGTCGGACGACGCCTATCTCGGCTCACGCGCGGGTTGTTTCGAAAGCTTCGTGCGGGTCGGCTACGACATGAAACTGGAGGCCAGTCTTGCCGAAAGCTGGAAGCAGACGGACCCTAAGGTCTGGGAATTCAAGCTGCGCAAGGGTGTGAAGTTCCAGAATGGCGAGCCGCTCAATGCCGCAACCGCAGTCAATGCGCTGACCAATCTTCTGAAGGCGCCGGTTCCAGCCCGCGCCTTCTCGCCGAAGTTGATTGCTTCAGTCGAAGCGAGCGGCGACGACAGCGTGAAGATAACCACCATCGAACCATCGGTGATGCTGCCGGCGCAAATGGCGAGCCCTGCCACGTCAATCCTTGCCCCCGCCGCCTATAAGGACGGGAAAGTCGATCCGGTCGGGACCTGCACCGGGCCTTTCAAGATCACGGAGGTTGACCCCAGCCAGTATATGCTTCTTTCCGCCAACCACGATTATTGGGGCGGCATGCCGAAGCTTTCCGGAGGCCGCGTCAACTTCGTTCCCGATGCCGACACCCGCGCCACCCAGGTCCGAACCGGCGAAGCGCAGATTTCGCGCCTCGTGCCACCATGGACGGTCAAGACCATCGAATCCACCGACGGCGTCAAGGTCGCGCCAATTCCTTCGCCGCGCATTACGGAACTCCTGCTGAACAACGCGAAGGCGCCTTTCAATAATGTGAAAGTGCGTCAGGCGATCCAGGCGGCCATCGACACCACCGGTATCGCCGACAGCATTTATGAAGGCGCGGTAAAGGGTGCTACCCTGCCTTTCGCAGCGGGAGAGCCATGGGCCGCGAAGGAAGTCGAGCCCGCCTATAACGTCGAGAAAGCCAAGGCTCTGCTGAAAGAGGCAGGGGTAGCGCCAGGCAGTCTGAAGATCGCGCTCCTCGCCTATACGGCAAAAACGGAACTGAAGGATGTCGCGGCCATTATCCAGGCCCAGTTGCAGGAAATCGGCATCAAGGTTGATGTTCGCGTCGCCGATTACAGTGCAATCGAGCCAGATCTGCTGTCCGGTAATTTCGACATGGCGCTCCTGTCCCGCGGTTATGCCACCGATGTTGCCGAACCGGCCGGCTTCCTCAATGCCGACTATACCTGCGGCGGCAGCTACAATATCTCGCATTATTGCAACGAAGACACCGACAAGCTGATCAAATCGGCCTATGCGACGGCCGAACCTGCCAAGCGGTATGCAATTTACGGCGAGGCGGCAAAGAAGCTGTATGAGGAGGCCGTCACCGTCTTCCTGATCCATGAGACCGTATTCGACGCCTATTCGGAGAAGCTTGCAAACTACAAGCCCCATCCCATCAACTACTTCGTCATGACCAAGGATCTGGCAACGGAGTAAGGCGTGCGACATTGCCGATGAAGCTCAGCCCGGCTCGCAAGAGCCGGGTTTTTCGTGTGCAAAGAGACGATTGATGCCGGCGTTTGACGAATACGGGTTTGAAATCCGGAAAACCTCCGCTGTTATCCCTGGGAAGGGAGAGGGCATATGCAGCCTGGGGGAGGTAAGAAGGGGCGGACGTTGATGTCGTCCAGCGGCTGTCACGCAAGCTCGGCGTGAAGCGGGGGCAGGCAGGTCGATCCGGCGGCAGGGATGAAGGCCGCCGCCGGCATCTCGTCAAATCAGGCGCGCGCTTCTGGCGTATAGCCTGCAGCGGTGATGATTTCAGCAATACGTGCCGCGTCGGAGACGCCGCCAACCACAACCGTGCGGCTTGCCGGATCAGCATGAACGGCGGCACCGGGAACGGTCTTTTCGATTGCGCCCTTGATCACACCGGCGCAGTGACCGCAGGTCATGTCTTCAACGTGGAAAGAAAGGTCGGCATCAACAGGTGCGGCAGCGGTTTCGGGGTGATGCTGGTGGGCGGTGCACATAGGCGGTTCTCCTTGGGTTTGAACTTGTAACAGCAGGAGCCTGGACTATTCCAACGTGGGAAGGTCAAGCGCTTTATTAAGGCAGCCAAAATAAGCGCACCGGCATTTTAGTTGCGCCAGAAAATCGGCATCAGCAGCACGAGAACGGTAAGGATTTCCAGACGTCCAAGCAGCATCAGGACAGACAGGAGATAGAGCGCCGGATCACTGATCGTGGAGAAATTGCCGACAGGCCCGATGATCGGGCCGATGCCGGGGCCGACATTGGCAAGTGCGGTCGCAACGCCCGAGGTCGCAGTCAGGAAATCGTAACCCATCAGGCTCATGGCAAGGCTGCCGGCGATCCAGAGCGCGATGAAACAGCTGACGAAAAGGAAGATCGTCCGGATCGTATCGGGATCGACCACCTGCTGGCCGTAACGGACCGAATAAACGGCGTTCGGATAGATCAGCTTTTTGAGGCCCGCCCGAACGACATTGAACATGATCAGAAAACGATAGGCCTTGATACCACCCGCCGTCGAGCCGGAGCAGCCGCCCATGAAGGTTGCGAAAAATGCAACGACGACAACGAACGGACCCCACAGGGTGTAGTCGTCGCTCGCAAAGCCACCGGTCGAGAGGATTGATGTCATGTTGAAGAAGGAATGGCTGAGCGCAGTATCCAGCGGCACGCCGTTTCTAAGGTGGTGATAAACGCCGACTGCGATGGAAATCGCGCAGAGATAGCCAAGGAAGACGGCTATCTGCGGGTCGCGCAGCGTCTCCAGCCTGCGGCGCACCGCAAGCAGGATCATCACCGAGAAGGGCAGGCTGCCGAAGATCAGGAAGATGGTGGCAATCCAAAGCAGCGCCGTGTTGTTGAAATAGGCAAACGAGGCGTCGTGGGTGGAAAAACCGCCGGTCGCAACCGTCGACATGGCATGGTTGAGGGCATCGAAATGCGACATGCCGGCAAAATCGAAAGCCACCGTGCAGGCGATGGTCATGATGATGTAGATCGCCACGAAAGCGCGGGTGAAGCTTGCCAGCCGCGCGAAGGGCCGGTCATTGCCGGTGTCGGATGATTCCATGCGGAAGAAGGTCATGCCGCCGACGCGCAAGAGCGGCAGGATGAAGAGGCCAAGCGCGACAATACCGATGCCGCCGAGCCAACAGAGCAACGACCTCCACAGAAGAATGCCCTGCGGCGCATTATCGAGGCCGGATATGGCGGTCGATCCCGTCGTCGTGATGGCCGATACCGATTCGAAAAGGGCCTGACCGGGCGTCAGGTCAAGCTCGGACAGATAGAGCGGAACCGCTCCGACAATGGAAAATACAAGCCAGAGCACGTTGACGAGCAGGAAGCCGAAACGTTTGTTGAAGGACGCGATCGGTGCGCGCGTGGCCAGCGCACATGCAAGTGCAAAGCCGCCGCACATGAAGCCTGAAAGCGCAAACACCGTCCAGTCGTCATTGCCGTAATAAAGGTCCGTCAGCGCGGGCAGGAACATGGCCGTCGCGAGATAGAGCCCGAAGATGGACGCCACATATATGACCGAGCGCAGAAGATTGCTGTTCAAGAAATGAAACCCAGGGTTCGTGGCAGCGTGAAATGAGTCTTTGTCTCTGACGCCTTCCTATGGCATAGCGGGTGCCATTATGAATTTCAATGGATTGACAATCGTGGACAAGCAGCTTGTGGAGGCAGCGCGGCGGGAAGTGCGGGAGATATTCCCGGAAACGCCGTTGCAGTTGAATGAACATCTCAGCCGTCGTTATGGCGCGTCGATTTGGCTGAAGCGTGAGGATCTGTCTCCGGTTCGTTCCTACAAGATTAGAGGCGCATTCAACTTTCTCCGCAAGGCTGTTGCGAAGGCTGGCAAGGACAAGGTTTTCGTCTGTGCTTCGGCCGGCAACCATGCGCAGGGCTTTGCTTTCGCCTGCCGCCATTTCGGCGTTCACGGTGTTGTTTTCATGCCGGTGACCACGCCGCAGCAGAAGATCGACAAGACCCGTATCTTCGGTGGTGAATTCATCAGCATCCGTCTGGTGGGCGATATTTTCGACCAATGTTACGCCGCCGCGCGCAAATACGTCGAAGACAATGACGCCTACATGGTGCCGCCCTTCGACCATCAGGATATCATCGAAGGCCAGGCGACGGTTGCTGCCGAAATCATGGACCAGCTTCCCGAAGGCACCAAACCGGATATGGTTGTCATGCCGGTTGGCGGCGGCGGGCTTTCGGCAGGCCTTACCGGCTTTCTGGCGGGCACCGTTGAAAAGGGCAACTTCGTGTTCTGCGAGCCGGAAGGCGCTCCGAGCCTGAAAAGGAGCCTTGAGCGCGGCGAAGCGGTAACGCTCCCCAAGGTCGACAATTTCGTCGACGGCGCCGCCGTTGCCCGCATCGGCGATCTCAACTTTCAGGCGCTGAAGGATTTTCCGGCCGAGCAGGTTTTGCTCATCCCCGAAAACGCCATTTGCGTGACCATCATCGAGATGCTGAACCTCGAAGGCGTGGTGCTGGAGCCAGCGGGTGCGCTGTCCATTGCCGCGCTGGAGAAGCTCGGCCGCGAGAAACTGGAAGGCAAGACGGTTATCGTCGTCGTCTCCGGCGGCAACTTCGATTTCGAGCGCCTGCCTGACGTCAAGGAACGCGCCATGCGTTACACCGGCGTGAAGAAATACTTCATTCTGCGCCTGCCGCAGCGCCCCGGCGCGCTGCGCGATTTCCTCAATCTGCTTGGCCCGGACGACGATATCGCCCGTTTCGAGTATCTGAAGAAATCAGCCCGCAATTTCGGTTCGATCCTGATCGGCATCGAAACCAACGCGCAGGAAAACTTCGCAGGGCTTCTGGAGCGTTTCGAGGCTGCGGGCCTCGGCTATGAGGATATTACCGAAAACGAGATCCTGTCGAACCTGATCATCTGATCGGGATAAGAGCGACGGGGAAGGGCGGAGCATATCCGCCCTTCGAAATGCGAGACAGATTAAGGGAGTGAAAGCCATGGCATCGTTTTTTTCCAAAATCCTTTCGGCCTTCGGCTCCGGCCAGTCCGCGGATGCGCCGCAGAAGGTAGCGCAGTCGGAACCGCATGTGCATGGAGACTATCTGATCTATGCGACGCCGCTGAAGGAAGGCGGCCAGTTCCGTTTGGCGGGCCGCATCGAGAAAAAGGACGGCGAGGAAACGCTCGTGCATGAATTCGTGCGCGCCGATGTCTTCACCAGCATGGACGATGCGGTTGAGTTCACCATCCGCAAGGCAAAGCTGATCATCGACCAGAACGGTGCATCGCTTTTCCCAGGAAAATGATGGCGGTTTCTTCTGCTGGACATTAAGATTCCGTTGGTTGCTTCGGCCTATCGTCTTCAGAGGGCATGAAGTCGCGCCGATGAACCGGCGCGATGTGGATCGATAGGGCGTATGCCGATGCAATGGGCAAATCTGGCCCTCTTCGTGGCGGAAGCCATCGTCTATTTTTCGGTAATGACGGCATTCCTTCATTACCGGCATATTCTCGGCATCGGTGTTTTTCTCACCGCGCTTGGCGTCATGCATTTCCTGGAAACCTACCTGGCGGCGGTCTTTTACGTCGAGCTGCCCTTTGGCGTGGTATCACCCGGCTCCTCGATCCTTTTTGCCGGCAAACTGATGATGATCCTCATGCTCTATATGCGCGAGGATGCGGCAGTCGTCCGCCAGCCGATCTACGGCCTGTTTCTCGGCAATATACTCACCATCATCATGGTGCAGATCATCCGCTTCCATCCGACGGTGGCAATTGTCCCCGGACAGTCGGTAGATACCGGATTTCTGGATGAGATGGGCGTGCTGATGGTCTGGGGAACCAGCCTGCTTTATATCGACGCCATCGCCATCATTCTGTTTTATGAAAAGCTGGGACGCTATTTGCAGCGCCATATTGTCCTGCGCTTTGCAATCTGTGGCGTGGTGATTTTGAGCCTGGATCAGGCAGGCTTTTACGCGGCGTTGCGATATATGCTGAACGCGCCGGTCGATGTCTTTTACGATGGCTGGAAAGCGAAGATGGTGGCCGTTGCCATCTATGCTCTGCTCTTTGCCATTTATCTGAAGCTGACGGCGGCGAAAGGCCGCTTCCTGACGCGCCGCAGCGTTGCCGATGTCTTCAACGACCTCACCTTCAGGGAACGCTACGAGGAGCTTTTGTCCCGTTCCGGCCGCGACATGCTGACCGGTGTGTCTGACCGCGCCCGCATGGAACTCGATGCGCCGTCCGTCGTCGTGGAATGTCTGGAAAAGAAACGTCCCGTCAGCGTGCTGATCGTCGATATCGATCACTTCAAGACCGTCAACGATACCTTTGGGCATTTGCAGGGCGATGAGATGTTGCGGGAATTCGCCGCCGTTCTGAAACGCATCGTGCAACCGCACGGCCATCTCTACCGGTTCGGCGGCGAGGAGTTCGTGGCCCTGTTGCCTACGATGACCCATGAGGGGGCACTTGCCTTTTCAGCAGGTCTGCGGACGGCGATATTGAAGGATCTGCAACGGCCAGACGGTTCGCCGCTGACTGTCAGCATCGGCGTCGCCACGGCTTTCGAGGACGGGCAGCTTTTCCGCGCGCTGCTATCGGAAGCCGATGCGCGGCTCTATGCGGCAAAAAATAACGGCCGCGATCAGGTGCACGGCCGTTACGGAATGTGGGTCGGCTGATACCGGCAATCGAGCCGGCATCACCACGTGTCAATTGGCGCCTCAGGCGGCCTGCGCCAGTTCGGCAACCTTTGCTTCGGCTGCCGCAACGGCCTTTTCAACGGCTTCCGGGCCAAATGCCAGACCTTCGACATAGATCACTTCAACATCCGTCATGCCCATGAAGCCAAGAACGGTCTTGAGGTAAGGAACGGCGTGGTTCATCGACACAGCCGGGCCTTCGGAATAAACGCCGGCGGCGGCCAGCACGATGTAGACCTTCTTGCCGGTGGCAAGACCAACCGGGCCGGTTTCGGTGTACTTGAAGGTCTGGCCAGCGCGGGCGACGTTGTCGATCCACGACTTCAGGCCGGAATAGATATTGAAGTTGATGAGGCCGGTGCCGATGACGACAGTGTCGGCGGCCATAAGCTCTGCAACCAGCTTGTCGGAAAAATCGGCTGCAACCGCTTCTTCAGCCGTGCGCTGGTCGGGAGCCTTGCGGATCGCAGCGGTCTTGACGGTGTCGAGATGCGGAATGGGGTCGGCAGCGAGATCGCGGTGGACAAGGGTATTGGAAGCCGACTTGGCCTTCAGCTTGTTTGCGAGTTCGCCGGAAAACTTGTTGGAAACCGATTCGTCGCCACGCGGGCTGGAGGTGATGAGCAGAATGTTGGACATGGTCTTTCCTTGCATAAGCGATGAATTGACGGGCGCCTTGGGAGGGCGGGAGAGCACGATGCCCTTCCTTTGCCCCCTATATGACCAATTGATGCCATCAAGAAAACTGTGATAATGTGGAAGCGACCTATCGATGAAATGGATGGAACATGGACGCGAACCCGACGCTCGACCAATTGCAGGTGTTTTTGACGGTTGCCGAAACCGGAAGTTTCTCTGCCGCGTCACGGGCGCTCAATCGCGCCCAGTCTGTTGTCAGCTACACCATCGCCAATCTCGAGGCGCAGCTTGAAGTCAGCCTGTTCGAGCGCAATGGCGTACGCCAGCCTCGATTGACGGACGAGGGTCGCGCCATGCTGGAAGATGCAAGGCGCATCGTGGCCGGTCTGCAGGAAATGCGTGCGCGTGCTAAGGGTTTGAAGCAGGGGCTGGAGGCCGAGCTTTCTGTCGCCATCAGCACCATGGTGCCGGCGGAAGCCGTCGTTGCGGTGCTTCGCGATTTTCGCAAGGAATTCCCCACCGTTACCCTCAGCCTCAATGTGGGTGAGTTGGGCATGGTTATGGATATGGTGCTCTCCCGCAAGGCTGGCATTGGCATCGGCGGGGCGCTGTTGCGCCAGGATGACGAACTCGTCGTCGAAAAGGTCGGCCATTCCTTCATGCTGCCGGTCGTCGCCGCCGATCATCCACTGGCACAGATCGAGAGGCCGCTGGTTCTGGGCGATGTCCGCGAGGAGGTCCAGCTCGTCGTCACCGATGCGTCGGGGCTGACCAAGGGGCGCGATTTCAACGTGCTGTCCTACAAGACATGGCGGGTCAGCGACATCGCCACGAAATACCAGCTCATCAAGGGCGGTCTCGGCTGGGGCGGTCTGCCCGCATCGATCGTGCGCAACGACCTGACCAATGGCAGCCTGAAGGCACTTGATCTCGAAGCTTATGAGCAGGGCGAATATCCGATCTTTGCGCTGCGCCGGGTGGATTCACCCGCCGGTCCCGCTGGCCAGTGGCTTGCCACGGCCTTTCAGCAGCGTCTGTCGGCATGCCCGAACCAGAAGGATTTCAACAGGATAATTGCCGGAGGCAAACAGCGGACTATTTCTGTCGCCGCCGAGTGATATGGGTTGACTGAGTGACCAATTGACGAAGGTGAATGGCCTGCCTTATACAGGAAACACGGTCAGCAGTTCACCGAGGCATCGCCGTCCCGCAAGGGAAGCTAAACCTGCATTTTGAAAGATTGACAGCACTTATCCCGTGCCTAGTCGGAAGCCGGCGATCAGCGACACCTCTTCGGAATGGCACTCGAGGGTAAGTCATGCCACGTTCGATCTTTTCCATTGATATCGCCGACCTCTCCACATTTGCCAAATCGCTACGCGAACAAATCGGCAGGCTGGACCGCCAGCCAAGCCATGTGGAGATGCTCAATCTCCTAAGCCGGGCTGCCGGGTTTCGCAACTTTCAGCATCTGCGCGCCGCGCGCACGCCACCCGTAGCAAGTGGCTCGCCGCCACCGCAGAGAGGACCGGAGACAATGCCTGTCAATGAGGGCAGGGTGCTGAAGACCGCGCGGACTTTCGATGCTGCCGGTAGATTGGTGCAGTGGCCGGCCCGCCGCTCCCAGCAGGAACTGTGCCTCTGGTATCTTTGGGCAAGAATACCAGCCGGTCGCAGTTTCTCAGAGCGCGAATTCAGCAGCTTTCTCGATGGTCTGCATCTGTTTGGAGATGCCGCGATGCTGCGGCGTGACATGGCGGGTCTCCGGCTCATCCGCCGTAACCGCGATGGCAGCGACTATCAACGCATCGAGCAGAAGCCACCGCCGGAACTGCCACTGCTGTTGCGTATCGTGAGTGACCGCAATTGAGTAAATGCCCTCCCGGCCGATGAAACGCCGGGAGGGCTGCAAGCTCTAGAGAACGAGGCGGAACTTTGCGAAACCTTCGGCGCCGTCGCCGGCATCCTCGATTTTTGCGCCCTTGATGTCAGCCGCGTAATTGCGACCCTTCGGGCCAGTCTCAAAGATGGCGGTCGTATTGGCAACTGGGGCGAAGGACCAGTTCGCATCCGCCGACGGGTTAATGGTGCCCTGATCGACGATATAGCGCACGATCACGTCACGGTTGGTGTCGGGCGCCACGAAGATCACCTTGTCGGCGGCGATATCGGGGAATTTTCCGCCGCCGCTTGCTCGGTAATTGTTGGTCGCCACCACAAATTTCTGCTCGGGGTCGATCGGCTTGCCGTCGAATTGCAGATTGACGATGCGGTTGCTGTCGGGATTGACGGCCTTGCCGTCCTTGTCGAACTTTGCCGGTTTGGAAATGTCGATCTGGTAGGTGACACCGTCGATGACGTCGAAATTATAGGACGGGAAATCCGCGTTTAGGAGCGGCGCATCCTTTGCGCCGGCCTCGACCGTGTTGAACATGCCGGCGGACATTTCCAGCCAGTTCTTCACCTGCGCACCGTTGATCAGCACCGCCTGCACCGTGTTGGGGTAGAGGTAGAGATCGGCGACGTTCTTGATGGCGATGTCACCGGCAGGGACATCGGTGTAATAATCCGCACCACCGCGACCGCCAGACTTGAAGGGCGCTGCTGCCGAAAGCACGGGCAGATCCTTATATTGCCCTTCCTTCAGCATGTCCTTGATGTACCACGTCTGGGCATTGGAGACGATCTGCACGGACGGGTCGTCGGCCACCAGCGCGAAGTAGGAATAGAGTGGCGCCGACGTCTTGCCGACCGGGCGACGCACATAGGCGAGCGCCGCTTCGTGATCTGCCTTGGCGGCTGCTATGACCTCCGGTTTGTCCGTGACATCTGCAACGACCTTGCGATTGTCGTCGCGGTGGTAGATCGGCCGGGCCTCGGAGGTGAAATCGACGATCTTCCAGCTTTTGCCGTCCTTTTCGAGCAGAAGGTCAATGAGGCCCATATGCGAGCCCCAGAAACCGGCCATCACGGCCGGCTTGCCCATCAGCGTACCCTTGACCGCATCCGCACCCTCGATGCCGTCCCATGTCTTCGGACCGGGGAAGACCAGATGCTGGTGACCAGTGAAGATGGCGTCAATGCCTTCCACGCCCGCCAGATAAAGCGAGGCGTTTTCCATGCGATCGGTCTGGCCCTTGCCATCGATGCCGGAATGGGAAAGCGCGATGACGATATCGGCACCTTCTTCCTTCATGACCGGAACCCAGGCTTTAGCCGCCTCGACGATATCGCGCGTCTGGGCCTTGCCCTCCAGATTCTTGGAATCCCACATCATGATCTGCGGCGGCACGAAACCGATGATACCGACCTTGACCGGGCTGGTTACGCCTGCACCATCGCGGATCTGTTTCTCAAGGATGACGTAAGGCTTGAAGAACAGCTCATCCTGCTTGGGATCGGAAGCCAGCTGACCCTTGGTGAGGTTGGCGCAGACATAAGGGAAACCGGCGCCCGCCAGCGTATTGGACATATAGTCGAGGCCGTAATTGAATTCGTGGTTGCCAAGCGTGCCACAATCATAGCCAAGGACATTCATGGCGTTGATGACGGGATGCTTGTCGCCGGCCTTCATGCCGCGCTCATAGGCGATGTAATCGCCGAGCGGATTGCCCTGCAGGAAGTCGCCATTATCCACCAGCATCGAGTTTCCGGCCTCGGCACGGATGGCGCCGATGATCGAAGCGGTGCGCGCCAGACCCATCGTGTCGTTCGGTTTGTCGGCGTAATAATCATAGGGAAAGACGTGAACGTGGATGTCAGTCGTTTCCATGATGCGCAGATGCGCCTGGTTGGCTGCGGCGCGCGCGGCGAAGGGATGCAACAGCACCAGAGCCGAAGAGGCGGCGATGCCACCCAGAAGCGAACGGCGAGTGATGGGGTGGAGAGCGAGAAGCGACGACATGGGAACTCCTTCGTATGAAGCTTGCTCTGTCAGGAAAACGACAAGGTAGAAGCAATCCCCGAGGAGTCCATCATCAAAATGACAAGCCCGTGACGGACGGGCCAGTTTTCAACCGTTTGATAAATTTTTTGTCACAAGGTGGCCGCGCGCGCATGGTGCGCTTCGGGAATGCGCTTTGTCCGGCCTGCGCATTCCCCTTGTCGGAAACGTCTGCTTAGCGGGCGAGAGTCGGTTTTACTTCTTCGTGGAAGAAGCGGAAATAAGACGACAGCTGTGCCAGCGTGTTGGTGGAAAGTTTGAGTTGCAGGCCGAGCCGGTTCATGTGCTGCCATTGCACGACACCCTCGATGAAACCCAGATCTTCACTCTGCACCTTCACCCGGCTTCCCTTGGCGGCAGCGAAAGGTCCGTCCAGTTCGAGCGCCATGCCGGTGGCGGACAGGTCCACCACGCGGCCTCGGGTCGACTGGCTGAAATAGTGCACGGTCGCGTAGATCCGGGTCTTGCTACGGGTCGCAGTGCGGGTCGCCATATTGAGGTTGTTTGTCATTTCGCTACTCAAATCAATTGTTTCCGATGCTTGCATCATGACGTAGAAAGTTTGAGAGCCGTTTAGCCGTTTGCTTAAAATTGCAAGTAATCGCGCGATTATGCTGTGTCGATACGGCACTGGTAGCAATTGTTGCGGGCGGAGCGCACATGCACATAAGCGACGTCTGCCCGCTCCAGAAGATGTGCTGCGCGTGAAAGGATTTCGTCCGTCGCCGTCACCGCGCCGGTGCCGTAGACGATGCGGTCGTCAGTGCCATAACCGCGAACGATATAATCGGGGCTGTTGAGCATCGGGGGAAGGGCATCCGTCTGCGGATAGTGCTCACAGGCCTCAGCGTGAAGAAAGACTGGCCCCGTTTCCGCATAGGGCTGGAGCGAAGGGAAGGGCCGGTAGGCGAGGATCAGCATTCCTTCGCCTTCATTAATCTGGGAAAGGCAATGGCGGCACGGCATGCCGCCTGGAGAAACGGCCTTTTCCGGCGGGTTGCCATAGGCGTCGGCGGCTCCCGCCCGGAAAGCCTCAGCTTCCTTAGCCGGCATTGCTGTAAAGACGAGATCGGTCATGGCGAGGTCCTTCTGTTGGGATCGGCGTTGCTTCTTTGCAGCTATGATCCCGAAACAGACCTCTATCCACCCGATTCTTGACGGGTGATGCAACCAGCCCATTGCGTGACTCGTTAGCATCGGGAATCAGTGGCGCTCCTCGATCCCGGAAGGTCTGATTTTATGTTCCGTCGTTTTCTGGCCGCCGTTCCGCTGGCTTTCGTTTCTTTGACGGTTCCGATCGACACGCAGGCGCAGGTCGCCTCCGGTCTCGATGGCCTGTCCGACGATCAGCTCCAGCAGGCGGTCAATTTCGTCATCGGCAATGCGATCTTCTCGCTTTATCACGAGGGTGCACGCATGCTGATCTCCGATTTCGGCGCGCCGGAGACCGGCAGCGCGCAAGCACCTGCCGATCAGCTGGCGGGCACGCTCATCCTTCAGGCCAACGAGGAATGGCTTGATACCGCACTCGTCAACGCTACCGACAGCTGGTATCTGGCGCGCGAGACGGAGGCTTTGCCCCAGCACGAAGCACCGGTGTTTTCGGCACTTGTTCCCGACAGGAGCCGCGATCGCAACATGGCCTGCCTGATGGTCGGCCGCGACAAAGACGGCTATGGTGATCTTGCCACCATGATGGGGCTCGCCAATGACGAATTTGCCAAATGTGGCGCCGCCTATCCGCGTATCGCATCGGCGTGGGAAGATTTTCTGACGCCCCACCGCGCGCAGACACCATCCAGATTTACCGTTAGCTACGTGCCGCCGCGCGATCCTGAGCTGGAACCTTACGCCATCATGGTCAAGGAATCGAAGGTTCTCGATCTTATCAGCCGCAGTTTCGGCGTTTACGGCTTGAAAGGCGAGGTCAAGTTGACGGCGAAGTCCTGCGGGCGTCCCGATGTCTACTGGTCGGCCGAAAAACGTGAGATCACCTATTGCTACGAGTTGGGTAAATTCCAGGCGGAGCTGATTGCCGATCATCTCCTCAACAGCGTTACCGAAGACAAAGGTTCCGCCGGCGGGCATACCCCGACGGCTGTAACTCTGGAAAGAGAAATCTGAGGCCAGTTACCGGATGCACGGCAACCTGTCCTCTTGAAACGGGAGGATATTGCCATGCCGAAGGTTGTCGTTCGAAATTTCGCCATTTCGATTGACGGATACGGTGCCGGGCCGGATCAAAGTCTTCAGAACCCGCTGGGTGTGAATGGCGAAATGCTGCATCAATGGGCGTTCAAGACCCGCACCTTTCACCGCATGTTCGGCAAGCAAGGCGGCTCAACCGGCACGGACGAGCAGTTTTCCGAGAAAAGTTTCGAAAATATCGGCGCCTGGATCTTGGGCCGCAACATGTTCGGCCCTATCCGCGGTGCCTGGCCGGATGAACACTGGAAGGGCTGGTGGGGGGAAGAGCCGCCTTATCACGTGCCGGTTTTCGTGCTGACGCACCATGCGCGCGCCTCCTTTGCGATGAAGGGCGGCACCGTGTTTCATTTCGTCAACACGGGCATCAAGGCCGCCCTCGACATGGCGTTGGAGGCGGCAAATGGCAGGGACGTCCGGATCGGCGGCGGCGTTTCGACCATTCGGCAATATATGGCCGGAAGCATGATCGACGAACTGCATCTGGCGCTGGCCCCGGTCTTTCTCGGCAAGGGCGAAAACCTCTTCGAGGGGCTGGATTTGCCTGCGCTTGGTTATCGCTGCACCGGGACCTCGGCGGGTGAGGGCGCGACCCATTTGATTATCGATAAAGCCTGAGTCGCAAACTACACAATGGTTTCATGTGCGGTTGCCTCCCACTCCCTCATTCCTGTGACAAGCAAAGGAATGAGGGAGGAGTAGTCGGATCTTCTCTATAGTCGGGGAATAGCGCGGGCCATCCCCGACGTGACGAACTCAGTTGCGCAGCGAGATTTCCAGAAGCTCCGTATCTGACAGCGGCTCTACCCAGGCCTCATAGGTACCAACAGGCGAAAATCCCATCATCTGGTAGAGTTGCAGCGCGCGCGGATGGTCAAGCGTGTTGGTGGTCACCGTCACGCGCTTCGGATTGTCCTGCCAGGCAGCGTAAAGCGCCTGCAACAGGAACCACTTGCCGACGCCAGCACCGATCGCCTCTTCGAGAAGCCCGAAATAGGAAAGCTCGGTTACCTCGTCGTTTGCCTTGTTCAGCTCGAAGAAACCGGCGGGTGCACCGTTCATATAAAGGACGGTAACGCTGTTGTTCGGGTCCTTGAGGACGGCGGACAGTTCCGCATCGCTCATGCGCATGCGTTTCTGCCAGTGCCAACGTTTTCCCACCCGCCAGTACATGTAGCGGTAGAAGTGCAAGGGAATATTGGTGACCCGCATCAGTGCCGTCTGGATGTTGACGGGGATAGCAAGGCTAACCTTCGGCGGCGCCGTCATTTCAAGCTGCGTCACATGCGCCTTCAACGGCCCATGTGACACCACGGGAAGAGGTTCGGCAGGGCCGGTGACAACAGGCGTGTCTTCCAGTCCACCCCATTCCGACCACGAACCGTCATAGAGCGAATTATCCTGATGGCCGAGCGATTCCAGCGCCAGCGTAATGACGGCGGCGGTAACGCCCGAGCCGCAGCTCGTCACCACTGGCTTGCCAAGATCGATACCGGCATCCGCCACCATCTTTCGGATGGCGGTGAGGTCCTTGAAGTGGCCGTTCTCGGAAAATGCGGTGGCGGGCAGGCTGCGAGCGCCAGGCATATGGCCCGAACGCATGCCGGCACGCGGCTCGGCCTCGTCGCCGGTGAAACGTCCCGCGCCGCGGGCATCGGCAATCTGCTTTTCGCCACTGTCAACGATGCCGCGCATGGTCGATAGCGAGGTCACGCGCTTTTCGTTGAAATCGGGTGTGAAGGTGGCAGGCTCGATTTCCGGCGTGCCGGTTTCTAGCGGCCGGCCTTCGCGCTTCCAGCCGTCAAGACCGCCATCCAGCACGTAGGCCTTGCGCACGCCCATCACCCGCAGCATCCACCACACGCGCGGTGCGGAAAAGAAACCGGGGCCGTCATAGACCACGATGGTATCGGTGTCGCTGAGGCCAAGCTCTCCCGCCTGTTCCGCAAAGAACTCTGGCGAGGGCAGGGAATGCGGCAATCCGGTTGCATGATCGGCGATCTTGTCCTGATCGAAGAACACGGCACCGGGCAGGTGACCCGCCGCAAATTCTTCCGCACCGTTGCGTTTATGCGCCGGCAGATACCACGAGGCATCAACGAGACGAAACCCGGCCGTGCCGAGCTGCTTTTCTACCCAGTCCGCCGAAACGACGAAACGGCTCTTATCCGTGCTCACGATGTCTCTCCTGATTTCAGGCAGCAGCTTCAGGCGTGCCGAAACGAATGCGGAACCGCCTGTTCTCCTTGCCCTTCTTTTCTATCTTGGCAATGTGAATATCGCCCACTTCCTGCGTTTCGGAAACATGGGTGCCGCCGCAGGGCTGGCTGTCGATGGTAGAGTTTTCGCCGATGCAGACAAGGCTGACCCGGCCAAGGCCGATTGGCGGGCGCACATTCTTGGATTTGACGATGCCCGGATTGGCCTGAAGTTCTTCGTCGGTAATCCATTGCAGGAAAACGGGATGGTTGGCTTTCACCAGTTCCATCAGCTTTGCCGTGACTTCATCCTTGTCGATGGTTTCCGACATGTCGAAATCGACGCGCGATTCGTCTTCGCCGACGGCAGCACCGGTGATTGGCCACTGGCAGATGACGGATAGCAGGTGGCAGGCCGTGTGCATGCGCATCAGCTTGTAACGGCGCGGCCAGTCTACATGCAGGGTCAGTTTTTCACCGACCTCGGGCGAAGGCTGACCTTCCAGCGGCACATGGATGATAACGCTCTTGTCGGAGCCATTTTTGGTAATGCCGAGTTCGATGCGCGAACCATCGGCCCGCTCGAGAAAGCCGCTGTCGCCCGGCTGGCCGCCGGACGTGGCGTAAAAGCAGGTCTGGTCGAGCTCGATGCCGCCATCCTCATGCACCGCCGTGACGATCGCTTCTGCGGTGGAAAGATAAAAATCGTCACGGAACAGGGCATTCACAGGCATTTCGGCATGTCCTCAAACGGTTTCGTACGGAACCGCAATCTCGCTTTTCGCTGCCAGCCACTGCGGAACCGGAAGCCCCTTGGAGCGCAGGAAATCCGGATTGAACAGCTTCGACTGATAACGATTACCGTAGTCGCAAAGTATCGTCACGATTGTATGCCCCGGACCAAGCTCGCGGGCAAGGCGGATTGCGCCGGCAATGTTGATGCCGGAGGAGCCACCGAGGCAAAGACCCTCTTTCGTGACCAGATCGAACAGCACCGGCAGGGCTTCCGCATCCGAAATACGATAGGAGAAATCCGGCGCGAAGCCTTCCAGATTGGCGGTGATGCGCCCCTGTCCGATGCCCTCGGTGATAGAGGAGCCTTCCGACTTCAGGACGCCATGCTTGTAAAATTCGTAGAGGGCGGCCCCCTCAGGGTCGGCAAGGCCGATCTTTATATCGGGATTGAAATCGCGCAGGCCGTCAGCCACGCCCGCAAGCGTTCCGCCGGAACCGACGGAGCAAATGAAACCATCGACCTTGCCGTCCGTCTGGTCCCATATTTCCGGTGCCGTTGTCTCAATATGGGCCTGACGGTTGGCGATATTGTCGAACTGGTTGGCCCAGATCGCGCCGTTTTCATCCGTCGCGGCCAGCTGTTTTGCCAGGCGGCCGGAAACCTTCACGTAATTGTTCGGGTTGGAATAGGGTGCCGCCGGAACCTCGACCAGCTTTGCGCCGAGAAGCTTCAGCGCATCCTTCTTTTCCTGGCTTTGCGTCTCGGGAATGACGATGACAGTCTTGTAGCCGAGCGCATTGGCCACCAGCGACAGGCCTATGCCGGTATTGCCTGCCGTGCCTTCCACGATGGTGCCGCCCGGCCGCAGCTGTCCGCGCCGTTCCGCATCGCGGATGATGTAAAGCGCGGCGCGATCCTTTACCGATTGGCCGGGATTGAGAAACTCCGCCTTGCCGAGGATTTCACACCCCGTCGCTTCAGAGGCAGCTTTCAGACGGATAAGCGGCGTGTTGCCGATAGCACTGAGCGCAGAGGGATGAATGGTCATGATTGAGCCTTCTTGTCTGAGCGGAAATTAGGTGCCGTTATGTCCCGTTACAACCGCCTCAAGGCAAGAAATTATCTTCCCGCCTTAGGCTTCGCCACGCAAAATTTTGCCGATACCCAATTTTATGCGTTGTTCTTCACTTCGGCATAGGCTGCAAGTGCTCTTTCCCGTGCCTTCCCATGGTCGACGATCGGCAGGGGATAGGTCTTGCCGAGCTCGATACCCGCCTTTTTAAGCACCTCTTTCGGTGCTTCAAACGGCTTGTGGATGTATTTTCGCTCAAGCCTTTCAAGCTCCGGCACGAAGCGGCGCACGTAGTCTCCCTCGGCATCGAATTTCTCCCCCTGCAATATGGGGTTGAAAATGCGGAAGAACGGCGAGGCGTCCGCGCCCGAACCCGCCACCCACTGCCAGTTGGCAGCGTTGGAGGCCGGATCGGCATCAACAAGCGTATCGCGAAACCACTTCTCTCCTTTGCGCCAGTCGATAAGTAGATGTTTGATGAGGAAGGATGCCACTATCATGCGCACCCGGTTGTGCATGGTGCCATGTTTCCACAATTGCCGCATGCCGGCATCCACGATCGGATAACCCGTCATGCCACGCGTCCAGGCGTTGAAGGATGTGTCATCGTCCCGCCAGCCGAAGGCGCCGAAACTGTCGTTCCAGTTTTTCTCGTCCAGCTCGGGAAAGTGGAACAGTAGATGGTAGCAGAATTCCCGCCAGACGAGTTCCTTGCGGAAACGGCTGATATCGTTGGACGGGATATGGCGTGATAGCCCCTTCGTCGCATGCCACACGGCGGCGGGCGATATTTCGCCGAGCGCCAGATGCGGCGCAAGAAGCGACGTGGCGTCCTTCGCCGGAAAATCGCGGCCTTCCTCATAACCTTTCAAGGCACCATCGATGAAATCATCGAGTTTTTCCCTCGCGACATTTTCACCGGGTGTCCATATCTCGCTGAAACCCTTGGCCCAGTCCGGTTTGACCGGCAGAAGCTTCCAATCATCGAGTTTCTCCGATTTTGGCCATGTCTCAGGTGCCTTCAGGCTCTGCGGTGCATCCGCCGGCGTATGTGGCTCCTCGCCGCCCTCCAGAGCCCGCCAGAAGGGCGTGTAGACCCGGTAGGGACCGCCGGATTTGGTCTGCACCCGGGATGGTTCATGCAGCAGGTGTCCGGCAAAGCTGCGAACTGTCAGGCCGTCGTCCCCAAGCGCCTCTTTTAGTGTCTTGTCTGTTGCCATGCCGGTCGGCTCATAGCGACGGTTCCAGAGGACTGCATCCGCGCCGGTTTCGGCTATCAGCCGGCGCAGCGTCTCCTCTGCGTTGCCGCTCCTGAGAAGTAGACGGCTGCCGCATTTCTCCAGCGCCGCGGAAAGAGAGGCAAGCGAATAGTGAAGCCACCATTCCTGCGCGCCGCCAAGCGGGCCGCTGGATGTCTCACGAATATAGAGCGGTATGACGGGGCCGCCATGCTCCACAGCTGCGAGAAGGGCGAGATTGTCCGCAAGGCGCAAGTCCTTGCGGAACCAGACGATAACAGGAGAGGATTTTGTTGGCATGAAGGGATCCGGTTCACTTCCGCTTGAACGAGTGTTGAAACGCTTTGTTCCTCAAATCGCGTAGAATGGAAAGCTGGAGGCACATGGTTTTTCGAGGGCTATTTTTTCGACCTTGAAACCGAAAGTGAAGGGAACCAACTGGAGGAGCCGGCGTTTTTCGCTGGTTAATAGAGCATGGAAGTACAATCAATGTTGCTGAAAGACGTTAAGTGGGAAAAGCCTGTTACCATATCCTTGGAAAACGGTGCTCCCCGGATTTTCAACGGCGTTTACGAGGCCTTCGATTTTCTGCAGCACGAATGGCCACAACGCGGTGACAAGGCGCATGAGCAGGCCCTGCGTCTGTGCCGCGCCTCGCTGATGGGGGACGTGGCTGGAGAGATTGCGCGCGCCGCCTTCGTTACCGCAAGCCGGCAGGCGCAATGCCTCCTGGAGGCCGGAAACAAGGTGGAAGATCAGGGTAAACTTGCATCCTGACAGCGTTGCCGGATTGAGATGTGAAAGGCCACCCATAAAGCCGGGTGGCCTTGTTTTATCCGCCGCCAGAAACGGGTTGTGTCGAACGCAGGATATGGCATCGTGCGCGTGCAAAGCGGATGAATACGGCAATGACCAACCACTACGGCTATATTGTTTTCCCGACAGCTCTCGGCCATTGCGGCCTCGCATGGGCAGAGCGCGGTATCGCCCGTCTGCAATTGCCCAGCACAGATGCCGGTGAAACTGAGAAACTTATCCAGAAACGCCTGCCGTCATCTTCCATCGCGGTACCTGACACACGCGCCCGTGAGGTGATTGCGATGGTTACCCGCTATTTCGATGGTGAAGAGATTGATTTTACGCCCGTGGAACTCGATCTTGCCGGGCAGGAGCGGTTCTTCCTAGATGTCTATGAGGTGGCACGGCATATCGGCTGGGGCCGCACGACGACCTATGGCGGTATCGTAAAAACGCTGGGCCTCTCCATGGAAAAGGCCCGCGACGTCGGGCAGGCCATGGCGAAAAATCCCGTGCCGCTGATCATTCCCTGCCACCGTGTTCTGGCGGCTGGCGGCCGGCTGGGTGGCTTTTCCGCGCCGGGCGGTACGAACACCAAATTACGCATGCTGGATCTCGAAAATGCCGGCCGCAGCCGTGCTGACGATGCACAGGGCAGCCTGTTTTAAAGCAATGACAGATCAGTCCACATGAATAGCCGTCTGATTTCTGCCCTTTTCTCGTCAAATTGTCGCTAAATTGTCACAATACACGGACGCCCTCTAACATAAGGGCGAGACGTTTGAGAGTATCCGCGTTAATTCTATCCGCTGCCTTGGCTTTTACAGTCGTGGCACCCGCGTCGGCTGGCATGCTGAACCAGGCTGAAAAATACACCGGACTGCATGAATCCAAAAACAACAAGAGCCTGAAGAATATTCTTGGGGCAAATCCCCGCAGCACACCGTGGTGTGGCCTGTTCCTGCATGCCGTTGCCAGCAAGGCCGGGCGCGCATCGCCCAAATCCTACGGATTTGCAAAATCCTGGACGTCATTCGGTTATGCCGTTCCCGTCGCCGCCGCCAAACCGGGCGATGTTGTCGTCATTCGCAACGGCCGCGGTTATCACGCCGGAATATTGAAGAGCATGAGCGGCAAGACAGCGCAAATTCTCGGCGGCAATCAGTCCGGCCGGGTACAGGTGTCGAACTTCAACCGCAAGGCCATCGTTTCCGTGCGTCGCTGAAGACCGGACCAACTTACTACGATCCTTATAAAGGCGGGCTGTGGCCCGCCTTATGCGTTTTAAGGCCCCTATGGCTGTTCCCTTGTGCCGGGTGCCGCATCGCGCTGGTCATCGTCCTCAAGGTCTGTGGCGACGATGAAGGCATCCTCGTGTTGCCGCGCTGCCTGCCGGCGTGCGCGCAGGCTTATCGATTCATCGGGGTAAATCTCACTTTCTTTCGATTTGAGTTCGCTGTCGGTTTCAAAACGCGGCAAATCTTCGTCTTTGATATCGAGAGGTTCGTTTTTCTTCTGTTTCGGATCGCTCATGGATGGTCCTCCTGCGGGTTCCTGCCGGACAAACGATCCTGCAGTGAGTAGGGTTCCCTTTTTTCAGGGAAATGCGCATGCGCAATCTCCGGACGCGGAACAATTTCCGGCCATTTCTGTTTTTCAATTGGCGCAGTCAAAGCCGATGCGACGCAAAGAGGAGGACGTTATGAACCATGATCGCGAAGCAGCAATCCGCGAAAAAGCCCGCGCAATATGGGAGAGGGAAGGCAGGCCGGAGGGACATCACGAACGCCACTGGATGGAGGCGGAACTGGAGGTCTCGGCAAGCACAGAAACCGGAAAGACCAATGGCAAAAATGGCGCGAAGAAACCCGCTGCCGCCAAGTCCTTGGTCCAGAAGAAGGTGACTGCGGATAAGGCTTCGGCAAAAAATGCCAAATCACCAGCGGTAAAATCTCTTCAGAAAGAGCAAAAAGCTGAGACCAGCCGAAAAGACGACGACCTGACCGAAAGCCTGGAGGAAAGTTTCCCGGCAAGCGATCCGCCGGCACTCACCAACGCGTCCACTTCGACGAAGCGTGTGGCGAAGAAGACCTGAGGTCAATAGCGCCCAGCTACGCGCCTATGCCAAGATCGATATAGAGCGAATGCTGCGGCATCTCGCTCATCATGCCATATTTTGGAAAAAATGGCTCCCCGGGCCGGTGGCACAAGCTGCGGTATATTGCATCTGAATCTGATCGCGCAGTGCAGAGGTATAGCCGTTTGAAGAAAACTTTGCCTGATCTAGGGCCGAGGGATTACTATAGATAGCGGCGTTGGCGTTTGTGGTTGCGGTATCGGTAGCGTTGGCACCGTCGATGAGCAGGCACAGTGCAGCAGAAGCCTCCCAGCGATCAAACCAATGGGACCGAGAGCGACAGCAAGGCCGCCAGTAACCAGAGTACCTGTGCGGACAGCAGCAATAAACGCGCTCTAGCCAGTAGAAGTATTCGGCATCGCGATCATATGATTGAAAATACATGTTGCTCTTTCTCGATTGAGGTCTCAAGCATTTATGCCCTGTTGAGGTGAGCAGGAGTAAGTAGTCTAATCGATAAAGAAACGTATTTGGTTTTTGTCTATAATTAAAATCTCCAATACTTTAGGAGAATTGATTATGGAAAGATAGAAACTGATCTATATCGAGGACCACTTGAAGGTTTCGCTGTTTTTGGCGGAGCAAGCGAATATTGGCCTTCTAATATAATTGTTGAATATGATCCTTATGGACGTACAAAACCGGTTAGCCGGCAGGATAAAAAAACTAGTCCGCACATTACCCCCAACCAATGGCCAAGGCATTCAACCCGCCTGCCGAGAGGTGGGCGGGTTTTTATTTGCTTGTGAGGATAGTGAGCAGAAAGCGCCAAGTCGATGGTTCGCCCTTCGATCTGCAGCACCTGGCGGCGTGCATTTAGTTGCCCTACTGGACGTCTTTCCCCGTCCTGTAAATGACCTGCCCGTTGACGACGGCTCGCTCGTACCCTCTGCCACCGCCTTGATCGATCCATTCTCTGCTGTTTCCGGAAGGATCTCTTTGCGGTTCCCTCTCTGGTCGAACATAATCATGGCGGTCACGGTCACGACGCACATAGTCGCGACGATTGTAATTGCGCCGGTCATAGTCGCGGTAGTATCGTTCACGCTCATTGGAACGATACTGAACGCTCGACGCGTAGTAACCGCCCGATTGATATCCGCTGTCATCCACGCATCCAGAGAGGATACCGACGGACAACATACCAATTGCTACGCTTAATAGTCTCATGATTTCGACTCCCGATGAGTGATTTAACGTCGACAAAGCGTCGCAGTTCCATGGACAATGACGCTTGCGATCTTAACCAGGGGTGAATGCTCAATTGTGGCTCGCGACGGTCGAGGACATTTCTAGTACGCACGACGATTGTAGGACGAGTTGCCTCGGTAGCGATGGTGGCAAGCGGCGCTCCAGCTCCACGATATCGATCTGGGAGACGTCGCCGGCCGGCGTGTAGGTGAAGCCGTGCGGCTCATCCACATCAAGACCGCGCGCCACATTCTCAAGCGCTATTACCAGAAGCATGGCAACGCGCGCGCCAGTGTTAGTTTCTTGCAGCAAGCCACCGGCCTAACAAGGGGCAGCGTCGCAAGCGCAACAGAGGATCTTGTAGCGTGGGGCTATTTCACCCGCGTGATGGGTTCTGGCAAACGGCCCTCCGAATACCACCCGAATTTTAGCGTCCTACAGTCGCCGGACACTACTAGTGTCCTACCGTCACAGGACGATACAAAATCAAGCGTCCTACAGCCACAGGACGAAATCGTCCTAGGGTCACAGGACGCTAAATCGGGTAGCGTCCTACAGCCGCAGGAGCAAACTCATTTACTTGTCTCGGCTAGCTGATTTGGCGACATTCCGGTCCGCCCGGCCTCTTTGTGATGTGTGTAGAGCTTCCACACGTCACTTATGTGTGGTCTAGGTTCGGGGGCGGTTCCAAGGACGCCGTCGGCAATGGTCCGCGATATGTCGAAATTCTGCTCGGCAATTTTGAAACGGCGCTCCAGTTCGGCAATGTCAATCTGGGAAACTTCGCCCACCGGCTTGTATGTGAAGCCCATTGACTGTGCAGCTCGCACAGCCGCATCATATTCCTCGACTGCACCAACGGCGCTTTTGCCCTCAAGTAGGGCACGCCAGAAAGCTTCCGAGGCCTTGTGAACAGACTCGGCTCGTTCAAGCGCGTCTTTATGATTTTTCGTCTTCAGGCTTTTCTTCACATGCGCGCGTTTGTCGAGGTGAGAAACCTCCGTAGGGACGCGCCGGTAATACCGATAGATGCCACTCGATGGATCTCTCAGCACATATTTTGAAACATCTTCTGACTTCATTCGTTTACCCGCCTGCAGACGGAAATGTAGCCAAAAAGTATCCGAAATAGCAAGAATGGGAGTAGGCGCTGGCGCCCATGAAAGCAGCGGTCAATTGTAAGCAATTGTTTTTGCATGGTTGTTTTGCGGTATGTTACTTTTCTCCTCTAGAGAAAAATGGCTCCCCGGGCCGGATTCGAACCGGCGACCTGTCGATTAACAGTCGAATGCTCTACCGCTGAGCTACCAGGGAACGTGCGCTGCTTGGCGCGGTGTGAGCGGGGTAATACAAATGCTTTTCCGATTTGCCAAGCGCTTTTTTCAAAAAAAACGCATTCATCTTGTTTTATCTCGCCGGAGTCCCGATTTTCCGGGCTTATCGACGGTGAAAAAATTATCCACAGGCCAGATGTTAAAGGGCAGTATGGAATGAAATTTGGAATGGACCACAGAACGGGTCGTCTCAATCTCGGAAAATGGAGCGTTGCCATGCCGCGTTCGCGCGTCGGCAGGATCGCCACCGGCTCGGCGCTGGTGGTGGGCGGAACGCTCGGGTTTTTGCCCATCCTCGGTTTCTGGATGGTCCCGCTTGGTCTTATCGTGCTTTCCCACGATTTGCCGGCGGTTCGCCGCAGGCGGCGGCGGCTGGCAGTCTGGTGGGCATCGCGACGCAATGGTCGCAACACCCGCAATAGAGGTGGACAATAAGTCTCAGCCGCCCATCGAGCTGCTGAGGCCCTGTCCAGCCCAGAAGGCGGCATAGGCGAGTGCTGCAAAATAAATCGCTGTCAGGATGAGAAACAGATACCCGCCGAGAACGGTCACACCGTCCCTCTGGATCATACCCGCCGAAAAAAGCAGGATGGCGACGCCAGGCAGGGTGTTGGAGAAGGGAATGAAGCCGAGCGGCATCATCAGCAACACGCCAGCGGTCATCAGCGCAAGTCCGTTTACTCTATTGGCGACGATGCCCGCCGTCAGCGCCGGAAGGCGCGGGCGGATGAAGCGATCGAGCCTGGAGACGATGGCGACGCCTTTCTGCAGTGCCGGTACCAGCTTTGCCGTTTCCATCTGCCGGTCGAGAATCCTGGCCGGCAGCCATGGCAGACGGTTGAGGGTGATGGCGAGACTGACGAGAATGATCGCTGCGCCAAACACGGTGCTGACGCCGGGAATGGAGACCGGAATGAGGAAGGGCAGGGAAGCTATGGCACAGATGAGCAACAGGCCCTGTTCGCCGATTGCCTCCATCAGCTCGCGCAATGTGATCGTCTGACCTTGCAGTTTCCCAATCAGCTTTTCGAGCGTGGTGCTGAGCTTTTCAGACGTATCAGTGAATGCGAATTCGTTCGACATTAGGCTTCCCGGAAGTTGCTTTAACTCCGGGTTTGATAACATTCATCCGGCCAAATGCCTACCGCCGATGGAAAATCAGCGTCTTTTCGGACCGGTGCTGCTGCCCGCCTTTGTCAGTGGGAAACCCAGCTGCTGTAGGCGCCTGCGAGAAGAACAATCAGCAGGATGACGAGTATGACCGGATTGATCGACGTAATGAAGCTTACATAGTCCATGATAACTTCCTCCTCTTTCCGCCACACCTTATTCTACCGCAAAAAGGCCGGTTTATCTACCTGAGGGTGAAATTTCGCATCGCAGCAACCATTCGCCGCTGCGGTCTGGAATTGTTTGTTTTTCTCATTTGCCGCAACGCAAAAAATAAATCTTCTAACATTTGCCATTCTCTTGCGTTGTCTCTAATCCTGATTTGGCGGCGGTCGATAGTCAGACCGTCCGCCGCTGACAAAACGCCACTGAGATGCCTTGGCTCCCGCCTTGCCTTCGGTCTAAAACGATCTTCCCCCGGGGACATGAAATGCTGAAAAACATCTATGCCTGGACGATGGCGCTTGCCGCGCGCAAAAGCGCCGTGTGGTGGCTGGCGATCGTGGCCTTCGTCGAAAGCTCCGTCTTCGTTGTGCCGGCGGATGTGCTTTTCCTGCCCATGGTCCTGGCAAAGCCAAAAAAGGCGATGTTTTATGCGCTCGTCGCAACGGTCGCTTCCGTTCTCGGTGGCATTGCCGGCTGGTTTCTCGGCCACTATGCTTTCGAGAGTATCGCGCGGCCAATTCTGGAATTTTACGGCAAGCTGGACAGCTTCGAGCAGCTCAAGAATTCGGTAAATTACGAGACCATCATTCTCCTGCTGGTGACATCGGGCTTTGCGCATCTGCCGCCGATCAAGGTTGTCACCATCCTCTCCGGTGCGGCCAATATCAGCCTCGGCCTGTTCATTCTCTCGGCTGTCGTCACGCGCGGCGCGCGCTTTTTCATCCTCGCCGGGTTGCTGCAAAGATACGGTGAACCGGTGCGCCACTTCATCGAAAAACGCCTTGGTGTTATTGCCGCCGCTGTGGCCGCAGCGCTCATCGCCATCTATGCGGTCTACGTTTTCGTGCGCTGACGAAACGCAGTTTTTCTACTCTTACAATACTGTCGCATAACTTTCAGCCTACTGTCAGAATCCAGCTGTATCGGTTGTCTCGTCCAATGAGAGAACCGATTTATTATGCGAAGATTATGGAAGTGCTCCTTGGGGGGCATGGGTATTGCTGTGCTTGCCGCAGGCGGTTATCTCCTCGCCATCCAGCTTCTCGGCAACTTTCACGAGGTGGTGGCAGGGCAGCTTTACCGCTCCAACCAGCCAAGCAGTGAGCAGCTGGTCCGCTATACCAGGGACCATGGCATCAAGACGGTCATCAATCTGCGCGGAGAGAATGAATCCGAGGACTGGTACAAGGATGAGATCAAAACCTCGCGCGAGCTTGGGTTGACCCATATCGATTTTGGCATGTCAGCCCGCCACGAACTCGACATGACCAAGGTGAACCAGTTGGTCGCGATCATGCGTGATGCGCCGAAGCCCATCCTCATCCATTGCAAGTCCGGTGCGGACAGGACAGGCCTTGCGACCGCGCTCTATCTCGGCCGCGTCGCGTATCTCGGTGAAAAGGCGGCTGAGAGCCAGCTTTCCGTCCGCTACGGCCATATCGGCATCCCCTATCTGTCTGAGACCTATGCCATGGACCAGACCTGGGAAAATGTCGAACACATGTCGATCGCCGACGACTTCACAATTGCTTCAAACGAGTTTTGAAAACGGTCGGGCATAACGTCCGCAAAATTGCTGATCGATCTCCTGAAGCGGGATTTTGCGTTTTGTTCTGATCGCGCAACGGTCGGGACGGGGCCCAAACGCTTGGTTTCTTAACTGTTGAGTTCTCAACGACGCAGCCTGTCTTTCATCAGGCGACCCGCTTTCTCCCTCTCGAGGTTCGTCGGAAATCACATTTTTTGTCTATATATTAGTAACTTATGCGATCCAACAATTAAGTTGACTCTTTAAATCATCTTTTATAGAGCGACGTTGTTTCAACTTCTGGATCGCATCATGACCCCAAAATCATTTATGAGCGGCCTTGCCGCATCGCTCTTATCTATTCTCTTTACCGCCCCTTATGTAATGGCTGAACAAAAGACCATCACAGATGTCATCGGACGCGAAGTGAAGGTTGACCTTCCAGCAAAGCGCGTTGTTCTCGGTTTCTACTTCGAGGACTACATGGCGGTCGGCGGCGAGAAAGCCTATGATTCCGTCGTCGGCATTTCTCGCGAAGCCTGGGAAGGCTGGGTACCCGCCAACTGGAAGATGCATCTCGCGCATCGCGCCTCGCTTGCCGACATTGCCGATGTCGGTGAAGTGGAAGCGCAGACTTTCTCGGTCGAAAAAGTGTTGAGCCTCAATCCCGATCTGGTCATTCTGGCAGACTGGCAATACAAAGCGCTTGGTCTCGATGCCGATCGTCTGGAAGAAGAGGGCATTCCCGTCGTCGTCGTCGACTACAACGCCCAGACGGTCGAGCGGCACGTCGCCTCGACCCGGCTTTTTGGCGACCTGACCGGCCAGGAGAAGCGTGGCAAGGAAATTGCCGACTTCTATGCCAGTTCGCTGAAAGAGGTAGCTGATCGGGTCGCCAAGTCCGGAAAGCCGAAACCGAAGGTCTATGTCGAGTTCGGCAACAAGGGCCCGGCCGAATATTCTTTCACCTACGGCAAGAACATGTGGGGCGCCATGTCCACGGCGGCTGGCGGCGACAACATTGCCGCTCCCTTCGTCGAATGGTGGGGACCGATCAATCCAGAACAGGTTCTGGCGTCCAAGCCTGACGCCATCTTCATTTCCGGTCGCGAAAACAACAAGAACCCGGCAGCGTTGCCAATGGGACAGGCGGTGAAGGCGGCAGACGCAGGCGAGAAACTCAAGGCATTTGAGGCCCGTCAGGGCTGGAGCGAATTGCCCGCCATCAAGAACGGCCAGCTGTTCGGTGTCTACCAGGGTGCGTCGCGCACGCTCTCCGATTTCGCCATGGTTCAGTACATCGCAAAGCAGCTATATCCCGAGCAGTTCAAGGATGTCGATCCGATCGCCAACTATCTCGGCTATTACAAGAAGTACCTTCCGGTAACGCCTCAAGGCACTTTCGCCATCGCCGTCAAGGATTGATATCGCGCTTGCCTGTGGCGGCGCAGAAACGTGCTTTCTTCGCCGCCACAGTGGCGAAATCTCGCGAACGCCGCCGTTGCGGCGTCCGCTTTTCCAGACAGTCCTTTCAGGCAGGTTTTCATGACAATTGCTGCCCGCAACGCCGAGGCCATCGGTGCGCACCGGCTGCGCGAGCGCCGTCGCTGGCGTGTCGTCTCTATCTTCTTCGTATTGATGGCAGTGAGCCTCGTTCTCGATATCGCCACTGGTCCTTCGCTGCTGTCGCCCGCCGAAGTGGTGAAGTCGCTGACCGGCCTTGGCGAACGGGCCGCCATGACCGATTCCATCGTGCGGGGCCTTCGCCTGCCCATGGCGTTGATGGCGCTTGCCGTCGGTGCGGCACTCGGAGCAGGCGGCGCGCAAATGCAGACCCTGCTCAATAATCCCATGGCGAGCCCCTATACGCTCGGTATGGCCGCAGCGGCCGGTTTCGGTGCGGCGCTGGTACTGGCGCTTGGCGGTCTTGGGCTGGATGCCATGATTGCCGTTCCGCTGGGCGCGTTCGTCTTTTCCATGCTCGCAGCACTTTTTCTCTTCACGCTGGCCTCCATGCGGCAGATGACGACCGAAACCATCATTCTCGGCGGCATCGCGCTTCTTTTCCTGTTTCAGTCGCTGCTGTCGCTCATCCAGTTCCTGTCCTCACCGGAGCTGTCCCAGCAGATCCTTTTCTGGCTGTTCGGCAGCCTGACCAAGGCGACCTGGCCGACGCTTGGCCTGACCGCTGCCGTGACCGCCCTCTGCTGCGCCCTGCTGATGGCGGATTGCTGGAAGCTGACCGCGCTCAGAATGGGGGAGATGCGGGCGGCAAGCCTCGGCATCAATGTCCGCTGGCTGCGCATGAAGGTTCTCGTCATCGTCGCCATCATGACCGCGACGGCCACCAGCTTCGTCGGCGTCATCGGTTTTATCGGGCTGGTCGCGCCGCATATCGCCCGCATGACCGTGGGCGAGGATCAGCGCTTCTTCCTGCCCATGTCGGTGCTGAGCGGCGCGCTGATGCTGTCGGCTGCCTCGATCCTCTCCAAATCGATCGTTCCCGGTGCGCTGTTCCCGGTTGGCATCGTCACGGCCATTGTCGGCGTGCCGTTTCTGATGTGGCTGATTTTCGCTCCGAAGAGGCGCGGCTGATGATGGTTCTCGATTCTATTTCCGCCGAGCGCGGCGGACAGACTGTCGTGAAAGGGCTGTCGGCGCGTCTGGAGGCGGGACATATTCATGCCGTCATCGGCCCAAACGGAACGGGCAAGACGACCCTTCTGAGAGCGATCTTTGGCGATCTGCCACTTGCTGCCGGTTCGATCAGCCTCGGCGACCGCTGCCTTCGGGCCGGGGAGCGGGCGGGGCGGTATATAAGGCAGTGGCGCGATGGCTTTGCCTACATGCCGCAGGACACCACGGCCGATATTGCGCTCAGCGTGCTAGAGGTGGTGGCACTCGGCCGGTTCGGGCGTCTGTCGTTGCATATTGACGACGAGACGCTCGACCTGGCCATGACACGCCTGCATCAGGCGGGCATAGCGCATCTGGCGGGCAGGGAGATCGCCTCCCTCAGCGGCGGGCAGCGGCAGATGGCGCTTTTCGCGCAGGTTCTGATGCGCGAGCCGCAGTCGATGCTGCTGGACGAGCCGGTCAGCGCGCTGGACCTCAAACATCAGGTGGCGCTTCTCGATCTGGTGCAGCAGGAAACCCGCGCCAACGGCTGGGTAACGCTGGTCGTGCTGCATGATCTCAACCTCGCCTGCCAGTATGCCGACAACCTGCTGGTGATTTCCGATGGCGCATTGAAGGCGACCGGCGCGCCGGGAGATATCGTCACGCCGAAGCTCATTTCCGAGACCTACGGGGTGGCGGTGGAAGTTCTGCGGGACAGGCGCGGCAATCCCGTCATCCAGCCGGCTGGCGACCCGCTGCCCGAACATTTGAAAACCCTTGAAGGAATAATTGCATGAAACGATTTTTGATGACGTTTGCCGCGGCTTTGGCCGTAACCTTCTCTGTCGCGCCGTCCTTTGCTGCCGAACACAAGGTGCTGATGCTCAATTACGGCACGGACGGCAGCATGGTGTTTGAGCCTTCCTATGTAAAGGCAGAGCCCGGCGACACCATCACCTTCGTGCCGCAAAATTCCAGCCATTACGTGCAGTCCTATGCCGTTCCGGAAGGCGTAACGCCGTGGAAAGGCAAGCTCGATGAGGCCTTCACCGTTACCGTCGAGAAGGAAGGCGTCTATCTCTATTATTGCCCACCGCATCTGATGATGGCGATGATCGGTGTGATCCAGGTCGGCAAGCCCGTCAATCTGGAAGCGGTCAGGCAAAAGGCGGAGAAGCTGCGCCCCAAACTGGTCATGAAGGGCGAAAGGCTGGACGCGGCTCTGGCACAGGTAACGCCGGCGCAATGACGCCATCTCCGTGCTCGACCGGATGGGACGCTCGATCCCCTTATCTCGCTCGCCGGGTGTGTGAAGCAGCCCGCACGAAAAAAATGGCTGCAATCACCATAACAAGGATAAACCAATGGCAAATAAACTAGTCGAAACGACATTGAACGACCTGCTCAACGGCGAATTGCGCGCCCACCACGCCTATCTTCAGGCAGCCGCCTGGGCGGCTGAGCGCAATCTCGATGGTTGCTACAAGTTTCTGCTTGGCCATGCTGCCGAAGAGCTGGTGCATATGCACCGCATCTTCAGCTTTCTGAACGATCTCGGAGCTCCAGTTATTTTCACCGAGCTGCCTGCCCCACAGGTCACCGCAAACGATATCAAAGGGTTGTTTGCAATTGTCGCGCAACACGAATCGCGTGTCACCGCCGCCATCAACGCGGCGGTTGATCTCGCTCGGTCTGAAAAAGACCATGCGACCACATCCTTCCTGCAATGGTTCGTGAACGAACAGCATGAGGAGGACAGCCTGTGCCGCACGATAATGGGCAAGATCGAGCTGATCGGTGACGGTCCCAATGCGCTTTATCTGATTGACCGCGAAATCGGCGAACTGGCTGAAAAGGCCTGAAAGCTGCGCAGCATTCACTGATATTCCACAAGCTGCATCAAACGCAGCTTGTGGCTGGTTCAGTCACTTCCCAAATCCGGCGTCCATCCACGCGTATAGCCTTTTCCCATGATGGCAACCGCAAGGGAAAGCTGTTCCTGCAAATGTTCGATTTCGCCCAGCAGCGTTTCAACAGCCGCCTTCGCATCGCCATCATGACACTGGATGACATATCCAGCTATGTCGTCAGGCCGTACAGGGGTGATTTTTTCCGCATCGGGCATATCGGTTGACCTCTCGTTTGTTCACTAAATGTTCTAATTTTAGCAGAGAGTCAACAAGGCAAATGCGTGCCGTCTCTGGACGGTCACAGGCTTTGCAATAAGAGTATATTTCTGGAATTATCGTTGAATGCACTCGCGCCCGCCACAGCCTCGCACCGCAGTGTCAAGCGTCAATGAACGGATGGATCTTCGCCGTCCAGGAAGCTGCGAATTCCATCTTTCTCACAGGTGGCCAGGAATTCTTCCCAGGCGTCCTTGTCTGTCGTGAAAGGTTCTTCCCAGGTGGTGACATCATCATGCTCGCTGATAACCTCGAGCGTCCAATCCTGCTGGGTGCCAGCCGGCCGGTAGATATCAACCAGAACCGTGATGCCGTCGTCTTCAAATTCGCCCGAGAATTCCGAGTGTTCAATTTTTGTTTTTTTGACCATCACAGCACACCTCGTTCTCAGGCTTGGATAAACGCACACCCACACCGCATCTTGTCAATTCGCGCATGGCGCCGGCGAGAATGTGGCTGAAAAAATTATAGCCAGCTCTGGGGGAACTGGCTATCTATCTGTTTTTAATGGTCGGAGCGGCGGGATTCGAACCCACGACCCCTTGACCCCCAGTCAAGTGCGCTACCGGGCTGCGCTACGCTCCGAACCTGAAAGCCGTTTATATATAAGCCTGTTAGGGCGCAAGCGGAAAATAGCCTTTTCTTGAAAAAAGGAACAAAGGCTGTGGACGGTGGGTAGGGGACTTTCTTCCCGAAGATGTTGCCCGTCAAACGCGTGACACATCATCCTTCCATCATGGCGGGAACCTGCCGTGTTCTTTGGCGTTCCAATCTAAGCGAAACTGAAATTCAGGGAGATGAAACATGTCCGAACTCGTCGTTGTCGGTTTTGACGGAACGGAAGAGGCCGACCGGGTCCTTCTGAAACTTGCTGGAATGAAAAAGGAATATCTGGTCGATCTGGAAGATGCCGTCGTCGTCGTTCGCGATGAAAACGGCAAGGTGCACCTGAAGCAGAGCGTCAATCTGACGGCGATCGGTGCAAGCTCCGGTTTTCTCTCCGGTGGTCTCTGGGGCGGTCTCGTTGGCCTGCTGTTCCTCAATCCGCTCGCGGGATTTGCGATCGGCGGCGCGATCGGTGCGGGAACGGGTGCGCTTGCGGGGTCGCTGACGGATTACGGCATCGACGACGATTTCATCAAATCTCTGGGTGAAGCCATCCCGAATGGTTCTTCGGCGTTGTTCGTGCTGATCCGCAAGGTGCAGCCGGAAAAGGTGATGGCGGAACTGGAAGGTCTTCGTGGGCGGGTCATCAAAACCTCGCTTTCGCCAGAGCAGGAAGCACAACTGCAAAAGGCGCTTTCCGGCGGAACGGAACAAGCGGCAGCACCTGCCGTCTGAACGATGCAGAGAGACAATGCTGCGGCATGATTCATGTCGCAGCAGATCTACGAAAGTGCGGCGGCGCTCTTTGCGACCCGCGCCGGAAACGTTGGCTTAAACCGTCAGGGTTCCGGTTTTCGCCTGCGGCCAGGTCAGATAATAATACCGACTGCCGACATTGCCAAAAAATGCATTGTCGCCGGAAGTACTGTCGACATAGGCGCCACCGGTGGTCTTGGCATAAGCGGAACCATCGCGCTTGAGGTGGTCCTTCAGAAAATCGCTCCAGCCGGTCGTGGTGATCTCGGTTGCCGGTTTTGAGGTGGTTGTCTTGTCGGCCTCCACGTCCCAGGCTTTTATCTTTGCGCCTTCGGTCGGATCGGAGACTGTCAGCGTTCCAGCGGCCAGCGCTTCCAGCATTGCCTTGGCTTGCGTAGATTTGCTCGGATCCTTGGAGAGTTCTTCCAGCGTCGCCTTCAGGCTTGTCATGAAACTGGCCTGTGTAATGTCGCCGGATGGCGCCTGTGTGCTGGTGTCGTCGGTCTCCGCGTCATTGCCGGAGACTTGCGCATATTGCGCCAGAAGCTGTGTCAGCCGCGTATTGGTGGAGGAGGGCGAGGTGTCGATCCCATAGGAGTCGAGGATCGCAGTTCGTGGCGAGGAGGTCGAAGCGGAATTGTCCTCCTGCTCCTTGATGGCCTTGAGTGCGAGTTTGGTGGAGTTGATGCGTGTGGACAGGTCGACGGAGGAGACCATTGCGCTCACTGTTTCCATGATCAGGCCGATACACGTCATGCATACCGAACCGGCTCGGCGAAGATTCTCGATCCCGCCTTTCGTCTCCTCTCATAAGAAGACCGGGTGTATCCCCAGCCGTCTCAAGCTTGGGATACACCCGGTCTAATAGCCGAACTTTGCGCGACGCTTGCGGACATATAGTGCGTCTCTAATGAAACGAAGCGTTGGACGCACTCAATGCCTTGGTTTCAGTCATGAAACCGCTACGCATTTTACTGGAAGTGCTCAGTTTTCCTGCACGGAAACACCGTTCGGGCCGATATTCATCTCGATCCCCTTCGGTTTGCTTTCTTCGTGCCAGACATACGCTCCAAGGCCGACAAGAACCACCAGGAGTGCGCCAATGATGAAATAGAGATTGTTCGTCTGCGTCATAGGATGTCTCCCCGTTTGACAATCATGATCGCGGGCTAAACGCATGAAATAATGTAAGGTTCCGTAAGGGTAAGGACTTTATGTGGCACTTCTGCTTCGGCGCAGGCTTTCGCGCTTTTCCAGAGCCATGCATCCCCACAATATGCCGAGCAGCAGGAAGAAATGCCGCCAGTGGTCGGTGTCAATGACGTTGCCGATCATCACATGCCCGACAAAGGTTACCCAGGAAATGATGAGAAACGGCTGCCAGGGCCGCTGGCGCAGCAGCAGTTTGAAACAGGCGGCAATGGTCCAGCAGATCAGCGTGAGATAGATGACGAAGCCGAACCAGCCATGCGTGGTCAGGCTCTTCAGCCAGATATTATGTTCCGCGGCGGGAAAGATGTCGTCGAACACCATGGGGCCGATGCCGAGCGGATGTTCCATCGCCATCAGGAAACCGAGATAGTGGCGGGCAAAACGTCCGAGATGGCCGCCATCATAGGATTGCACCGCCGAGGCGCGGCTGGAGAACAGGTCTGCTACCTGCTTGAATTGCAGGGCGATGATGACGGCTGCCACCATCAATGCCACGGCGACGAGAAACAGAACGAGGATTTTCAGCCGGAATGCCGCCGTACGCTCTTTCAGCAGCATGACGAAAACCAGAAGCACTGCCGAAAACAGGAAAAGGCCCCATGCGGCGCGTGAAAACGACAGGAACACGGCAAGAGACAGAATGAGCAGGCCAAGGATCCGCCATGGCGTATGCATCGCCTTGCCGGAGAGCAGGCCGTAAATCAGGTACAGCGACGGCGTCACCAGGAAGGGGCCGAAGACGTTCGGGTCCTGAAAGGCGCCCTTGGCGCGATCATAAAGGGTAAAGACCTCGAAACCGGGAATGGCGTGAAAATAACCGATGATGCCGAGCAGGGAGGTAATCAACGCTGCGGCGAGCCAGGCCCGGAAAATCAGCAGCAGCCGCTGGTGCTTGTCCTCGATGATGGCAGCATAAAAAACCGAGGTCAGCGCCAGAAAGGTCGATACGGCGAGATAAAGCGGCCCCTCGTCGAGATTGGCCATGGTGGTGAGCGAAAGATAACCGCCGACATTGAAGGCAAGCAGCAGGCACAGAAGCAGGACGACGGTGCGCGAAAGGCGCAAGCCCAGCAGGAACCAGATGGCCACTTGCCCTACCATCATCAGCTCATAGGGCGCCGGTTCGGAAATCACGAAGCCGGAAAGAAAGACGCCGAAGGCAATGAAGAACGCGCCGACCAGCCGCATGGCGGCAAGCGGTGCGTCAAAATCCGGTGCGTGCTGGTAACCGGTGTGGGTCAATAGGCATTTTCCGATTTGAGCAACCGGATCGGCGTCAGGAACAGGATCTTGAGATCGAGAAGCAGCGACCAGTTCTCGATATAATAGAGATCGTATTCGGTGCGGAACTTGATCTTGTCGCCGTGGTCGATCTCACCACGCCAGCCATTGATCTGCGCCCAGCCGGTAACACCGGGCTTGACCTTGTGCCGGGCAAAATAATGCTCCACCACCTCGGTATATTTCAGGTCGCCCGTCTGGGCGTGCACGGCGTGCGGACGCGGCCCGACCAAAGAAAGATCGCCGTAAAGAACGTTGAAAAGCTGTGGCAGCTCGTCCATCGAGGATTTTCGCAGGAATCGCCCGACCGGCGTGACGCGCGGATCGTTTTTCGTGACCGCCTTTTTCGCCGTGGGGTCGCTGAGTTCCGTATACATGGAACGGAACTTCCAGACATTGATCGTTTCATTGTTGAAGCCATGACGCTTCTGCTTGAAGAACACCGGGCCTTTGGATGTCGTCTTGACGGCAATCGCCGCGCCCAGCATCACCGGCCACAACAGAACGATACCGATAATGCTGAAAACGATGTCGAACACCCGTTTCCCGACCGAATCCCAGTCGCGTATCGGCTTGTCGAACACGTCGAGCATCGGCACCGCGCCGACATGGGAATAGGCGCGGGGGCGGAAACGCAATTTGTTGGCATGCGCCGCGATGCGGATATCGACGGGTAGCACCCAAAGCTTGCGCAGGAGCTGGAGGATACGCGCCTCGGCACTGAGCGGCAGGGCGATGATCAGCATGTCGAGCTTCGTCAGGCGGGCGAATTCCACCAGTTCCGCGAAGGTGCCGAGCTTGGGGTAGCCGGCAACCACATCGGGCGAACGCTCGCTTTTCCGGTCGTCGAAAATGCCGCAGATGCGGATATCATTGTCCGTTTGCTGTTCGAGCGAGCGGATGAGGTCCTTGGCGGCATCGCCGCCACCGACGATCACGGCGCGACGCTCCATCACGCCGTTGCGGCCCCAGTGGCGAATGGCGAAGCCGAGGATCAGCCGTCCGGTGAAAATGGCGATTGCGCCGGTGGCGTACCAGATGGCAAAAGTCTGCCAGGAATGCAGCGCTTCTGGCAAAAACAGGAGAAGGATGCCGGCGACGGTGACGAAGGACAGGCAGACGGCGCCCTGAATGCGGGCAAACATTTTCAGCGGCGCGCGCAGCGTCGGCAACTGGTAACAGTCGCCGGCCTGCAAAAGAAACACGCAAACCGCCGCGCCCAGCACCCCAATGCCGAAAACCGCAAGAAAGGTTTCAAGCCCCTGCCGGGCAGCGATGCCATTGACGATGGCCGCGGTGATCGCCAGCATCGAAAATTCGAGAAGACGCAATTGGCCGATGACCATGTTTGGCGAATGGTTGCCGGCGCGAAGCTGGTTGGCGATCTGCCGTGCAAGTGGATTGAGAACAACGCTTTCCGATGCGGAAGGCTCACCCGTATCGCGCTCGGAGATTTGCTGGCGCAACGTTGCCAGATCGAATTCAAGTCTTCCCTTGTCAGCCTTGGTCATTGCTTTGGTCCGCACCCTCCAGCCCATCGGCCCGAAAATCGGAATCGATTTTCGAAGGGAACGATGCGCAACTTCAAAGTGGTAGAGCACAGTTTTCGCATCCGTGCGGATACGTGCGCTCTACGAGCAGGAAACTAGCCGAAACATGCTAAGAAACGTTTATGATGAGTTTCTACAGGACGGCGGAATATACAATTAAAAATCGTGTTTTTGAAATGTTTCTAGAGCGAAAGCAGGTGACGATAGAGCTTCATCATGTCGTCGGCCATGACAGGCGTTGAAAATTTCGCCTTGAAGCTGTCGGGGCGGGGCATCACCCGTTTCCCCCAGTCCGGGCTCTCGGCATCCTTGACCATTATCTTTGCCAGCGCATCGGCGTCTCCAGCCGGAACGAGCGCCTCGCTGTCTTCTCCCAGAACCTCAGCTATGCCTCCAACATGCGAGGCGATGACGGTTTTCCCCGCAGCAAGCGCTTCCAGCACGATGTAAGGCATCGCCTCGGCGCGTGAGGGAACGACAACAGTCGTCGCCAGCGCAAATGCCTGTCTGGCGGGCATGGCGGCGTGCATGGAAATGCGCTGCGAAAGTCCGGCCTTGGCGATCATATCAGCATATTTGTCCCTGTCCGGCCCATCGCCCACAATGACGCCGGACATGGGCTGGCCGATGCTGCGTTCCATCTTGGCGAATGCCTTGATGAAGATGTCGGGCCCCTTCAGGTCACGCAACATGCCGATATAGAGAAAGCGCGCTGCCCCTTCGCGGGTGGGCACGGTTTCAAACTCGCTTTCCTGCACGCCGTTATAGATCATCGCCGTGCGGGTGCGTGGTTTGCCGACCTTGGTTTCGTAGGTTTCCTGTTCGAAATTGCAAACGAAACACAGGGCGTCCGTGAAATGCTCCTGAAACCGCTCAATACGCAGGAACAGCTGCCCTTTAAGGCTTTTACGATCGTAATGCAGGCTGCCGCCGTGCGGCGAATAGAGGCGGGCTACGCGATACTTGTTCACCCGCAACAATGAGCCGATCAGCCGGGCCAGAGCGCCACCCTTGGCGCTGTGCCCATGCAAAATATCCGGCCGCAAACTTTTGATATGGTTGTAGGACTTAACGAGCGCCCACAGGTCGCCGGGGCTGATCGACCGCTTGATCGGCAGGCGGGTCAACCCTAGCTCCAGCATCGGGGCGATCTGCGCGAAAAGCCGTTCCTCATGCGCGCCGCCGGTCGAACTATCACAGACGATGCCGACCTTGTGGCCCTGCTTGACGTGTTCTTCGATCAGGTCGCGGACATGGCGGAACACGCCACCGACGGGAGAGCGGAAACAGTGAATGATGCGCAGGGGAGGACCGTCATCCGCCATGTCAGCCGCTCCGTTTTTCAGAAGAAGCGTTCACGCACATAGACCGTATCGCCCGCAAGAATTGGTGCGGTGATCCCGATCCTGCCGGTCATCACCTCGGTATTGATCTTGCGGGTGATATCGACATCGGCCTGATTGGCGCGTGGCGTGAAGCCGCCGGCGATGGCGATGGCGTTCTGCGCCGTCATGCCCGGCACGTAGGAATATTGGCCGGGACGGCCGACTTCGCCCATGATGAAGACGGGGCGATAACGATCGATCTCGATCGTCACATCGGGATCGCGCAGATAACCCTGACGCAACTTGGCGGCAATGGCGGCTTCGAGCTGCGGCAGCGTCTTGCCTCGGGCGGGAACCTGACCGACAAGCGGGAAGGCGACATAACCAGCCTGATCGACCGTATAGGTATTTGTCAGCCCGGTCTGTTCGAACACGTTGATGCGCAGCCTGTCACCGCTATCGACATGATAGGGCTGCAGGGCGCCCTCGTGAAACGCCTTGGGCGCAGGTTGATATGCCGCGCAACCGGAAAGGGCCGTTAGAACGGCAAGCGTCAGTGCGGTGACATGTCGTGATCCGGCGAGCGGCATCTCATCTGGCTCCGAGTCGAACTATGAGCATTCTTATCGTTCTGTTAGGGTTAATGGGCGGTAAACAGCCAGTCGCAAGGATGGTAATATCGGCTTTATTTCGTGGGCTTCGTCACAATTAACTGTTGTGTTACCGGAAAGACTTAAACTTCGCGAAAATTGGCCTCTATATTTGAGCGCCCGAGGTGTATCTCGGTTACGGAGCCCGTATGAACGGCGATCGCATTGATGACAGAGATGTGGATATCGATCTCGCGCGGCTCGTCGCTGCCATATGGCAGCGCAAGGGCAGGATAGCGGCGATCACGCTGCTTGCCGGGGGCGCCGCCTTCGTTGTCGCAAGCATGATGTCGCCCGCTTACAAGGGCGAGGCGCGCGTCCTCATCGAATCGCGCGCGGCCTCCTTCGGTGCGTCGCAGCAGTCGAATGCGCCCGCCGAACCCGTGCTCGATGAATTGACGATCTCCAGCCAGGTGCAGATCCTGCAATCGGTCGACCTTATCAAGCAGGTCGCGAAAGATATGAAGCTTTATGAGCGGCAGGAGCTTGACCCGGCGGCGCGTCCTTCTCTCGTCTCGAAGCTGCTGGTTGCTGTCGGCGTCAAGAAAGATCCGCAGCAGGTGCCGCCAGAGGAACGGATACTGAAAGCGTTCCAGGAGAGGTTGCAGGTCTACCAGGTCGAAAGCTCGCGCGTCATCACGGTCGAGTTCTCGTCCGAGGACCCCATGCTTGCGGCAGCAGTCCCCAACGCGATGATGAAGGCCTATATCGCGCTGCAGAGCGGCGCGAAACTGGACACAAGCACGGAGGCGGCACGCTGGCTGGAGCCGGAAATCGCCAGTCTGCGTGAGAAGGTTCGCGATGCGGACAGGAAGGTCGCGGATTACCGCGCCTCGTCCGATATTCTGTCGGCAGGGCAGGGCGAAACGCTCGCCACCCGGCAACTCAGCGATATCTCGACCGAACTTGGCCGTATCCGCGGCGAGCGGGCGAATGCGGAGGCGCGGGCAGAAGGCGTGCGCAACGCGCTTTCGAGCGGCCGCCCACTCGATACTTTCCCCGACGTCGTCGCCTCGCCGATGATCCAGAGACTGAAGGAAAGCGAGGCTGCCATGCGCAGCCAGATTTCCGATCTGTCTTCCTCGCTGCTGGAAGGCCATCCGCGTATCAAGGCGCTGCGCAGCCAAATTGACGGCATACAGCGGCAGATTCAGGAAGAGACCCGCAAGGTGCTCGCAAGTCTCGAAAACGAGGCCAATGTGTCCCGCCTGCGGGAGCGGCAACTGGTTCAGCAGTTGAACGTGCTGAAAACGGAAAGTGTACGCGCCGGTGAGCAGCAGGTTGGCCTCAACGACCTGGAGCGCGAGGCCTCGGCTCAGCGCCAGCTTCTTGAAACCTATCTCGCCCGTTACCGCGAGGCGACGTCGCGCGCCGGTTCAGCCGAATCCACGCCCGCCGATGCCCGCGTGATTTCAACTGCAGTGGAGCCGCGCGAACCCTATTTCCCGAAGACCGGCGCCATCACCATTGTCGTCACGCTGGCGGCCTTCCTTCTCTCCTGCATCGTCGTCATGCTCGTGGAACTGTTCACCGGGCGGGCGTTGAAGCCGGTTGGCAAGACCCATGTCCCGCCGCTGTCCGATCCGCCACCGCCCGCCAAAGCGCGTGCTGACACGAATGAGACATCGGATACGCCGGAGCAACCGCTTCCCGCACGTCAAGAGGATGCGACGCCTGCGGTTCGTTCCATGCCTGCCGCTGCCCGCCAGTCCGTTGTCGAACAGGAAGCGCAGATACCGGTCGCGGCCGTTGCTGCCAAATCGGCCCTGCCGGTTGCAGACGCCGTCGCTGCGAAAGTGGACACTGCGGAAGAAGAGATCGACAACGCCGACAATTTCTCGATCGACTCCGTCGCGTCTTTCCTCGCCACCCGTCTTGCCAAATCCGTCGCAGCGGTCGTGTCTCCAGCTGGTGATAGTGGTTCGACCACCACCGTCATGCTGGCGCGCGCCCTGTCCGAAATGGGCCGTTCGGTCGTTCTCGTCGATATGACGGCATCGGCCTGTCCGACGCGCCTGATGGCGCCTGAGACCGGACTTCCGGGCGTCATGGACCTTTTGGCGGGTGCCGCCGCCTTTGGCGAAACCATTCACGGCGACCGGCTTTCCGATGCCCATATCGTGCCGCGCGGCAATGCGCAGCCGCGTGAGGCCATGCGCGCGATCGACCGGTTGACCATGATCCTCAGCGCGCTTTCCGACGCCTATGACACGGTTCTCGTGGAGTGCGGCGCGGTGCAGATATCGAGCCTTGAGAAAATGCTGCGCAATCTGCCGGCGGAAATCGTTGTGTCCGTTCCCGGTAATGATAGCGAATTGCTGGAAAAGACCCTCGGAGAACTGGTTGCCCACGGCTACGAGCAGGCATTGCCGATGACCGGCATGCGCAAACCGGACCGTCTTAGCGCCGCCTGACATGCTGCGGCCGATAACCGGTCAGTCGGCGGCGGGCGTTGCGTCCATGCTCGGCCGGCCGGCGCGGAAACGCTGAATGAACGCATAGAGTGCCGGATTGGATTTGATCAGGCTCTTTGTCCGGGCAATGGCAACGTAGGCCGAGGCCGCCGCGCGGCCCTTCAACGTCATCGGCAGGAAAATATCATGCTGCACGGTGAAAAGCGGACACCAGCTGCGCTTGTAGGGCTGGTCGCCGACGCCGAAATCGAAGATCGCCGCATTTTCACTGCAAGCCCGTTCGATCATCAGCCAGAACAGCAGCTCACCGGGGCTGATTTCCGCGAAGGTCTCATCGATAGAACCGAACTGGCAGATAATGTGATCCTGCTTGCGCGAAAGGCCGGATATGGCAGCGATGAAACCTTCATTTTGACCATGCAGACGAATGGCGTGTAGTTCCAGAAGACTGTCTGTGCCGATCTCCGGAAAATTTGCGAGGTCATAGAAAAAGTCTTTTACCGATTGATCGCGAAAAACATCCGGAATGCCCTGCGATGCGAACCGGGCTGCCTTCTGCCGGAAAAACGTCTGCAATAATTCGCACTTTTCCCGTGGCGAACGGGCGATCACATGGCTGTAACCACCCATTTCCTCGGCTCTTCGGCTCTGGATGCGGAATTTCTTCCGGCGCCTCTTGGCGTTGATCTGCCGAAGCGTGCTCTCAAAATTTGCCAGTAAGGGAATCTGGAAGGCCGGGTTCTGGTTTTCGACTGATGCCAGATGCGAGAGCGGGTTGGCCCTGCCGCGCCAGATCAGCGGTATGTTCTGCAAGGCCAGAATATCCGCCTGGCCACGCAGCAGCTTTCGCGCTTCGCGGGCAATGGCTGCCGCCGTTTTGTGGCTGGCTGCTTCGGCGAAGGACCGGTCGAAAAGCCCGGTATTGATATTGTTGAAACGACCGCCGGGAAAACGTGCCTTGCGGATGCCGCCTTCCAGAACGATTTCGAGCGGCAGCAGGAACACGGTCTTTCCGCTTTGCCTGCCGCGAATGATGAGGAGGGGTCTGTCCTGCGTTTGCGCCCAGATGGAGCACCAGCCGTAACCCTGATGCAGCGAATTGAGCGGGTCGCTCTCCAGCTGTTCCCAGTCGGCGCGGATAGTGGAGGCATCGTCGACGAGATCGATAGCCAGGCGATCGGCGCCCCGCCGCTCGTTTTGCACGGCGGCTGGTCCTTCACCCTCGCTGACTATGACCGGCGCTTCAGCCGCCATCCACGCTCTCCGGTTGTTTCGGTGAGACTATATCGTTGAGCGGCAAACAAGAGGTTTATAAAATTGCGACCTCTGGATGTCCCGTAGAAGGCAGGTGCCTATTCCTGTTTTTTGGAGCCGGCCATCCATTTGATGACCAGCATGGCGGGCAGTATCCACAAAAGCCCACTCAGCACGAAGTAGGCAAGATGCACCCACCATGGAGATTGCGCCAGCGTCGCCGACGCGATGGCCGTCGCCGCTACGGCGTAGATGACGACGAGGCAGATGATGACGATGGTGCCGATGAGCGATCTGAGGCGAGGGTGCATGAAATCTTCCGTAACCGAGCATGTATCCCAAAAGTGTCATCGGTTTTGGGGAAAAGACATGCGTAAAACAAAAAATCTAGATCGTCTTGGTGATTCGAAGCAGAAACAGGACGATCTAGTGTCTGGCGAAACTATACCGCCGCGACCGGATGCCGCAAACCCTGAGGCCTTGTTTTGTTGTGCCGGTTGGGGCTAATCAACATGACTGTATGATGGAGACCTCAAAGATGCATTCGAGCGGCATGACGATGGCAAATGGTTCTGCGGAAATGGTGGTGGAGGCTGCCCTGCAGAAACAGGAGAAGGATCGCCGCCTGCTGCGCATCTGGCTGCGCGTCGTTCTCTTCACGCTGTTCTGTCTCGTGCTTGTCGGCGGCGCCACGCGGCTGACCGAGTCTGGCCTGTCAATTACCGAATGGAAGCCCATCCACGGCGCCATTCCGCCGCTTTCCGTTGCCGAATGGGAAGAGGAATTCCAGCTTTACAAGCGTATTCCCCAATATCAGGAAATCAACCGGGGCATGTCGCTCGATGAGTTCAAGACGATTTTCTGGTGGGAGTGGGCGCATCGACTGCTTGCCCGCGCCATCGGCCTCATCTTCGCCCTGCCGCTAGCCTTCTTCTGGCTGACCGGCCGCATCGAAAGGCGCTTGCGCCTGCCGCTCATCGGCCTTCTGGGGCTTGGCGGCTTTCAGGGCTTCGTCGGCTGGTGGATGGTGTCTTCCGGCCTCGTCAACCGTACGGATGTCTCGCAATATCGCCTGGCAACGCATTTGACGATCGCGTGCCTCATCTTTGCGGGCTGCATGTGGATATTGCGCGGCCTGTCGCACCATTCGCCCGATGCTGCCAATGAAACGACCGGCCGCCGTTTTGCCGCGCTGCTGACCTTCCTCTGTCTGTTCCAGATTTATCTCGGCGCGCTGGTGGCGGGGCTGAATGCCGGCCTGTCCTACAACACGTGGCCGCTGATGGACGGCTCCCTGGTGCCCGGCGATCTTTTCCTGCAACAGCCCTGGTGGATCAACCTGTTCGAAAACCCGAAGACGGTGCAGTTCGTCCACCGCCTCGGCGCCTATACGCTGTTTGCCGCCACGCTGTGGCATATGGTGTCCTTGGCTCGCGCCTTGCCCGGCACGCCGCATGCCCGCCGCGCCGTACTGTTCTTCGTGTTGATCTCCATTCAGGCGGCGCTCGGCATCACCACGCTTCTGATGCATGTGGACATTCATGTGGCGCTCGCCCATCAGGGCATGGCGCTGCTGGTGCTTGGTTTTGCAGTCGCCCATTGGCGAGGCTTCCTCGGCGAATACCCGGCACCTGTAGCGGTTGAGATCAGGGACTGAAAACCCTTAAAATTGCTTCAGGACAGATTTGATGGTTGTCGCGACGGCCAGTTCGTCGTCGCGTTCGCGCGTGTTGCCATCTTCCTCGTGCCATGCTGCCGAAAGGCAGCCGTAGGCGAAGGCATATTGCAGAAGCACCCGTTCGTTCCGTTTGAGCGTTTTCGCAAGAATCGACGCCATGGAGGCGATGCGTGCCTCGCTGCGTGTCAGATCGAAGCGGTCGAGTGGATTGGAGAACATGTTGGCGACGTCGAGTGCTTCATCGCCGATCAGGCCTGCCGGGTCGATGATGATCCAGCCACGCGCACTGCGCATGATGTTTTCGTGATGCAGATCGCCGTGCAGCGGTCGAATATTGCTTTGGTGCCCGATAAGCTCCTCGGCAAGTGAAGCGGCTTCGATATAGGGGCTGTCGAAGCCTTCGCTGCAATCGTGCTCGGCTTTACGGAACAGACTTTCGAAATATTGCGGCAGCGTCAGCAGGCTTGCTGGTGGCGTCTGCGTTGAAGGCTGGTGATAGTGAAGGAGAACATCGGCGGCGATTGCGGTCGTGGCATCATCGTCGCCGTCGCGAAAAAGCACGTCGCGCAATGTCTCATTGCCGGCATGTTCCATGAGCAATATGTCGTCGGAGCGATCGAGCAGCTTCACGCAGCCGACACCTGCCCGCCATTCGATGAAATCCGCCCCGCGAAGGCTGTCTTTCAGAACCTTGTGTTTAAGTACCTTGGCGATGGCAAGGGAACCATTGCCAAGTCTGACTTCGTAAACCACCCCGGCAGGCGTATCGGCAATCTGTTTTGCGGCCTCGATATTCCACGAGGCCGGAAAAAAGGGGATAGCTCGGCTCACGCAGAAAGCCTCATGCCGAGAGCATCAGCTCCATGTTCTGGACAGCCGCACCCGATGCGCCCTTGCCGAGATTGTCGAGCAGCGCGACGAGATTGATGTGTTCGCCGCCCGGCGTGCCGAAGACGAACAGCTTCATCGTGTCCTTGCCCGCCAGTTCCTCGGCATCGATGCGGGACAGCCCCTTGCTTTCGGCAAGCGGAACGACGCTGACGATGTCCTGTCCGGCATAATGGGCGGTGAGCGCGGCATGCACGGTCTCGATGGTCGCGCCGTCCTTGAGGTCGGCGGCAAACAGCGGAACCTGCACGATCATGCCCTGCGGGAAGCGCCCGACGGAGGGTGCAAACAGCGGGGCGCGGTCCAACTGGCCGTGAATGGTCATTTCCGGCACGTGCTTGTGTGCAAGCGTCAGGCCATAGAGGAAGTTGTTGGCACTGATCGCATCGTCCCTGCTCTGATCTTCCATCTGCGCGATCATCTGCTTGCCGCCGCCGGTATATCCGGACACGGCGTTGACGCTGACGGGATAACCATCGGGCAGAATGCCGGCGGCGCGCAGCGGACGCAGAAGGCCGATCGCACCGGTCGGGTAGCAGCCCGGATTGGCGACGAAGCGGGCGGAACGAACCTTTTCGCCCTGTTCCTTGTCCATTTCGGCAAAACCGTAAGCCCAGTCCTTATGGATACGATAGGCGGTCGAGGTGTCGATGATGCGGACATTGTTGTTGCCTGCCACCATGGTGACAGCTTCTCTGGAAGCATCATCCGGCAGGCAGAGAATCGAAATGTCGGCGTTGTTGAGCATGTCCTCGCGGATAGCGGCGTTGCGGCGCTCTGCTTCGGGAATGGACAGCAACTCGATATCGCGGCGACCAGCAAGGCGCGTGCGGATCTGCAGACCCGTTGTGCCGTGTTCGCCATCGATGAAGATCTTCGCTGTCATGTCCTTGTCCTGACTTTTCAGAGGGTTGCGAGTGTAATCGGATTCAGTTTGCTAAGCGCCCGGGCGTCGGTTCAGCCGGCCTTCGCCAGCCGTTCGGCGCGCAGGCCAAGCATATACATTGCAACGGTCGCTCCGGCAATGGCAGTGATATCAGCATGGTCGTAAGCGGGCGCGACCTCCACCACGTCGGAGCCGCGAATATCGAGCTGGCCGAGTCCGCGAAGGACGGACAATATCTTGGCGCTTGTCGGCCCACCGGCCACAGGCGTACCGGTTCCGGGCGCAAAGGCTGGATCGAGGCAATCGATATCGAAGGTCAGATAAGTGGGCATGCCTGCCGTGTGCTTGATGATCAGCGAGGCCATATCGCTCGCCCGCATCTCCTCCACCTCGTAACCGTGGAGAATGCGGATGCCGAAATCCTCAGGCGCATGGGTGCGAATGCCGATCTGGATGGAACGATCGGCATCGATCAGACCATCGCGCACGGCGCGTGCCACGAAGGAACCATGGTCAATGCGTTTGCCGTCGTCGAACCAGGTATCCTGATGCGCATCGAAATGCACCAGCGCCAGCGGGCCGTGCTTTGCCACATGCGCCTTCAGCAGCGGCCAGGTGATGAAATGGTCGCCGCCGAGCGTTAGCAGATAATCCGTCTTGGAGATGATCTTGCGCGCTTCCTTTTCGATTGTATCAGGCGTTTTCCAGTGATTGCCGTAGTCGAGCAGGCAGTCGCCATAATCGATGGTCGGCATATGGGCGAAAAGATCGCGGGCGAAGGGATATTGCGGGTCGTTGTCGAAAATCGCGGAGGCGCGGCGGATCGCCTGCGGCCCGAAGCGTGCACCCGGCCTGTTGGATGTCGCTGCATCGAAGGGGACACCCCAGACGGCCGTCGATACGCCCTTGAGGATTTTGGTATATTTGCGCCGCATGAAGGAGAGGACGCCCGCATGGGTCGGGTCGGTCGCAGCCGATGTCAGCGTTGCTGCGGTGAAGGCATGGTCGATGGTTTTTGATGGCATTGATCACCCCATTGCGGTTTGCGCTGAGGGTGCTGTCTTCTCGCCGAAAAAACAAGGAGGATGGCAATGAAAAAAGGCGGAGCCGAAGCCCCGCCTTTTCGAAGTTTTGAACGAACGGTTCCGAGAAGCGATTAGCGCTTGGAGAACTGGAACGAACGGCGGGCCTTGGCCTTACCGTACTTCTTACGTTCGACAACGCGGCTGTCGCGGGTCAGGAAGCCACCCTTCTTCAGAACGGCGCGCAGGCCAGGTTCGAAGTAGGTGAGGGCCTTGGACAGACCGTGACGAACGGCACCGGCCTGACCGGACAGACCCCCACCGGCAACGGTAGCGATGATGTCGAACTGGCCCGTGCGTGCAACGGCAACGATCGGCTGCTGAAGGATCATCTGCAGAACCGGACGTGCGAAATACGTGGTGAAATCGCGGCCGTTGATGATGATCTTGCCAGAACCCGGCTTTACCCATACGCGGGCAACGGCGTTCTTGCGCTTGCCGGTCGCGTAGGAGCGGCCGAGAGTGTCAACCTTGCGGACGTGCACGGGAGCAGAAGCTTCCGATGCAGGGGCGAGGTCTTTCAGAGAGGAAAGATCGGCCATTATCAGGCGCTCCTTACGTTCTTCTTGTTGAGCACGGCTACGTCGAGAACGACGGGCTGCTGTGCTTCGTGCGGGTGGTTCGAGCCGGCGTAAACGCGCAGGTTCTTCATCTGACGACGGCCGAGCGGGCCGCGCGGGATCATGCGCTCGACGGCCTTTTCAACGACGCGCTCCGGGAAGCGACCTTCGATGATCTGGCGAGCCGTACGCTCCTTGATGCCACCCGGGTGACCGGTGTGCCAGTAGTACTTCTTGTCGGCGTACTTGTTGCCGGTGAAGGCAATCTTTTCCGCGTTGATGACGATGACGTTGTCGCCATCATCGACGTGGGGGGTGTAGGTGGCCTTGTGCTTGCCGCGCAGGCGGGTTGCAATGATGGTGGCGAGGCGACCAACAACGAGGCCTTCGGCGTCGATGATGACCCACTTCTTCTCCACCTCAGCAGGCTTCTGAACGAAAGTAGACATGGATTTCACTTTCTAACGTGGACCCGTCATGCTCTTTAAGTAAGAGCATACGGGCGTTTCTTGTTGCTTGGTTTGGTCACCCGAAGGCGACCACAAATGACCATATTCCCTTTGGAATCCGATCTGGCGCGCTTATACGGTGTGCTGGATGAAGCGTCAATATGACGGATTTTGCTGACCGTAAAAATAAATCAATAAAAACAACGGTTTGTTTATGTGGTATTATTTTACCCCATAGATTTACCTGTTTCATCCCAGCCGCATGACCAGAACACCCGCTGCGATGATGCCGCCAGCGAGATAACGCCAGACGCTGGCGCGTTCTTTGAGGATGACGACGGAGATCACCAGCGCAAACAGAATTGAGGTTTCGCGCAGCGCCGCGACGACGGCGACGGGGGCCTTGGTCATGGCGTAGAGCGCCAGCCCGTAGGAGAGGATGGAGCCGCCGCCGCCGATCAGGCCGCGCCACCAGTTTCGCTGCACATGCTGCGTAACCGCGCTTACGCCGCGCTGGTAAAATGCGAAACCAAAGAGGAGTACGGGCGGCAGAAGCGACATCCACAGCGTATAGGAAATCGCATTGCCGGAAAGCCTTGCGCCGAAACCATCAACGAAGGTGTAGGATGCAATTACGAAGGCGTTGATGAGCGCGACAATGATCGCCTTTCCGCCGCCGCGCCGCGCCTCGAAGGCAAGCGTCAGGATGCCGCCGGAAATGATGGCAATCCCGGCAAGCGCAAGCGGGCTTAAAATCTCGCTGAGAAAAAGGCTGCTCGTCGCTGCGACGATCAGCGGCGCCACGCCACGCATGACGGGATAGACGAGGCCGATATCGCCGATCGTATAGGCGGCGGCGACTAGCCGGAAATAGGCAAATTGCAGAACGGCCGAGGCGATGAGAAAGGGAATGGCCACCGGCGCAGGAAACGGCAGGAAGGGCAGGAAGGGTAAAGAACAAGCTGCGGCGCCCGCCGCGATCAGCGAGGCGTCCAGCGACTTGTCGGATCCGGATTTTACCAGCGCATTCCATCCGGCATGCAATATCGCGCCCAGAAGCACCAGAATTAGAATGTCAAATGTCACGATAGAGACTCGCTCATGGGCTATTCTAGGCAACCTACAGCATCGGCTTGAAAACCGGAATCCATTTTCCGTGGTGGCTGTGGGAGACGCAAATCCTCCTGTCGTAAGCGGTTGCTTCTTTGCGGATTATGACGCGTGTCAAGTTTCGGGTTTGTGCGTGTTGCGGGATGGAGTGGGTAACTGTGCGAGAGGCGATATACGGCCGTGCTCACGATTTCATCAGCAGGACATACGCGCCTATGCCGGATGCACAGCTTATGGTTTTGCTGTGGAACGTGTTTTTCGCAAAAATGCGACCGATTGCGGCGATTATTCCTGCTCGAAATTGCCCATATCCAGAAGATGAAACTGTATCAATCAAGCGAGCACATGCAGGCTAAAAATGAAAAGAAGTTTCAATTCATTACTGAATGGCCGGCTACAACGTTACAGTTTTACCTATAACTTGATTTACAGAATAACTTTCTGAAAATTAGATACGCCTAATGCATCGGTGAACGGAATGAAAACAAACAGGAGACGAAGGGCGCATAAGATGCACGCAAATGTTGTTTCAGCAAATGTTCATCGAAATGTATGCTTTTGAAAAACTGGATAAAAATACTCAGCACAACGCCGCTTAAGGTGTTTTTGTGAAATCATTTTGCGCGAACCTAGGTATACTTTCGTGACATCACGAGCCCGGCTTGTTCAATATTTTCATTCGAGCAGGGGTTCAAGAGAAGGATGAGGGTTCCTAGATCTAGGAAAGCGGCCGCAAAAAAGCGGTGCGAAAAGCTCGTCCGCGGATTTATGCGGGAGAGGCAATTCTCGCTGGGCCATTGAGCGTCGAGCCGGCGCTTGAGGTCCTTGAACCGCGCGATATGGCAGAGGGAAAAGTTGACATGCAGCATGATACCTATGAACCGGATTACCTCAGAAAAATTCTGACGGATGTCAGGACCATCGCCCTGCTTGGCGCCTCTCCCAATCCGGATCGGCCGAGCCACGGCGTCATGCGCTTTCTGCTGTCCAAGGGTTACCGCGTGTTTCCGGTCAATCCCGGTCAGGCGGGCAAGGAGATATTGGGGCAGAAAGTGTATGCGCGGCTTGCCGACATTCCCGAGCCCGTTGATATGGTCGATGTGTTCCGGGCGCCGGAATATTTGTCGGCAATTGTCGAAGAGGCGATATTGCTGCCGCAGCGGCCATCGGTGATCTGGGGCCAGCTTTCGGTCAGAGACGACAATGCGGCGGCCAAGGCCGAGGCCTACGGCATGAACGTGGTGATGGACCGTTGCCCCGCAATTGAGTATCCGCGTCTCAATATTGTGCGATAGTTGGTACGGATTGGACTTATCATTTGGCGGCAAGGCATTATGATCCCTCCAAAATATCATTGGAGGAAACATCATGCCGAGCAGCAATCCCGGGTTCTCAACGTTGGCCGTGCACGCGGGCGCACAGCCCGATCCGACCACCGGTGCGCGCGCGACGCCGATCTACCAGACAACGGCCTATGCCTTCCGTGACGCCGATCACGCCGCCGCGCTGTTCGGATTAAAAGAGTTCGGCAATATCTACACGCGCATCATGAACCCAACCCAGGCGGTTCTGGAGGAGCGTGTCGCAGCGCTTGAAGGCGGCACGGCGGCACTTGCCGTTGCATCCGGTCACGCCGCGCAATTGCTGGTCTTCCACACATTGCTGCAACACGGCGACAATTTCGTCGCGGCACGCCAGCTTTATGGCGGCTCCATCAACCAGTTCGGCCACGCCTTCAAGGGTTTCGACTGGCAGGTGCGCTGGGCCGATGCGGCTGATCCGGCCACTTTCGAACGGCAGATCGACGACCGCACACGCGCGATCTTCATCGAAAGCCTGGCCAACCCGGGCGGCACATTCGTGGATATCGCCGCGATTGCCGATGTCGCTCATCGTCACGGCCTGCCGCTCATCGTCGACAACACCATGGCAAGCCCCTATTTGTTGCGGCCGCTGGAACATGGCGCGGATATCGTATTGCATTCGTTGACGAAATTCCTCGGCGGCCATGGCAATTCCATGGGTGGCATCATCGTCGATGGCGGCACTTTCGACTGGTCGGCCACGGATAAATATCCGTCGCTGTCGCAGCCCCGCCCAGAATATTCCGGCGTCGTGCTGCACCAGACCTTCGGCAATTTCGCCTTCGCGATTGCCTGCCGCGTTCTTGGCTTACGCGATCTCGGCCCTGCGATCTCACCCTTCAATGCCTTCCTCATCCTCACGGGCATAGAGACCCTGCCGCTGCGCGTTCAGCGCCACTCCGACAATGCGCTGGCCGTCGCCAAATGGCTGAAAGCGCACCCCAAGGTGGGCTGGGTGCATTATGCCGGGCTGGAGGACAGCGACAACTACGCAATCCAGCAGCATTATTCGCCAAAGGGCGCTGGTTCCGTCTTCACCTTCGGCATCAAGGGCGGTTATGCCGCCGGCAAGGCGCTGGTGGAAGGTCTGCAACTCTTCTCCCATCTCGCCAATATCGGCGATACACGCTCTCTCGTCATCCACCCGGCTTCCACGACACATGCGCAGCTGACACCGGAACAGCAGACGGCGGCGGGTGCCGGACCGGATGTGGTGCGCCTCTCGATCGGCATCGAGGATGTCAAGGACATCATCGCCGATCTCGAACAATCGCTTGCGAAGCTCTGAGAGACCGGGGTCGTCATGACGAATTTTCTCGCATTCGAAGATACACGAACCGCTACGGCCAGTGATGTCGAGGCGGAGGTGGAGCACAGTGCACCCGCACCGGAAAGGCTGATTTCCGGCGACCCCAAATTCACCACGTGGAATCTGGAGGAAGCGCCCGGTGGCATCTATGCCGGCATCTGGCAGTCGACGCCCGGCAAATGGCGGGTGGTCTATGACGAATGGGAATATTTTAACATTCTCGAGGGTCACTCGATCCTGACGGAGGATGGCGGATCCCCGCGCGACCTGAAACCGGGCGACAGGCTGGTCCTGCGGCCGGGCTTCAAGGGAACCTGGGAGGTCGTCGAAACGACCCGCAAGGATTATGTCATCCGGTTGTAGGAGCCGGATGATTTCTATTGGTCCACCGCCGGGATAAAGGTTGTTCCCGGCGTGGCTGTCACCAGCTGAGATCGAGCCGTTCCAGACCATGGAAGTGATAGACGTCCTTGACCTTGGGTGGCTCGGCAATCTTCAGGCCCGGCAGTCGCTTGAAAAGCAGAGGCAAGGCTAGGTTCAGCTCCAGTCTTGCCAGCGGCGCGCCAATGCAGAAATGGATGCCGGCGCCGAAGGAGACGTTGGCGCCTTCGTTTCGGTCCGGCCTGAATGCCAGGGGATCGGAAAACTTGGCCGGATCGAGATTGGCGGCCGCCAGAATGAGGCTGACCTTGTCGCCGCGTTTGAATTCCACGCCGTCGATCTCGACCGGCTCCAGAACCCAGCGCTGGAAAATATGGACGGGCGCGCAGATACGCAGCGTTTCTTCCACCGTGCGTTCCGTTACCGTCTCGTCGTGGAAAAGTGTGTCGGGCGAGATGCCGCTTTCCAGAATGATGCGCACGGAATTGCCGATCTGGTGCACCGTCGCCTCGTGCCCGGCGTTCAACAGAACGATGGTGGTCGAGATCAGCTCGTCGTCGGTCAGATACTGGCCCTTGTGCTCCGTATGGATCATGTGGCTCAGCAGATCGTCTTTCGGCTCTGCCCGGCGCTCCGCGATCACACTGCGCACATAGTCTGAAAACTCATGTGCGGCCCTGTCGGCCAGAAGCTCGTCCTCGGGCGTGCGCTTGAACATGTACATGCCGACATAGGCATGTGACCATTTCAGAAGCTGCGGCCCCATTTCCTCGGGAATGCCGATCATGCGCGCGATCATCGTGACCGGGATGATATCGGCATAGGAAGAGAGCAGTTCCGTCTCGCCGTTTCCTTCAAAGGCGTCGATCAGCCGGTTGGCGAGTTCCTCGATTTCCGGCTTCATCTTGTCGACATGCCGCGAAACGAAAGCGCGGTTGATGAGGGTGCGCAGCCGTGTGTGTTCCGGCGGCTCCAGCTCCAGAAGCGAGTGCTGCTCTGCGGCGTCGAAATGCTTCACATGCTCGAGCGGCTCTGCCAGACCGATCTCCTCGCGGCTCGCAACATGCAGGATCTGCCGTCCGAACCGGCGGTCGCGCAGGAGGGCGCTGACATGGTCGTATTCGGTGAAAAACCACTGCCGCTGCTCTTCCCAATAGAAAGTGGGACATTGGGCATGCAGGGCAGCGTAGACCGGGTTCGGGTCGTTGTAGAAAGCCGGATTGCGTGCATCGAGTGAAACACGACGCGTGGCGGGATCGATTTTGAGAAAGGGAAATGTCGCTGTCATGTCCATGGTTTATTCCGCGCGCCGCACTTTGGGAAGGGCGTGAAAATGCCGTTCCATGTGTTTATCCGCATGTCACTGTGTGGTTACTTTGTCACCGGTTGGCGATGGCCGCTATCCGGTTCAGCGCCGCAACCTGCCGGTTGGCATTGTTGTCCATCGGGTTTTCGTTCCGGTCCGGAGAGGGGACGACAACATTGGCTGAATTGACGTGGATCACGGTCCGGTTGCGGCCGGCCTTCTTGGCCGCGTAAAGCGCGCGGTCGGCCTCCGTCATCATCACGCTCAGATCCGCATCCTTGATCATGGCTTCGGATATGCCGACGCTGGTCGTGACCTCGATGTTTTCGCCGCGTGCGCTGATCTTCGAAAGGCGCAGGTTGCTGCGGATGGCTTCCGCAAGCGTCACGGTGCTGGAGGGGCTTTCCACTTCGGCGACGAGCGCAAATTCTTCGCCGCCCATCCTGACGAACAGGCCGCGCTCACCGATGACCCGCTGCGCCATATTGCAAAAATGCACAAGCACCGCGTCTCCCGACTGATGGCCGTATTTGTCGTTGATCTTCTTGAAATGGTCGATGTCAAACAGCGCCAGCGCCACGTAACGGCTGGAGCCGGGCGACCTTTTTTTGATGTGTTCGAACTCTTCAAGCAGCCCTCGCCGGTTGAGGACGCCGGTCAGGTGGTCGGTCATGGCCAGCCGGTGCAGGCGGGTTTCCGTATCTTCCATGATGATCTTGGCACTCATCATGACGATGATGGTAAAGCCGAGAATGCCTGAAAAGGCGAGCGCTGCCGTCAGCGGAATGGCGTTGGGGGCGGCGGCGTTGACGGGAATGACGATGGACGCCACGAGCGCCCCGCAAAATGCCTGCACGATGAAGGTGGCCGCCAGCACCTTGCGGCTGAATGACGCGCGTGCCTTGCTGGCCAGAAGAATGCCGGCCAGCATGAAATAACCGGTGGCGGCACAGATGTGATAGAGCAGGATGCGCGGGACCATGTTTTCGCGTACGGGGCCGATCAGCATGCCCGCCACCCATAACAGCGCCGGAATGGCGATCCAGCCGGCGGTCTTGCGCTGTTCGAAGGACAGGAGACCGGCGAGCCAGAAACTGAAGGCCGAAAGGGCAAGCGTATTGCCGACTTCGATCGACAGGAAGTTGGGAATATCGCCGCGCAGCGCCACCATCACCGTGCCGGCGCTCGTGGCGGCGAAACCGGCGGCGAAATAGATATTGTGCCGGCGGGCAGGGCGGTGCAGCCACAGGGTTCCCAGCAGCAGGGCAAGGGTCAGCGTTTCCGACGCCCAAAGCAGCATGCCCGTCTTTGCATCCAGCATTGCAAAATCCTATCTGCGCTATCATGCCGTAAAAGCGGTTCGCTGCACGATGTGCGCAATGCCCGCCGAATTGGTGGAGATGCCATTTCGCCTCAAAAGAGGCTCCCGCCCCCTGACGGGAAACCGGAAATTCGCGGTCGTAGTATCAGCCGCAAATACCTAACGAGTTCTTGCCAGTGAGAAGTTATATCTGGGCAACACACCGGTTTTTGCGTTTGCGGTTTGCTCCTGTTAAAAAATAATGCGGGCGACAGAGAATGGTCCGGTTGGCATCGGCTTGTCCATAGCCGTTACCCCGCGGGTGGAAAACGCCCGTAAACGCTGTTGAGCCGTTAAGGATATGCGGCTTCGTGTCTTGAAGTACCGGGCAGGGACACTCTATGTAGGGAGAACGAAGGTTAGAAGTGATTCCGGAGCGGTTTTCCGCGAAGGGCAGAGTTTGACAAAGGACGGACATGAAAAATCCAGTTGATACCGCCATGGCTCTGGTGCCGATGGTCGTAGAGCAGACCAATCGCGGCGAACGCTCCTATGACATATTTTCCCGTCTTCTCAAGGAACGCATCATTTTCCTCACCGGACCGGTGGAAGACCAGATGGCCTCGCTCGTCTGCGCGCAGCTGCTTTTCCTCGAGGCTGAAAACCCGAAGAAGGAAATCGCGCTCTACATCAATTCGCCGGGTGGCGTCGTGACCGCCGGCATGGCGATCTACGATACGATGCAGTTCATCCGTCCTGCCGTTTCGACGCTTTGCGTCGGCCAGGCCGCATCCATGGGCTCGCTGCTTCTGGCCGCTGGCGAAAAGGGAATGCGTTTCGCAACTCCGAACGCCCGCATCATGGTGCATCAGCCCTCCGGCGGCTTCCAGGGGCAGGCTTCGGATATTGAGCGTCACGCCCGCGACATCATTAAAATGAAGCGTCGCCTTAATGAAGTCTACGTGAAGCACACCGGCCGTACGCTGGAAGAGGTTGAAAAAACCCTTGATCGCGACCACTTCATGGATGCCGACGAGGCCAAGGACTGGGGTGTGATCGACAAGATCCTCACCTCGCGCCAGGAAATGGAAGGCGCCGCCGCGAATTAAGGCGCGACGCTTTTTGACGGTTGTTTAACCCCGCAAAGTAATTTCGGGGCTTTCAACCGCAACAGAAAGCGATATTAGTATATATAAAGGCTGTGTTGAATTTTTATGACGTGGCCTTTGTTTTGATGGGGAATTCGTTGCAGCCGGTTGTCAGCTCATGTATCTGATACCGGTTAGTACCCCGGGAAACGAGGCGGATACGGCGATGCACCCAAGGGCGGCCGTATCGGCGGGCGGTAAGTTGACCGCGATCCGTTTGGCGGACCTGCGGCGTGCTGGAAGGAAAGTGATATGAGCAAAGTCAGCGGCAGCAACGGCGGCGACTCTAAGAATACACTCTATTGTTCATTCTGCGGCAAGAGCCAGCACGAAGTCCGGAAACTCATTGCCGGACCGACGGTATTCATCTGCGATGAATGCGTCGAATTGTGCATGGACATCATCCGCGAGGAGAACAAGACGTCGATGGTGAAGTCGCGCGAGGGTGTTCCCACCCCGCAGGACATCATCAAGATCCTCGACGAATACGTCATCGGCCAGAAGCAGGCGAAAAAGATCCTGTCGGTGGCCGTTCACAACCATTACAAGCGCCTCGCGCACGCCTCCAAGAATGGCGATGTCGAGCTTGCGAAGTCGAACATCATGCTCGTCGGTCCGACGGGTTGCGGCAAGACCTATCTTGCCCAGACGCTCGCCCGCATCATCGACGTTCCCTTCACAATGGCAGACGCAACGACGCTGACCGAAGCCGGTTATGTCGGCGAGGACGTGGAAAACATTATCCTGAAGCTGTTGCAGGCTGCGGATTACAATGTCGAGCGCGCCCAGCGCGGCATCGTCTATATCGATGAAGTCGACAAGATTTCCCGCAAGTCGGACAACCCGTCGATCACGCGTGACGTGTCGGGCGAGGGCGTTCAGCAGGCGCTTCTGAAGATCATGGAAGGCACGGTCGCTTCCGTTCCGCCGCAGGGCGGCCGCAAGCATCCGCAGCAGGAATTCCTGCAGGTGGATACGACCAACATTCTCTTCATCTGCGGCGGCGCGTTTGCCGGCCTGGACAAGATCATCTCGGCCAGGGGCGAAAAGACCTCGATTGGCTTCGGTGCGACCGTCAAGGCGGAAGACGATCGCCGCGTTGGCGAGGTGCTGCGCGAACTGGAGCCGGAAGATCTGGTGAAATTCGGTCTTATTCCGGAATTCATCGGCCGTCTGCCGGTTCTGGCTACGCTGGAGGACCTTGACGAGGATGCGCTGATCCAGATCCTGTCCGAGCCGAAGAACGCGCTGGTCAAGCAGTATCAGCGTCTTTTCGAGATGGAAGATGTGGAACTGACCTTCCACGAGGACGCGTTGCGCGAGATTGCGCGCCGGGCGATTACCCGCAAGACGGGTGCCCGCGGTCTGCGCTCGATCATGGAAAAGATCCTTCTGGATACCATGTTCGAACTGCCGACGCTGGAAGGCGTGCGCGAAGTGGTGATCTCCAACGATGTCGTCAGCGGCATCGCTCGCCCGCTCTACATCTATGCGGATCGTCAGGAAGAAAAGGCCAATGTTTCGGCTTGATTGACCGATCCGACGCTTTGATGAATTCCAAAGGCCCGCACTCGTGCGGGCCTTTTCTGTTGTGGCAGGTGCGAAACTTGCCGCTAACTTGGAGTAACCCGATTTTGCGTTTGGAGCGGATTGCGCTTTGCTGATAAAGTCTTAAAACTGATTTGCAGCGCGATATGACGGAAATGTGAATTACCGTCGGCGACCCGGTTCCTGATCCTGTGGGATAACCGGAAATGTCGGGAGTAATAGCCGGCGCTGTATTTGTTTGAATTTTACGGCCGTGCCGTTGCGCGGGGTCGTCTCTTCCGGTGACTTGAAATCGGCGTTCCGAAACTCCACTTTCAGTCTCGAGAAATGAATATGCCGGACGCCCCAAGACGTCAGGCAAAGTGTCCTGAAAGGGACCATGAAAGGAAATGATATGACGAACATCACGTCTGCGGCATCCGGCGGTATCTATCCGGTACTTCCCCTGCGCGACATTGTCGTTTTCCCGCATATGATCGTTCCCCTGTTCGTCGGGCGGGAAAAATCCATTCGCGCTCTCGAAGAGGTCATGGGCTCGGACAAGCAGATCATGCTTGTTACCCAGATCAACGCCAGCGATGACGATCCGTCCCCGGAAGCCATCCACAAGGTCGGCACGGTCGCTAACGTTCTCCAGCTGCTGAAGCTGCCCGACGGCACCGTGAAGGTGCTTGTGGAAGGCAAGGGTCGCGCCCAGATCGAGGCCTATACCGACCGCGAGGATTTCTACGAAGCGTCTGCGACGCCGCTGCAGGAGCCTGCGGAAGACCCGGTTGAGATCGAGGCGCTGTCGCGGTCCGTCGTTTCGGAGTTCGAGAGCTATGTGAAGCTCAACAAGAAGATTTCGCCCGAGGTTGTCGGCGCTGCCGGCCAGATCGACGATTATTCGAAGCTGGCCGACACTGTTGCGTCGCACCTGTCGATCAAGATCACCGAAAAGCAGGAAATGCTGGAAACCGTCAGCGTGAAGCAGCGGCTTGAAAAAGCGCTCGGCTTCATGGAAGGCGAAATTTCCGTGCTTCAGGTCGAGAAGCGTATCCGCTCGCGCGTCAAGCGCCAGATGGAGAAGACGCAGCGCGAATATTATCTGAACGAACAGATGAAGGCGATCCAGAAGGAGCTCGGCGACGGCGAGGATGGCCGTGACGAGATGGCCGAACTGGAAGAGCGCATTGCCAAGACCAAGCTTTCCAAGGAGGCCAAGGATAAGGCCGAGGCGGAAATGAAGAAGCTTCGCCAGATGAGCCCGATGTCTGCGGAAGCGACTGTCGTGCGCAACTATCTGGACTGGCTGCTCAGCCTGCCCTGGGGCAAGAAGTCGAAGGTCAAGGTTGATCTCAACAGCGCCGAGGCGGTCCTCGATCAGGATCATTTCGGTCTGGACAAGGTCAAGGAACGCATCGTTGAATATCTGGCCGTGCAGGCTCGCGCTTCGAAGATCCGTGGCCCGATCCTGTGCCTCGTCGGTCCTCCCGGCGTCGGCAAGACTTCGCTCGCCAAGTCGATCGCCAAGGCGACCGGCCGCGAATATGTGCGTATGGCGCTGGGTGGTGTGCGTGATGAGGCGGAAATCCGCGGTCACCGCCGTACCTATATCGGCTCCATGCCGGGCAAGATCGTTCAGTCGATGAAGAAGGCCAAGAAGTCCAATCCGCTCTTCCTGCTCGACGAGATCGACAAGATGGGCATGGATTTCCGTGGCGATCCGTCTTCCGCACTGCTGGAGGTGCTCGATCCGGAACAGAACTCCACCTTCATGGACCACTATCTTGAAGTGGAATACGACCTGTCCGACGTGATGTTCGTGACCACGGCCAACACGCTGAACATTCCAGGTCCCCTGATGGACCGTATGGAAGTGATCCGCATCGCCGGTTACACGGAGGACGAAAAGCGCGAAATCGCCAAGCGTCACCTGCTGCCGAAGGCGATCAAGGAACATGCCCTGCGTCCGGAAGAGTTCTCGGTCAGCGATGACGCTCTGATGATCGTGATCCAGCAGTACACCCGCGAGGCGGGCGTGCGCAGCTTCGAGCGCGAGTTGATGAAGCTTGCGCGAAAGGCCGTGACCGAGATCATCAAGGGCAAGGTCAAGTCCGTGGAAGTCACCGCAGCCAATGTCCCGGATTATCTGGGCGTTCCGCGGTTCCGCCACGGCGAGGCCGAGCGTGAGGATCAGGTTGGTGTCGTCACCGGTCTGGCATGGACGGAAGTCGGCGGTGAGTTGCTCACCATCGAAGGCGTGATGATGCCGGGCAAGGGCCGCATGACGGTCACCGGCAACCTCAAGGAAGTGATGAAGGAATCCATTTCGGCAGCGGCATCTTATGTCCGCTCGCGCGCCGTGGACTTCGGCATCGAACCGCCGCGTTTCGACAAGAGCGACATTCACGTTCACGTTCCGGAAGGGGCTACCCCGAAGGATGGACCGTCTGCCGGTGTTGCCATGGCAACCGCCATCGTCTCCATCATGACCGGTATCCCGGTCTCCAAGGATGTGGCGATGACGGGTGAGATCACGCTTCGTGGTCGCGTGCTGCCGATCGGCGGCCTGAAGGAAAAGCTGCTTGCGGCTCTTCGCGGCGGCATCAAGAAGGTGCTCATCCCGGAAGAAAACGCCAAGGACCTGGCGGATATTCCTGATAATGTGAAGAACGAGATGGAGATCATCCCGGTTTCTCGCATGGGTGAGGTCATCAAGCACGCGCTGCTTCGCATGCCCGAGCCAATCGAGTGGGACGGCAGCATCGAAACGCCTGTTATCGCAACTGTCGACGGTGTCGACGAGGGCGGACAGACGATCGCACATTGATTGCCACGTCGTTGTGAAAGCCAGAATCCGTTTTCGCGACACCTGTGCATAGATTCAATGTGTTAGATGCCGAAAGGCGCGATGCTTCTTTGATGCTCGCAGAACTGGTGCGAAATTGGCACGTTTAAGGGAAAGGCCGGCAGAAATGTCGGCCTTTTTTGTGAAAAACCCCGCAGACCCCTTGTTTTTCAGGCGATTCCAGCGCTTTTGAGTTGCTGCGCGCGGATACAGACGTATTCTGCGCCGGCTTAATTTGAGTCGTTTCAAACCATTGAAAGGGGTGGAAACATGAACAAGAACGAGCTCGTCTCTGCTGTTGCCGAAAAGGCTGGTCTCACGAAGGCAGATGCTGCTTCCGCTGTTGATGCCGTATTCGAAACCGTACAGAACGAACTGAAGAGCGGTGGCGACATCCGTCTCGCTGGCTTCGGCAGCTTCTCCGTAAGCCGTCGTGAAGCCTCCAAGGGTCGTAACCCTTCCACGGGTGCTGAAGTCGATATCCCGGCTCGCAACGTACCGAAGTTTTCCGCAGGCAAGGGCCTGAAGGACGCCGTCAACTCGTAAGGTTTCCGAAAGGCCGTGACGTCCGGCGGCGGGCGGGCGGCTTTTCAGGTTCACGAGGAAACATGTTTTGACGCCCTGACGCCGTCATGCCGGCACGTAAACCGGGCGGCTTTTCGAAATGATTTTTCGGATAGCCCTTTTTTCGAACCGGCAAGATGTACTTGAAAGTAGGAGAGCGCGCCTGTGTAGCCTCTATCCGGTCACACGGCGCTCCGATACGCGGAATGTGCGCACGAACAGGAAAGCCCGGCCTTCATGGTCGGGCTTTTTGATTCCTCCGGCAGGAAATGTCATGCCGCTGTCATGTCTCTGACGCAGAAGCCATAGGGTGTTTTTTTGGATCCAAGGGGGATTTATAATGGCGTTCCGACTTTCTCAGATGGCTTTGACTGCTGCTCTGCTCACGTCCGCGGCCTTTCCGGCTGCTGCCGAGCCGGTTTTCAACCGCATCGCATCTTTCCCGGTCGTAAAGAACCTGCCAGCGGACAAGGACGCGAAGGCCGTCACTTCAGCTGAAATCGTAACCGCCAGCGAAGACGGTAAGACGCTGATCTATTCGGACAGCCCGCTTGGCGGCATTGGATTCGTTGACATCACCGACGCCAAGGCACCCAAGGCTGGCGGCGCGTTGCTGCTGGAAGGCGAACCGACCTCGGTTGCCGTTGCTGGCGCCAAGGTTCTGGCCGGTGTCAACACGTCCGAAAACCGCGCCAAGCCGTCCGGCAAGCTGGTGACGGTCGATATCGCCACCAAGAAGATTGAAGCGAGCTGCGATCTCGGTGGCCAGCCAGATTCTGTCGCAATTTCCCCGGACAAGACCTTCGCCGCCATCGCGATCGAAAACGAACGCGATGAAGAGGTGAACGAAGGCGCCCTGCCACAGATGCCGGCCGGTTATCTGGTGACGGTCGGTCTGAAAAACGGCGTTGCCGACTGCGCGACGCTGAAGAAGATCGACGTGACCGGCCTTGCCGAAATCTCCCCGGAAGATCCGGAGCCGGAATTCGTCTCGATCAATGCCAATGGCGAGATCGCGCTCACGCTGCAGGAAAACAACCACATCGTCATCATCGACGGCAAGACCGGTACGGTAAAGACGCATTTCTCCGCCGGCACGGTTGATCTGGAAGGCGTCGACACGAAGACGGACGGCCAGATCAAATTCACCGACAAGCAGGAAGGCCGCAAGCGTGAGCCAGATGCCGTGAAGTGGCTGGACAATGACCGAATCGTCATCGCCAATGAGGGTGACTGGCAGGGCGGCGCGCGCGGCTTCACCATTTTCGACAAGACCGGCAAGCTTCTTTATGAAGCCGGTGCCACCCTTGAGCACGCCGCCGCCAGCATCGGCCACTATCCGGAAAAGCGCTCCAAGGCCAAGGGCATCGAGCCGGAAGGTCTGGAGACGGCAACCTTCGATGGTCAGAAGTACTTCTTCGTTCTTGCCGAGCGCGCGTCTCTCGCTGCGGTCTACAAGGATACGGGCGGCACACCGGAACTGGTCCAGCTTCTGCCCTCGGGCATTTCGCCTGAAGGCGCCGTCGCCATTCCGTCGCGCAATCTTCTCGTCACTGCCAACGAAGCCGATCTCGTCGAAGATGGCGGCGCTCGCTCGCATGTCATGATCTATGAACGCGCAGAAGGCCAGATTGCCTACCCGCAGCTCGCTTCCGCCACCGTTGATGGCGCACCGATCGGCTGGGGCGCTCTCTCCGGTCTGGTGGGCGATGCTGAAAAGCCTGGCATCCTCTACGCCGTGTCCGACTCGGTCTATGGAAACCAGCCGTCGATCTACACCATCGACGCAACGAAGAAGCCCGCCACCATCACCAGCGCCCTGCGCATCAAGCGCGACGGTATCGCAGCCCAGAAACTCGACATCGAAGGCATTACGCTTGACGGTAAGGGCGGCTTCTGGCTGGCCTCGGAAGGTGACAGTGCCAAGCTCGTGCCCCACGCACTCTACAATGTCAGCGCCAAGGGCGAGATCAAGGCTGAGATCGCTCTGCCGAAGGAACTGCTGGCTGGCGAAACCCGCTTCGGTTTCGAAGGCGTGACCATGATCGGCAAGGGCGACGACGCGACGCTGTGGATGGCCGTACAGCGCGAATGGGGCACGGACGAGAAGGGTTTCGTCAAGCTCGTCTCCTACAATCCGAAGTCCAAGGAATGGGGAGCCGTGCGTTACCCGCTCGACAAGACCGAGGCAGGCTGGGTCGGCCTTTCTGAAATCACCGCACAGGGCGACTATGTCTATATCGTCGAGCGCGACAATCAGGTCGGTGACAAGGCAAAGATCAAGAAGCTTTACCGCGTCGCGATCGCTGACCTGAAGCCGGGCAAGATCGGTGGCGAACTGCCGCTGGTGGCCAAGCAGGAAGCACATGATTTCCTGCCGGACCTCAAGGCCCAGACGAATGGCTATACCGTTGACAAGCTGGAAGGCTTCACCTTCGGCAAGGCAGGAACGGCCTATGTCGTCACTGACAATGACGGCGTCGACGGATCTTCCGGCGAAACGCTGTTCTTTACCGTTGATCTAAAGGCGATCAACTGATCGGTCCGAATAGAATCGCAAGTGAGAAAAGCCGGGCATAGCCCGGCTTTTTTGTGCGGCGGAAGAAACCCCGATCCGGGGAATGCCGATTCCCCACGATGAGTCGCATACCAGCCGTTAAAACCGGCATGGTCGCGTCGCTATCGCATAATCGAGGGTGTTATCCGGAGGACTTCCATGAATGTGCAGTGGACCAGATCGCTAGAGCTCACCGCCCCATGGAATTCTTGCTTTTGGGAGTGCTGTCTTTTTCCGAGTCCTGCTGGACCCAGCGGAAAAAAATATAAACAGGCAGCGCAATAAGCGCGAGTGTTACAAACGCGTCGACCGACATGGTTTCATCCATCATTTATACCGTTCATCATGAAACGGCTCGAAAACAATGCATGAAATCTCTTTAAAAAGTCTGAATCTGCTTATTTTTCGGTATGTTGCGGGGTGGCACACCTATTGGAGCCGGCCTGTATGAATGTGGAACAGAAGTGCCGATCTGGCATAGACTCACGCCGGAAAAGCCGCTCCACCAGCCCAAGGCCGCGGCCGTCTACAGAATCAGGGGCAGGGGCCGTGATTCCCGATGCAGGAAGTTGACGGTAAAACGCACCGACATCCGAAAGAGCTTCGGCTTGGTAATGCGCACAATTTGAAGAAGCTGGAAAATGGTGGGCGATGAGAGACTCGAACTCCCGACATCCTCGGTGTAAACGAGGCGCTCTACCAACTGAGCTAATCGCCCTTCGCGTCTTGCAGATCGTGTCTGCCGCGTCGGTGGCCGTGATGTATTCGGATCGGAAAAAAACCGCAAGAGCTTTTGTGAAGTTTTTTTGTTTTTTTTCCGGATAGCTTTGCCCATTGGCAGAGGTGATCGGCAAAAAGCCGGGAACTGCGGGCTTTTCGATAAAAACAACGCCCGGCCGTTACCTTTGGCGGTATGCTGGAATCGCGTTACGGACGCCCCGGCTGTGGACAAGTTTTTTGTTTTTGTTGGGAAAAGCCCGGAAAACAAGGCATTCGCTGCAATGCCGGTCAAAGGCCTTTCAGTTTTTTCCGATCAAAATGAAGAAGCTTATTCTTTTGTCGTGAAACCTGCTTGACACCCCCGCACGAACGCCGTAGTTAGCCGCTCAACGAACAGCCGAGGCTGGTTCGTACGGCGAGACTAAGGTCTTGTCGGTCAGGATAAGCGGGTGTAGCTCAGTTGGTTAGAGTGCCGGCCTGTCACGCCGGAGGTCGCGGGTTCGAGCCCCGTCACTCGCGCCATCCTGTTCCTCGGAAAAAACGCAGACGAATGTCTGTGGAGCGCGGGTGTAGCTCAGTCGGTTAGAGTGCCGGCCTGTCACGCCGGAGGTCGCGGGTTCGAGCCCCGTCACTCG
>NZ_JCAHRB010000006.1:0-82231 GCF_059429395.1 Agrobacterium sp. K11 | reverse complement strand
CGCCATTTCTTTCACCGAAATGACACTCCCAAACGAAGCAAGCATGCATCGTCCTGCCATATCGGCAATGGCGATTTCAACGCCTGTTTCCGGCATTTGCGAGCGCGGTTTTTCCTGCTGTTTTTAGTCAAGTTTCGATATCGAGAGATCGTCACTTCGCTGCCATTTTGACGTAAAATTCGTGTGACTTTTTTGCGGTTGCGTCGTTCAATCGATTATTATTGTATTTGAGGGGCTTAGCCCGGAATTGTGGCCCAAATTTGCGTCAATTCCGGCAATATTGTTGCCAATCAATGCGGCAGGTGTCTTGAAATGGTGCCTAAACTCTTGCAGAGAGAGCGCGGCTGCGCTAACCACTTTGGCGTTGCAACATATTTGTGCGCCTTTAGACTTTCAGTCGCAAAGGCAGGTCCGGCACCCGGCCGGACAGGGAAGAGACCATGACTGAACTCCTCAGTTCCTATATTCCGATCGCAATCTTTATCGGTATCGCTCTTGTCATTGGCCTGGCGCTTCTCATCGCGCCTTTCGCTGTCGCTTATAAGGCGCCGGACCCGGAAAAGCTCTCCGCTTTCGAGTGCGGTTTCAATGCCTTCGACGACGCCCGCATGAAGTTCGATATCCGGTTTTATCTGGTGTCCATTCTCTTCATCATCTTCGACTTGGAAGTCGCCTTCCTGTTCCCCTGGGCTGTGTCCTTCGGTGATATGGGCTGGTTCGGTTTCTGGTCTATGATGGTGTTCCTCGCCGTTCTCACCATCGGCTTTATCTATGAGTGGAAGAAGGGAGCGCTGGAATGGGCATGAGCCAGAACAACAGCACGCTCGTTGCACCGCAGCCGAAGGGGATCATCGATCCCGCGACCGGCAAGCCTGTCGGCAGCAACGATGCCTACTTCACGGAAATCAACGACGAGCTGGCCGACAAGGGCTTTCTCGTCACCTCGACCGACGAGCTGATCACGTGGGCGCGTACCGGCTCCCTGATGTGGATGCAGTTCGGTCTTGCCTGCTGCGCCGTCGAGGGTCTGATGCAGGCTTCCGGCCCGCGTTACGACATGGAGCGCTTCGGTGTCGCCCCGCGCGCCTCGCCGCGCCAGTCGGACGTCATGATCGTCGCGGGAACGCTGACCAACAAGATGGCGCCGGCACTGCGCAAGGTCTATGACCAGATGCCTGAGCCGCGTTACGTCATCTCCATGGGCTCCTGCGCCAATGGCGGCGGCTATTACCATTATTCCTACGCCGTCGTGCGCGGCTGCGACCGAGTCGTCCCGGTGGATATCTACGTTCCGGGCTGTCCCCCCACGGCGGAGGCGCTGCTTTACGGCGTGCTTCTGCTGCAGAAGAAGATCCGGCGTACCGGTACGATCGAGCGCTAAGGGCAAAGGACGGATTAAGGAATGAGCGAAGCTCTAAACGATCTTGCTGCTTACGTTAAGGAAGCGCGTGGTTCCCTCGTGGTTTCGGCCGATATCGCCTATGGCGAGCTGACGCTGAACACGACGACGGAAAGCGTTATCGCGCTTTTGACGTTCCTGCGTGACGATGTGCAGTGCGGTTTCGTCAACATCATCGATATTTGCGGCGTCGACTGGCCGCAGCGCGAGAAGCGTTTCGACGTTGTCTATCACCTCTTGTCGCCGCGCCAGAATCTGCGCGTGCGCATCAAGCTGCAGGTGGCGGAAGACGAGGGCGTTCCCTCGGCAACCTCCGTTTACATGGGTGCAGACTGGTTCGAGCGCGAAGCCTGGGATATGTACGGCATTCCTTTCGAAGGCCATGCGGATCTTCGCCGAATCCTCACCGATTACGGTTTCGAAGGTCATCCGCTGCGCAAGGATTTTCCGGTTACCGGCTTTGTGGAAGTACGCTACGATGACGTTCTGAAGCGGGTTCTCTATGAACCGGTCGAACTGAAGCAGGAATTCCGCAATTTCGATTTCCTCTCTCCTTGGGAGGGGACTGACTATGTTCTCCCGGGTGACGAAAAGGCCAAGCAATGAGCGAAGCCCCCGCGACAGAGCACGGACAATGTCTTTGCGGCGCCGTTGGCTTCAATGCCAGCATCGGCGCCCGCGAATTCGGCGTTTGCCATTGCTCGATGTGCCGCCGCTGGTCCGGCGGAACATTTCTGGCTGTCGAATGCGCTGACGTCGCCATCGAGAACGAGGAGCATTTCGGTGTTTATACCTCGTCGGAATGGGGTGAGCGCTGCTTCTGCAGGAATTGCGGCAGCACGCTGATGTGGCGCTCCAAGGATGGCAAGCATTTTGCCGTCTCGTTGCAGGCTTTCGACAACCCTTCCAGTTTCCATTTTGCGTCGCAGATTTTCACGGATGAGAAGCCTTCGAGCTATTCTTTCGCGCAAACCACGCAGAACATGACCGGCCCCGAATTCATCGCCATGATCACCTCGGCGGAGCACTAGAATGACTGAGCATAATGTCCGCAATTTCACGATCAACTTCGGTCCGGAACACCCTTCCGCGCACGGCGTGCTGCGCCTGGTTCTGGAACTGGACGGCGAAATCGTCGAGCGCGTCGATCCGCATATCGGTCTTCTGCATCGCGGCACCGAAAAGCTGATCGAGACCAAGACCTACCTTCAGGCGGTGCCTTATTTCGACCGTCTCGACTACGTCGCGCCGATGAACCAGGAACACGCTTTCGCGCTCGCCGTCGAAAAGCTGCTGGGTCTCGAAATCCCGATGCGCGGCCAGCTGATCCGCGTGCTTTATTCGGAAATCGGCCGCATCCTGTCGCACATCATGAACGTGACGACTCAGGCCATGGACGTCGGCGCAATGACGCCGCCGGTCTGGGGCTTCGAGGAACGCGAAAAGCTGATGGTGTTCTACGAGCGCGCCTGTGGCGCCCGCATGCACTCGGCCTATGTCCGTCCGGGCGGCGTGCATCAGGATCTGCCGCCGGAACTGGTCGAAGATATCGGCAAATGGTGCGATCCCTTCATTACCGTTCTCGACAATATCGAAGGCCTGTTGACCGACAACCGCATCTACAAGCAGCGTAACGTCGATATCGGCGTCGTCTCGCTTGAAGACGCCTTTGCCTGGGGTTTCACGGGCGTCATGGTGCGCGGTTCGGGTGCTGCCTGGGATTTGCGTCGCGCGCAGCCCTACGAGTGCTATTCCGATCTGGAGTTCGATATTCCCGTCGGCAAGAACGGCGACTGCTATGACCGTTACCTGATCCGCATGCAGGAAATGCGCGAATCGGTGAAGATCATGAAGCAGTGCGTCGATCTTCTCTCCGGCAAGCACCGCATCGGCCCGGTCTCCTCGCTGGATGGCAAGGTGGTTCCGCCCAAGCGCGGCGAGATGAAGCGTTCGATGGAAGCTCTTATCCATCACTTCAAGCTCTATACCGAAGGCTATCACGTTCCCGCCGGCGAAGTTTACGCCGCCGTCGAAGCGCCGAAGGGCGAGTTCGGCGTCTACGTGGTCGCCGATGGTTCGAACAAGCCCTACCGCTGCAAGATCCGCGCGCCGGGTTATGCACATTTGCAGGCGATGGATTTCCTGTGCAAGGGCCATCAGCTTGCCGACGTTACAGCCGTGCTCGGCTCCCTCGACATCGTGTTCGGGGAGGTCGACCGCTGATGCGTCTGCCGCTGGCCATCTTGGCTTTTCTTGCTGCGATGTCGACCTCCGTTCTCGCCCAGACGGCGACGGACGAGGGGGGCGTATCGCTATCAAGCAGCGGCGGTTCTACCATCAAGCAGCTTCTGTCTTCGGGATACGAGATCAAGGCCTCGGTTCCCAATGGCAGCAAGTTCATCGTGTTCATGCAGAAAGACAAGGCGGCTTATGCCTGCGAATTCGTCACGGTGGCGAGATCGCGTTGTGAGACGTTAAACTGAAAAGGCGTGAGGAAGTATGTCCGTTCGTCGACTAGCCGAAGATCAGTTCCAGCCCGTGGCATTTGCCTTTAACGCGGATAATACCGCATGGGCGGAAAAGACGATCCAGAAATATCCGGAGGGACGCCAGCAATCGGCGGTTATCCCGCTGCTTATGCGTGCGCAGGAGCAGGACGGCTGGGTTACCCGCGCCGCCATCGAAAAAATCGCCGACATGCTGGATATGGCCTATATCCGCGTCATGGAAGTGGCGACCTTCTACACCCAGTTCCAGCTGAAGCCGGTCGGCACACGCGCCCATGTTCAGGTTTGCGGCACCACGCCCTGCATGCTGCGCGGCTCCGAAGCGCTGATGGATGTCTGCCGCAAGAAGATCCATCACGATCCGCTGCACACCAACGAGAGCGGCACGCTGTCCTGGGAAGAAGTGGAATGTCAGGGCGCCTGCGTCAACGCGCCGATGGTCATCATCTTCAAGGATGCCTATGAGGATCTGACGCCCGAGCGCCTGGAAGAGATCATCGACACGTTCGAGGCAGGCAAGGGCGACACGGTCAAGACCGGCCCCCAGATCGACCGTCACCAGTCGGTGCCCGTTGGCGGCCTGACGACGCTGACGGAAGAGATCAAGCCAGATCGCTCCAATCTCGACAAGCCTGCGGAAGCTCCGGCGGAAGCAGCCCCCGTTCTTCCTTCGAATGCCGCCAAGCCAAAGACGGACGCACCGGAAACTGATCCGAAGCTGAAGACGCCTGCGAACGAGCCCAAGGCTGCTGCGGAAAACGCAAAGGCAGGGGAACAGCAATCGGCAGGCAAGGAAGCGACAGCATCCAGACCGTCGCTTGAGTCGGCCGACCGTCCGGCAGGCATTGAAAAGCCCGCTGCGCCCGATGACCTGAAACTCATTTCAGGCGTTGGCCCGAAGATCGAAGGCACGCTTAACGAGCTCGGTATCTTCACCTATGCGCAGATTGCCGGCTGGAAGAAGGCCGAGTGCGACTGGGTGGATGGTTATCTGAATTTCAAGGGCCGCATCGAACGCGATGAGTGGATCAAGCAGGCCGAGGCGCTCGCCAAGGGTGGCGAAGCCGAGTATATCAGGGTCTTCGGCAAGAAGCCGCGGTAAAGGGTGAAGCATGTTAAAAGATCAGGATCGCATCTTTACCAATCTCTACGGCCTCAAGGACAAGTCCCTGAAGGGCGTGAGGGCGCGCGGCCACTGGGATGGCACCAAGCAGATCATCGAAAAGGGTCGTGACTGGATCATCAATGAGATGAAGGCTTCCGGCCTTCGCGGTCGCGGCGGCGCAGGCTTCCCGACGGGTCTCAAGTGGTCCTTCATGCCCAAGGAAAGCGACGGCCGTCCGCATTATCTCGTGGTCAACGCCGACGAATCCGAGCCCGGCACCTGCAAGGACCGCGAAATCCTGCGCAACGATCCGCATACGCTGATCGAAGGCTGCGTTATCGCCGGTTTCGCCATGGGTGCGCACACCGCCTATATCTACGTGCGTGGCGAATATATGCGCGAACGTGAGGCGCTTCAGGCCGCCATCGACGAATGTTACGATGCGGGCCTGCTCGGCAAGAACAACAAGAACGGCTGGGATTTCGACATCTACGTCCATCACGGCGCAGGTGCATATATCTGCGGCGAAGAGACGGCACTGCTTGAAAGCCTCGAGGGCAAGAAGGGCCAGCCGCGCCTGAAGCCGCCGTTCCCGGCCAATATGGGTCTTTACGGTTGCCCGACGACCGTCAACAACGTCGAATCCATCGCCGTTGCTCCGACCATTCTGCGCCGAGGTGCGGCATGGTTCTCGTCTATTGGCCGTCCGAACAATGTCGGCACCAAGCTGTTCATGGTCTCCGGCCATGTCGAGCGTCCATGCACCTTCGAAGATGCGCTGGGCCTGTCCTTCCGTGAGCTGATCGAACACCATTGCGGTGGCATTCGCGGCGGCTGGGACAATCTGCTTGGCGTCATCCCCGGCGGCGCATCCTGCCCCATCGTGCGCGGTGAGGACATGAAGGACGCCATCATGGACTTCGACGGCATGCGCGAAGTGAAGTCGTCCTTCGGCACCGGCGGCATGATCGTCATGGACAAGTCCACCGACGTCATCAAGGCGATCGCCCGCATCGCGGCGTTCTTCAAGCATGAAAGCTGCGGCCAGTGCACGCCGTGCCGTGAAGGCACCGGCTGGATGTGGCGCGTGCTGGAACGCATGGTGAAGGGCAACGCGCAGAAGCGCGAAATCGACATGCTGTTCGAAGTGACGAAGCAGATCGAAGGCCACACCATCTGTGCGCTCGGCGACGCCGCCGCATGGCCGGTACAGGCGCTGATCCGCAATTTCCGTCCGGAAATCGAAAAGCGCATCGACCAATATACCTACAGGGCCATGGATGATGGCGCTGTTCTGGAAGCTGCCGAATAAGCTTTCGCAGTTTGCATGCGGCGCGGGGATGATCCCAGCGCCGGAAAACCATGAAGCGCCTGACCGACGAGATGAAGTGTCGGGCGCGATTAAGGATTTGTTGCGGACCGTGTGAGAGACACGGGACGAACAGGCAACAGGACGTAAGTAGAACCATGGCAAAGCTCAAGGTTGACGGTAAAGAGATCGAGGTTCCGGATCATTTCACGCTGTTGCAGGCGTGCGAGGAGGCTGGTGCTGAAGTTCCGCGCTTTTGTTTTCATGAGCGCTTGTCGGTCGCGGGTAACTGCCGCATGTGTCTCATCGAGGTGAAGGGCGGACCGCCCAAGCCCGCCGCATCCTGCGCCATGGGCGTGCGCGACGTTCGCGGCGGCCCGAATGGCGAATTGCCTGAAGTTTTCACCAACACGCCGATGGTCAAGAAGGCCCGCGAAGGCGTGATGGAGTTCCTTCTCATCAACCACCCGCTCGATTGCCCGATCTGCGACCAGGGCGGCGAATGCGACCTGCAGGACCAGGCTATGGCCTTCGGTATTGCCGGTTCGCGTTACGCGGAAAACAAGCGTGCGGTTGAAGACAAATATATCGGCCCGCTCGTCAAGACGGTGATGAACCGCTGCATCCACTGCACGCGCTGCGTCCGTTTCACCACGGAAGTTGCTGGCATCGCCGAACTCGGCCTCATCGGCCGCGGCGAGGATGCTGAAATCACCACCTATCTCGAGCAGGCTATGACCTCCGAGCTTCAGGGCAACGTCGTCGATCTTTGCCCGGTCGGTGCGCTCACCTCCAAGCCTTTCGCTTTCACTGCCCGTCCGTGGGAACTGAACAAGACCGAAACCATCGACGTGATGGACGCTCTCGGTTCGGCAATCCGCGTCGATACCCGTGGCCGCGAAGTCATGCGCGTCATGCCGCGTGTCAACGAGGCGATCAACGAAGAGTGGATTTCCGACAAGAGCCGCTTCATCTGGGACGGCCTGAAGACGCAGCGTCTCGACCGCCCTTACGTCCGCAAGGATGGCCGCTTGCAGCCCGCAAGCTGGGGTGAAGCCTTCGGCGCTATCAAGCAGGCGGTTGCCGCAACCAGCGGCAGCAAGATCGGCGCGATTGCCGGTGACCTTGCTTCCGTCGAGGAAATGTTCGCGCTGAAGTCGCTTCTGGCGTCGCTTGGCTCGGCCAATGTCGATTGCCGTCAGGATGGCGCAGCGCTTGATCCGTCTTTGGGTCGCGCCAGCTACCTGTTCAATTCCACAATCGAAGGCATCGAGCACGCGGATGCGCTGCTGATCGTCGGCGCCAACCCGCGTTATGAAGCGGCCGTGCTCAATGCACGTATCCGCAAGCGCTGGCGTCGCGGTGGTTTCCCGATCGGCGTGATCGGCGAAGCCGGTGAGCTGCGCTACAATTATGAATATCTCGGCTCCGGCGCGGAAACGCTTTCCGATCTCGCCAATGGCTCTCACAGCTTCGTTGAGAAGCTGAAGTCCGCCAAGAACCCGCTGATCATCATCGGCCAGGGCGCTCTGGCACGCGCCGATGGTGCAGCCGTTCTCGCGGCCGCTGCGAAGCTTGCCGTTTCGGTTGGCGCAATCAGCGAAGAGTGGAACGGCTTCTCGGTGCTTCACACTGCCGCTGCCCGCGTCGGTGGTCTCGACATCGGCTTCGTGCCGGGCGAGGGCGGTGTTGCTGCTGCCGAAATGGTAACGTCCATGGACGTTCTCTTCCTGCTCGGCGCCGATGAAATCGACCTGTCGAACAAGGGCGCCAAGTTCACCGTCTACATCGGTAGCCACGGCGACCATGGCGCGATGAACGCCGACGTCATCCTTCCGGGTGCAGCCTACACCGAAAAATCCGGTATCTGGGTCAACACCGAAGGCCGCGTTCAGGTGGGCAACCGCGCCGGTTTCGCACCGGGCGAGGCCCGTGAAGACTGGGCGATCCTGCGTGCGCTTTCCGACGTGCTCGGCAAGAAGCTGCCGTTCGATTCGCTGTCGGCGCTGCGCGGCCAGCTTTATGTCGCGCATCCGCATCTGGCGGAAACCGATGAGATCGTTGCCGGCAACGGCGCGGATGTCGAGGCACTTGCCGCTCGCGCGGGCAGCCTCAATAAGTCTGCGTTTGCCTCGCCGGTAAAAGACTTTTATTTGACGAACCCGATTGCGCGCGCATCCGCTGTCATGGCCGAGTGTTCCGCATTGGCCCGCAACAATTTCCAGGCTGCGGCAGAGTAAGGGTAGGGGATTATGGAATCGTTTTTCTGGAGCTACGTCTGGCCCGCGCTGATCATGGTCGGCCAGTCCCTGCTGCTTCTCGTTTGCCTTCTGGTGGCCATCGCCTTCCTTCTGCTTGCCGACCGTAAGGTCTGGGCAGCCGTGCAGTTGCGCCGTGGTCCCAACGTCGTCGGCCCCTTTGGTCTGTTCCAATCCTTCGCCGACCTTTTGAAATTCATCCTGAAGGAACCCGTCATTCCGGCGGGCGCCAACAAGGCGGTCTTCCTTCTGGCGCCGCTGGTTGCCGTAACGCTGGCGCTCGCCACCTACGCGGTCATCCCCTTTGCCGATGGCTGGGTCGTTGCCAATATCAATGTCGGCATTCTCTACATTTTCGCGATCTCCTCGCTTGAAGTGTACGGCATCATCATGGGCGGCTGGGCTTCGAACTCGAAGTACCCGTTCCTCGGCGCGCTTCGTTCGGCGGCGCAGATGGTGTCCTACGAAGTGTCGATCGGCCTCGTCATCGTCACCGTGCTTCTGTGCGTCGGCTCGCTCAACCTCACGGATATCGTTCTGGCGCAGCGTACCGGCCTCGGCACGATGATCGGTCTGCCGGCCTCGTTCCTCGACTGGCACTGGCTGTCGCTGTTCCCGATGTTCATCGTGTTCTTCATCTCGGGTCTTGCCGAAACCAACCGTCCGCCCTTCGACCTTCCGGAAGCGGAATCGGAACTGGTGGCCGGTCACATGGTCGAATATGGCTCGACGCCTTACATGATGTTCATGCTCGGCGAATATGCTGCGATCGTCCTGATCTGCTGCCTGACGACGATCCTGTTCCTTGGCGGCTGGCTGCCGATCGTGGATGTGTGGTTCCTGAACTGGATTCCGGGCATTGTCTGGTTCGCGCTCAAGGGCTGCATGGTTTTCTTCATGATCGCTCTGGTGAAGGCCTTCGTTCCGCGTTACCGCTATGACCAGCTCATGCGCCTTGGCTGGAAGGTGTTCCTGCCGCTGTCGCTCGCCATGGTCGTTATTGTTGCATTCGTATTGAAGCTGACGGGGTGGGCCGGTTGATGTCCGTACGCCTCGCTCAGAAATCTGGAGTTTGAGATGGCCAGCCTTTCCCAAGCCGTCAATTCACTGTTCCTCAAGGAGTTCGTCGGTGCGATCTTCCTGACGATGCGCCACTTCTTCAAGCAGAAGGCCACGGTGAATTATCCTTTCGAAAAGGGCCCGGTGTCTCCGCGCTTCCGCGGCGAGCATGCGCTGCGCCGTTATCCGAACGGTGAAGAGCGCTGCATCGCCTGCAAGCTGTGTGAAGCGATCTGTCCCGCTCAGGCGATTACCATCGAAGCCGGTCCGCGCCGCAATGACGGCACCCGCCGCACGGTGCGTTACGACATCGACATGGTGAAGTGCATCTATTGCGGTTTCTGCCAGGAAGCCTGCCCGGTGGATGCCATCGTCGAAGGCCCGAACTTCGAATTCGCGACGGAAACCCGCGAGGAGCTCTATTTCGACAAGCAAAGGCTTCTCGACAATGGCGACCGCTGGGAGCGTGAAATTGCGCGCAACCTCGCACTGGATGCGCCTTACCGTTAAGGCGCAACCGTCTTTCCGGGGGAGACCCCGGAAAGCGAAGAAAGAGTAAAAGAGCCTGCACGGTTATCGCCGGCGGGGACGAAACGGGTAGAGCGCGCGATTGCGCGGTCTTTGCCCGGATGAGGACAAGAAGGCACCAACATGGGTCTGCACGCTGTATTCTTTTATATATTCGCTTTCGTCGCCGTGGCGTCTGCGTTCATGGTCATCGCATCGAAGAACCCTGTTCATTCGGTGCTGTTTCTGATTTTGACCTTCTTCAACGCAGCCGCGCTGTTCCTGCTGACGGGGGCCGAATTCCTCGCCATGATCCTGCTCGTCGTTTATGTCGGTGCGGTGGCGGTGCTCTTCCTCTTCGTCGTCATGATGCTGGATGTGGATTTTGCGGAGCTGCGCTCCGGCGTGCTGCAATATGCGCCGATCGGTGCGCTGATCGGTATCATCCTCGCGGCTGAGCTGATCGTCGTGGTCGGTGGCAGCGTGCTCAACCCGCAGGCCGCCAAATCGATTACCATGCCGATCCCGTCACCGGCCGTGCGCACCAATACGGCCGCGCTGGGCGACGTGCTCTATACCAATTACGTCTACTTCTTCCAGCTTGCCGGTCTCGTGCTGCTGGTGGCCATGATCGGCGCCATCGTGCTGACGCTGCGTCACCGCACCGACATCAAGCGGCAGAACATATCCACGCAGGTCGGCCGTGACCCGAAGACCGCCGTCACCACGGTCAAGGTCAAGCCGGGCCAGGGCATCTGAAGGCGCGAACGGATCCAAGGAAACAGAATATGGAAATCGGTCTTTCCCACTACCTGACGGTCAGCGCGATCCTCTTCACGATCGGCATCTTCGGTATCTTCCTCAACCGGAAGAACGTCATCGTCATCCTCATGTCGATCGAGCTCATCCTGTTGGCGGTCAACATCAACATGGTGGCGTTCTCGGCTTTCCTGAACGACATCGTCGGCCAGGTCTTCGCACTGTTCATTCTGACCGTCGCAGCCGCCGAAGCGGCCATCGGTCTTGCAATACTCGTTGTCTTCTACCGCAACCGCGGATCGATCGCTGTCGAAGACGTCAATATGATGAAGGGCTGATAAGGCTATGATCTACAAGGCTATCGTCTTTCTTCCCCTGATCGGCTTCCTGATTGCCGGCCTGTTTGGCCGGTCGATCGGCGCCAAGGCTTCGGAATATGTCACCACCGGTCTGATGATCGTGGTCGCCGTCCTGTCGTGGATCGTCTTCTTCTCCGTCGCGCTTGCCCATGGCGAGCCGGGCGAGGTGATCAAGGTCACCGTGCTGCGCTGGATCCAGTCCGGCGGCATCGACGTTGAATGGGCGTTCCGCATCGATACCCTGACGGCCGTCATGTTCGTCGTCGTCAACACCGTCTCGACGCTGGTGCACCTCTATTCGATCGGATACATGCACCACGATCCGCATCGTCCGCGCTTCTTTGCCTATCTTTCGCTGTTCACCTTCGCCATGCTGATGCTGGTGACCTCCGACAACCTGCTGCAGATGTTCTTCGGCTGGGAAGGCGTTGGTCTGGCGTCGTACCTGCTGATCGGTTTCTGGTTCAAGAAGCCTTCGGCGTCTGCTGCTGCCATGAAGGCGTTCATCGTCAACCGCGTTGGCGACTTCGGCTTCATTCTCGGCATATCAGGCGTCTTCGTGCTGTTCGGTTCGATCAATTTCGAAACCATCTTCGCTGCCGCCAGCACCTATCTGCCGGCTGAAGGTGCAGCTTCGACGGAAACCGTCATCAACCTGTTCGGCATGCAGCTGGACAAGGCCAATGCGATGACGGGCGTCTGCCTGCTGCTCTTCATGGGCGCCATGGGTAAGTCGGCGCAGTTCCTGCTGCACACCTGGCTGCCGGACGCGATGGAAGGCCCGACCCCTGTGTCCGCCCTCATTCACGCCGCAACCATGGTGACCGCCGGTGTCTTCCTGGTTGCCCGCATGTCGCCGCTGTTCGAATTGTCGCATGATGCGCTCACCGTCGTGACGCTGGTCGGCGCCATCACCGCCTTCTTCGCAGCGACCGTCGGTCTCGTGCAGAACGATATCAAGCGCGTGATTGCCTATTCGACCTGCTCGCAGCTCGGTTACATGTTCGTGGCACTTGGCGTCGGTGCTTATGGCGCGGCCGTGTTCCACCTCTTCACGCATGCCTTCTTCAAGGCACTGCTGTTCTTGTGCGCCGGTTCCGTCATCCATGCCGTCGATGGCGAGCAGGACATGCGTTACATGGGCGGCCTGCGCAAGCATATCCCCATCACCTTCTGGACGATGACCGTCGGCACGCTTGCGCTGACAGGTGTGGGCATTCCGGGCACGATGATCGGCTTTGCCGGCTTCTTCTCGAAGGACGTGATCATCGAATCCGCTTATGCGTCCCATTCGGTGCTGTCAGGTTTCGCCTTCACGCTGCTGGTCATCGCCGCGCTGTTCACCAGCTTCTATTCCTGGCGTCTGGCGTTCATGACCTTCTTCGGAAAGCCGCGCGCTTCGGCTGACGTGATGCACCATGTGCATGAATCGCCGATGGTCATGCTGATCCCGCTCTTCATTCTCACAGTCGGCGCGATTTTCGCCGGTGTTGTCTTCGAAGGTTATTTCTTCGGCCATGAATATGCCGAGTTCTGGAAGGGTGCTCTCTTCACGCTTCCGGAAAATGAAATCCTTGACGAGTTCCACCATGTTCCGCTGTGGGTCAAGTGGAGCCCGTTCTTCGCCATGACGCTTGGTTTTGTCACCGCATGGTACATGTATATCAAGTCGCCGGAGACGCCGAAGCGTCTGGCAGCGACCCATCGCGGCCTCTATCAGTTCCTCTTGAACAAGTGGTATTTCGACGAGCTTTATGACTTCCTCTTCGTGCGTTCCGCAAAGGCGCTTGGCCGCTTCCTGTGGAAGAAGGGCGACGTGGCCGTCATCGACCACTATGGACCGAACGGCATTGCAGCGCGTGTGGTTGACGTGACCAACCGCATGGTCCGCCTGCAATCCGGTTACCTTTATCACTATGCCTTTGCGATGCTGATCGGCATCGCGGCGCTTGTCACCTGGATGATGCTCGGGAGTGCGTTTTGATGACCGATTGGCCAATTCTTTCAACGGTCACCTTTCTGCCGCTCGTCGGCGTGGTGCTCTTGCTGCTGACCAATGAGAACGGCCCTTACGGTCGCCGCAACATTCTCAACGTCTCGCTGCTGACGACCGTTTTCACCTTCCTGGTTTCGCTGTTCGTCTGGATCGGTTTCGATAATTCGAACCCCGGTTTCCAGATGGTGGAAAAACACGCATGGTTCGGCAACATCGCCGCCTATCATCTGGGCGTCGACGGCATCTCCATGCTGTTCGTCATCCTCACCACCTTCCTCATGCCTTTCTGCGTGCTGGCAAGCTGGCAGTCGGTTGAAAAGCGCATCAAGGAATACATGATCGCCTTCCTGCTTCTGGAAGTCGTCATGATCGGCGTCTTCGTGGCGCTGGATACCGTTCTTTTCTACGTCTTCTTCGAAGCAACGCTGATCCCGATGTTCATCATCATCGGTGTCTGGGGCGGCAAGGATCGCGTCTACGCATCCTACAAGTTCTTCCTCTACACGCTGCTTGGCTCGGTTCTGACCATGCTCGCCATCATGGCGATGTACTGGCAGTCCGGCACAACAGACATGACCGAACTTCTGAAATACGGCTTCCCCGCTGGCATGCAGACCTGGCTGTGGCTTGCCTGTTTCGCCGCTTTCTCGGTCAAGATGCCGATGTGGCCGGTACACACCTGGCTGCCGGATGCCCACGTGCAGGCGCCGACCGCAGGTTCCGTCATTCTGGCAGGCGTCATGCTGAAGCTTGGCGGTTACGGTTTCATCCGTTTCTCGCTGTCGATGTTCCCCTTGGCGTCCGACTATTTCGCACCCTTCGTCTTCACGCTGTCGGTTCTCGCCATCATCTACACCTCGCTGGTGGCGATGATGCAAGACGACATCAAGAAGCTGATCGCCTATTCCTCCGTTGCCCACATGGGTTACGTGACCATGGGCATCTTCGCGGCCAATGTGCAGGGCGTGCAGGGCGCAATCTTCCAGATGCTGTCGCACGGCATCGTGTCGGGCGCGCTCTTCCTCTGCGTCGGCGTCGTTTACGATCGGCTGCATACCCGTGAGATCTCGGCCTATGGCGGTCTCGTGAACAACATGCCGAAATATGCCGTCGCCTTCATGATCTTCACCATGGCCAATGTCGGTTTGCCCGGCACCTCCGGCTTCGTCGGTGAATTCCTGACGCTGATCGGCGTATTCCGCGCCAACACGCTGGTCGCGCTGTTTGCGGCAACCGGCGTCATCCTCTCGGCCGCTTACGCGCTGTGGCTTTACCGCCGCGTGATTTTCGGTGCGCTTGAGAAGGAAAGCCTGAAATCGATGCTCGATCTGTCAACCCGCGAAAAGGTCATCCTTTATCCGCTGGTTGCGCTGACGATCTTCTTCGGCGTCTATCCGGCTCCGGTTTTCGATGCGACAGCCGCTTCGGTCGATCTTCTGGTAAACAACTATACGGCTGCATTGCAGGCGGCGCAAAATGTTGCGCTTTCTATGAATTGACGACAGGACCCGTTGGACATGACCGCTGAAATTCTTTTTGCCAGTCTGCACATCGCGACGCCCGAGCTGATCCTTGCGGTCGGCGCGCTGGCGCTGCTCATGATTGGCGTCTTCTCGGGCGACAAGTCGACAACGACGGTTACGGGCCTCTCCGTGGCCCTGCTGCTCGTCGTCGGTCTCTGGATCGTCTTTGCGCCCGCTTCGGGTGTGGCTTTCGGCGGCGTTTACGTCGCCGATGCCTTCGGCAACTTCATGAAGGTGCTGGCGCTGATCGGCTCGATCACCGCCATGATCCTTTCTGTCGGCCAGAGCCGTTTCGAGCCGGTCGGCCGGTTCGAATATCCGGTACTTCTGGTTCTGGCGACGCTCGGCATCCTGCTGATGATTTCGGCCAACAACCTGATCTCGCTCTATATGGCGCTGGAGCTGCAGTCGCTTGCGCTCTATGTCGTCTGCGCCATCAACCGGGAAAGCCTTCGCTCCACCGAAGCGGGCCTGAAATACTTCGTTCTCGGTGCGCTCTCCTCGGGCATGCTGCTTTACGGCATGTCGCTGGTTTACGGCTTTACCGGCAATACCGGCTTTACCGAAATCGCCCAGGTTCTGACGGCGGAGACCCGTTCGCTCGGCCTCGTCTTCGGTCTGGTTTTCGTTCTTGCCGGTCTGGCATTCAAGATTTCCGCCGTGCCGTTCCACATGTGGACGCCGGATGTTTATGAGGGTGCGCCGACACCGGTCACGGCCTTCCTGTCTGCCGCTCCCAAGATCGGCGCCATGGCGATCTTCGTTCGCATCGTTGTTGACGCTTTCCAGCCGGTCTTTGCCGACTGGCAGCAGATCGTCGTCTTCATCTCCATCGCTTCCATGCTGCTCGGCTCGTTCGCGGCAATCGGCCAGAAGAACATCAAGCGCCTGATGGCCTATTCTTCCATCGGTCACATGGGTTACGCGCTGGTTGGTCTTGCGGCGGGCACCGAGGCCGGTATCTCGGGCGTCATTCTCTACATGACCATCTACATGGTCATGACGCTCGGCACCTTCGCCTGCATTCTCTCCATGCGCCGCAAGGAAATCGGCAATGTCGAAAATGTCGAGGATCTGGCCGGGCTTTCGTCCACCAACCCCTTTATGGCAGTTGTTCTGACGATCCTGATGTTCTCGCTTGCCGGCATTCCGCCGCTCGCCGGCTTCTTCGGCAAGTACTACGTCTTCCTTGCTGCCATTGAAGCCAAACTCTATCCGCTTGCCGTCATCGGTGTGATCGGCTCGGTTGTCGGTGCGTATTATTATATCCGCGTCGTCAAGGTCATGTGGTTCGATGAAGCCAAGGGCAGCTTCGAGCGTCCAGCTGGCGAACTGAAAATCGTTTATGCGCTCTCTGGACTGTTCGTCGTCGCTTTCATCGTCTTCGGTGGTGCGCTCGGCAATGCAGTCACGGTTGCGGCAAAGACGTTCTTTTGAGCAATACGCACAAGCATACGGGCCGGATGTCCATCGATGACTTCCGGCACGAGGCGATGGCGGAAACGCCATCGACCAACATAGAATGTTTCGCCCGCGCAAGGGCAGGCGATGGCGGCAATCTGTGGATCACCGCCATCCGCCAGACTGGCGGGCGCGGTCGCCGCGGCCGGCCTTGGGTGTCTGAACCAGGCAATCTCTACGCTTCGCTTCTTCTCATCGATCCCGCGCCAATGGACCGCATCGGTTCATTGCCGCTTGCCTTTGCGCTCGCCGTCTACCGCGCCATTCGCGCTGTGCTGCCGACGGGTGGCGATCCGCTAGAGATAAAATGGCCGAATGACGTGCTGATCGGGCGCCGGAAGACCTGCGGCATTCTGATGGAAGCCGAACTTCTGCCGGATGGACGCCGCGCCATCGTCATCGGCATCGGCATCAATATCGCCCACAAGCCTGAAAATCCGCTTTATCCCGTCACCATGCTGTCCGAACACGGGGCGTCGTGCTCCCCCGACGAGCTGTTCGCGCATCTCTTCTGCGAGACAGCGGATGTGCTGCAAAGCTGGGATGAGGGCAGGGGCGTTTCCGGTGTCATGGCCGGTTGGCGGGCGGCTGCCTGCGGTATCGGCGAACATATCACCGTCAATTTTCCGGATCGCTCGATCGGCGGGCGTTTCGTTGGAATTGATGATAATGGTTATCTGCTGCTGGATGAGGATGAGGGCACAAGGCGCTCCATCGCCGCCGGCGACGTGTTTTTTGGATGAGGTGGACGGCGTGTCTTCAAGGACCCGCGCCGAACCTCTTCCCACAGGTTGGAGCTTTCCTGCTGCTCATGAAAAGCAGGGTGACAGACCGGCTCCGCATCGGCCCGGTCGATCAGATGATGTTTCATGTCCGATGCTGTTAAACGGGCGGCTGGGCGCGGCATATTGCCGTCGCCAGCGCGCTCTCGTGAATGGATAAGAAGAACAATGACTAAACAGGACGAACTGGTATTTCTGCCGCTTGGCGGCGTCGGTGAAATCGGCATGAATCTCGCGCTGTACGGCTACGGTCCGGAAAGCAAGCGCCAATGGATCATGGTGGATTGCGGCGTTACCTTTGCCGGTCTCGATCTGCCTGGTGTCGATCTGGTTCTGCCCGATATCAGCTATATCGCCGAGCAGAAGAAGAACCTCAAAGGCATCATCATCACCCACGCCCATGAGGATCACTACGGCGCGCTGAACGATCTGTGGCCGGGCCTCAACGTGCCCGTCTATGCCTCGGGTTTCACCGCCGGCATGCTGGAGGCAAAGCGCGCCTACGAGGGCAGTCGTGCCGAAATTCCAATCACCCCGTTCAAGGCGGGTGATCGCATCAATGTCGGCCCTTTCGAAATCGAGGCCGTCGGCGTCAACCATTCGATCCCCGAGCCGATGTCGCTGGTCATCCGCACGCCGCTTGGCAATGTCATCCACACGGGCGACTGGAAGATTGACGAGGCGCCGTCTCTCGGTCCGTTGACGGATGAGGCGCGTTTCCGCGCCATCGGCGAGGAGGGCGTGCTGGCGTTGATGTGCGACAGCACCAACTCGCTGCGTGACGGCGTATCGCCTTCGGAGCACGAAGTGTCTGAGGGGCTGCGCCAGATCATTGAAAATGCCGAGGGTCGCGTGGCCATCACCACCTTCTCCTCCAATGTCGGCCGTATCCGCTCCATCGCGCAGGCTGCGGAAGCTGCCGGACGCGAAGTGCTGCTGCTCGGCTCGTCGCTGAAGCGCGTCGTCAACGTTTCGCAGGATCTCGGCATCATGGAAGGTATCAAGCCGTTCCTGGCTGAAGACGAATACGGCTATATTCCGCGCAACAAGGTGGTCGTCATTCTCACCGGTTCGCAGGGTGAGCCGCGGGCAGCCCTTGCCAAGCTTTCGCGCGATGAGATGCGTAATGTGGCGCTGGCTGCCGGTGATACGGTAGTATTTTCCTCGCGCGCCATTCCGGGCAACGAAAAGGCGATCATCGAGATCAAGAACGGCCTGATAGAGCAGGGCATCCATATCGTTACCGACAATGAGGCTTTGGTGCATGTCTCCGGCCATCCCCGCCGTAACGAACTTCTGAGGATGTACGAATGGACCAAGCCGCAAATCCTGGTGCCGGTGCATGGCGAGGCGGCGCATCTGGTGGCGCAGAAGGAACTGGCTGAACAGGCCGGCATTTCTCAGGTGCCGAAGGTTCGTAACGGCAACATTCTGCGTCTGGCGCCTGGTCCTGCGGAAGTCATCAACGACGCACCGCACGGCCGCGTCTTCAAGGACGGCAACCTCATCGGTGACCTCGACGAGATGGGGATCAGCAACCGCCGCAAGCTTTCCTTCGCCGGCCATGTCTCCGTCAATGTGCTGCTGGACAGCCGCTACGACTTCCTCGGAGATCCCGATGTCGTACCTTTCGGCCTGCCGGAATTCGATGATGAGGGCGAGGACATGGAAGATACGCTCTATGACGCCGTACTCGGCGCCGTGGAAAGCATCCCCCGGGCCCGCCGCAAGGACCTTGCGCTGCTGCGCGAGTCAGTGCGCCGCGCCGTACGCGCCGCTGCCAATCAGGCATGGGGCAAGAAGCCGATCGTGACGGTTTTCGTCACCAAGGTCTGAACCGGAAAATCCCGGGTTTTCAAACCGTCACGCCCCGTCATGTCCGGGCCATCTCGGACATGACGCAATCGCCGTCCGCGATCGTTCCTTCTCCTCTCTTGCAGCTTTTTATACATCTTGCAGGGAAGTGATTCCGGTTCGCGGATGAATGCGTTACAAGGGGCGCATCACGCAGGAGGACGTCATGCCGCTTCTTTCGGTCTTCGCCATTTATTTCATCGTCTGGTGGACGGTGCTTTTCGTTGTGCTGCCGATTGGCCTTCGCACTCAGGAGGAAGACGGCGATGTGGCGATTGGCACGGTTGCAAGCGCCCCGTCAAGGTTCAGGGGCGGGCGCATCGTCTTGTGGACAACGCTGATATCGGCTTTGATCTGCGGGCTCTGGTACGGCGTAACCTGGTGGTTCGGCGTCAGCATGGACGACCTTCCGAGAATTATCCCGGTTTTCGACTGAAGCACTTCACCCACGCCCTAGGATTATAGCGCGCCGCAGAATTTTGCAGCGTGGCTGGCTTCGTGATGCGATTTAAGGCAACATAAGCTGTGCTGCCGTTTTATGAACGGTCGCCACAAGATGCGCCAGTGCTGTCACATGGATGTCATATCAGTCGTGCACACACCATGAGCGTGTCTGGCGGGCAATTCGCTGTCACAATTTTACCGGAATAAGCATTCGGGGTTGTGAACTTCGCCGGAATCAAAAAAAAACAAGGCATTTCAGCCTTGTTTTTCAGGTTTCGCGTGATCTGTAACCGTTACCGGGGCAGCGACAAGCGCGCCTAAGATCGAATCCTCCCAAGACTGACCGCGAAAACGGCAAGAATTTAGACTTCCTGCCTCTTTTGTGAGCTAAAGTTAGCCCAATCACCCATGCTTGTCATCTCATTTTTTGCATATTTGTTACAGTCGGCAAAAAATTCCCTGTGGTGCAATTTGTCGCACCGGATCAAGAATAATATTCCGGCCAAAGCGTTTTGACGCGAATTAGCTATCGCGAAAATGCCACGAAATCGCCTAGGCAGGTCTTTGCATGGCGGGTTTTCTTCTTGGTCAGAAACAGCTATGTACGGCGCCAATATCCCTCTATTCGGGGCGATTCCCGCGCCTTTGCGTGTTGTTGCCCATACCAATGGAAGTCGTCATGCGTCTCAGCCGTTATTTCATGCCCATCCTGAAGGAAAACCCCAAGGAAGCGGAGATTGTCTCCCATCGCCTCATGCTGCGTGCGGGCATGATCCGGCAGCAATCGGCGGGCATCTATTCCTGGCTACCGCTCGGCAAGCGCGTTCTGGACAAGGTCAACAGGATCATCCGCGAAGAGCAAGACCGCTCGGGCGCGATCGAGCTTCTGATGCCGACGCTGCAGACCGCTGAGCTGTGGCAGGAGAGCGGCCGTTATGACGATTACGGCAAAGAAATGCTGCGCATCAAGGACCGTCAGGACCGCCAGATGCTGTATGGCCCCACTAACGAGGAGATGATCACTGACATCTTCCGGTCCTATGTGAAATCCTACAAGAACCTGCCGCTGAACCTCTATCATATTCAGCTGAAGTTCCGCGACGAGGTGCGCCCCCGTTTCGGCACCATGCGCTCGCGCGAGTTTTTGATGAAGGATGCCTATTCCTTCGATCTGACCAAGGAAGACGCAATCCACTCCTATAACAAGATGTTCGTGGCTTACCTGCGAACATTCGAACGGCTTGGCCTGCGCGCCATTCCCATGCGTGCCGATACCGGCCCGATTGGCGGCAATCACAGCCACGAATTCATCATTCTGGCCGACACCGGCGAATCCGAAGTCTTCTGCCACAAGAGCTTCCTCGACCGCGCCATCCCCGCCGATGATACCAACTTCGACGACGTCGCAGCCCTTCAGGGCGTTTTCGACGAATGGACGGCCGACTATGCCGCCACCTCGGAAATGCACGACGAAGCTGCTTATGACGCCATTCCCGATGGCCAGCGCCTTTCCGCGCGCGGCATCGAAGTCGGCCACATCTTCTATTTCGGCACCAAATATTCCGAGCCGATGGGCGCCAAGGTGCAGGGTGCTGATGGCAAGGAACACCCCGTTCACATGGGGTCATACGGCATTGGCCCGACACGCCTTGTTCCCGCCATCATTGAAGCATCGCATGACGAAAACGGAATCATCTGGCCGGCTTCGGTCGCTCCTTTCGATGTCGTGATTATCAACATGAAGGCAGGTGACACAGCCTGTGATGCGGCGTGCGAAAAGCTGTATTACTCGCTCTCCAATGCCGGCAAGGATGTTCTTTATGACGATACGGACGACCGCGCGGGCCAGAAGTTCGCGACTGCTGACCTGATCGGCGTGCCGATGCAGATCATCGTCGGCCCACGTTCGGCAGCGAACGGTGAAGTCGAGGTCAAGGATCGCAAGACCGGCGACCGTGAAACCGTCACAATCGAAGCGGCAATGAACAGGGTGCTTGGCTAAGCGCGAAATGGTGAAAGTGACGAGCGGTTTTCGCCTGAAATCCGCTCCAGCTTTATGAGATCAAGATCAGGGGTCGGTTTTTTGTGAAAACCGGCCTTTCAAGTTCAGATCAGGGAGACGACATGGCAAAAGCCGAGGCTGACAAGGGTGCGGCTCCTTCCGCCCGGGAAAGGACCGCCCGGCCGTTTTCTGCTTTCGAGCGCATGGTGGCCTGGCGCTATCTGCGGTCGCGGCGCAAGGAAGCGTTCATTTCCGTCATCGCCGGCTTTTCCTTCGTCGGCATCATGCTGGGCGTCGCGACGCTTATCATCGTCATGGCTGTCATGAACGGTTTTCGCACCGAGCTGATTTCGCGCATTCTCGGCATCAACGGCCATATGATCGTCCAGCCGATCGACCAGCCCTTCAACAATTATGATGAGCTGGCGAAGAAGTTCTCCGCCATTCCGGGCGTGACGATGGCCCTGCCGCTGGTAGAGGGGCAGACATTGGCCTCCGGTCGCGGTGGCGCCGGCTCCGGTGCGCTCGTGCGCGGCGTTCGCCAGGACGATATCGACAAGATCAAGGAAGTCGCCACCAATGTCAAAACCGGCGATCTCGTCGGCTTCATGGCGGGCGACGGGGTTCTGGTTGGCTCAAGGCTTGCCGCACAGCTTGGCGTGACGGCGGGTGACGATATCACCCTCATTTCGCCTGAAGGCGATGTGACGCCGATGGGTGTAAACCCCCGCGTCAAATCCTACAAGATTTCGGGCGTCTTCGAGATCGGCATGTCGGAATATGACGCGTCGATGATCTATATGCCGCTGTCCGAAGCCCAGCTTTATTTCAATGCCGAAGGCCTGGTGCAATCCATCGAGCTTTACGTCAGTCGCCCCGACAATGTAGACGGCATCCGCCCGCTGGTGGAGCAGGCAGCTGAACGGCAGATCTATATCACCGACTGGAGACAGCGTAACCAGACCTTCTTTTCCGCCCTGCAGGTGGAAAGAAACGTGATGTTCATGATACTGACGCTCATCGTTCTGGTGGCGGCGCTCAACATCATTTCTGGCCTCATCATGCTGGTTAAGGACAAGGGCAGCGATATCGCCATTCTGCGCACCATGGGCGCCAGTTCCGGCGCCGTCATGCGTATCTTCTTCATGACGGGAGCTGCCATCGGCACGGTCGGCACATTCGCCGGTGTGGCACTCGGCGTCATCGTCTGCCTCAATGTGGAATCCATCCGGCAGTTCTTCTCCTGGGTCTCAGGCACGGTGCTGTTTGATCCGCAGCTCTATTTCCTCAGCCAGCTTCCGGCCGAAATGGATATCAGCGAGACCATTACCGTCGTCATCATGGCGCTGACACTTTCTTTCCTGGCAACCATCTTTCCGGCATGGCGGGCTTCCAAGCTCGATCCGGTGCAGGCCCTGCGTTACGAATAAGGACCGCTTCACAATATGGCAAAAAAATCAGTGCTGCGGCTTACCGGCGTCGAGAGGACCTATGGTCAGGGCGAGACGTCGCTCTCCATTCTGCGCAAGGCCGATTTCGAGTTGAAGAGCGGTGAGATGGTGGCGCTTGTTGCCCCCTCGGGCACCGGCAAATCCACGCTGTTGCATCTCGCTGGGCTTCTCGAACATCCGGATGCTGGCGAGGTTTTCATCAATGACGCGGCCTGCAATGGTCTGCCGGATGAAAAGCGCACGGCGATCCGCCGCAGCGACATCGGTTTCGTCTACCAGTTCCATCATCTGCTGCCGGAGTTCACGGCGGTGGAGAACGTGATGATGCCGCAGCTCATCGCCGGTCTGACGCAGGGCGAGGCCCGCAAGCGTGCGAGCGCGCTGCTCGATTACATGCGCGTCGGCCATCGCGGCGAACATCGCCCGGCTGAGCTTTCCGGCGGTGAACAGCAACGTGTGGCGATTGCGCGCGCCGTTGCCAACGCACCGCTCCTTCTTCTCGCCGACGAGCCGACCGGCAATCTCGATCCCGAGACTGCGCATTACGTGTTCGATGCGCTGGAGGCGCTGGTGCGCCAGTCCGGCCTTGCCGCACTGATCGCCACCCATAATCATGAGCTTGCCAACCGCATGGACCGCCGCGTGACGCTTGCAGACGGCAAGATCGTAGACTTCTGATCGTGATGCAGTAAGGCGACCATAACGCCGCCTTTGCGATCTTTTCTGCGGCTGAGTCTGTCTACGGTCAGGTTTCCCGCAAGGCCACTCGTCCTTCCACAATTGAATTTTCACGAACCCGGAGGTGTTTTTGCCTCCGGGTTTTTTGCTTTGGAGTCAGTGGCTTGCCATTCACGAAGGTGGAACCGCAGCCGATTCTGCCGCGTTAGCAAGGGGAATATTGGTAAAAGCCTGTTGACAATCGAACAAAATGAGAACAAAGTTAGAACATAACGAGTAAGGAGAGACCAATGACTGATTTCATCCGTGACGTTGCCGCTTTCGCCTCCATCGCTGTGTTCGTCGCCAGCTTTTCGGTGATCCTCACTGCCCTGTGAAGGGCACACCGGCGCAGAAGCCTGTATAGACGCCGAAAGGCGGTGGACTTTGAAGGCCGAAAATCGGAAAATCGCCCCCTCGATTCAGAATGACAGGATGACGATATGGGCGAGACGGTTACGCGTGGAGAGACCTCTGGCGAAACGCTGAAAACACCCGGTTTCGTCCATCTGCGGGTTCACTCCGCTTACTCCCTGCTTGAGGGGGCTTTACCCCTCAAGAAAATCATGTCCAAGGCCGTTGCAGACGGCCAGCCAGCCATAGCCATTACCGACACCAACAATCTTTTCGTCGCGCTGGAGTTTTCCGAAAAGGCGCGTGACGAGGGCTTGCAGCCTATTATCGGCTGTCAGGTGTCGATCGACATGCAGGATGCGGTGGATGATCGCCGCAACCACAACAGCCACCTTGCCAAGCTTCCAGCCATCGTGCTGCTCGCGGCTGATGCCGGAGGGTACGAGCGGCTGGTGGACCTTATCAGCCGCGCCTATCTGGAAGGCGAAAGCGGTGGCCAGTCCGTGCATATTACCCGTGCATGGCTGGAGGAAGCCTCCAATGCCGGGCTGATTGTGCTGACGGGTGCCTCCGGTGGTCCGGTGGATATGGCTCTGAAGGAAGGGCATACGGCGCAGGCGAGAGAACGCCTGCTGGCGCTGAAATCACTCTTCGGTGATAAGCTTTATATCGAGTTGCAGCGTCAGTCCGGTTTCGACCGCGCCCATGAGCGGCGTATGATCGGGCTTGCCTATGAACATGATATTCCGCTGGTCGCCACCAACGAGGCCTTCTTCCCTTCGAGGGCCGATTATGAGGCGCATGATGCATTGATGGCGGTGGCGCATAACGCCATCGTTTCGGATGACAGCCGGTTCCGCCTGACCCCCGACCATTATATGAAAAGCCGTGAGGAGATGGCGGAGCTGTTTGCCGACCTTCCGGAGGCACTGGAAAACACCGTCGAAATCGCAATGCGTTGCTCGTATGTGCTGAAGAAGCGTGGGCCGATCCTGCCGCGCTTCACCGGTGCCAGCGACGATCCCGAAGCGGCGCAACGGGCAGAGGCCGAAGAGCTTCGCCGTCAGGCCGTCGAAGGTCTTGATCTTCGCCTTGCGGCCCTCGGCATGGCACCTGGCTACACAGAGCAGGAATATCGCGACAGGCTGGATTTCGAGCTTGGCGTCATCGAACGCATGGGTTTTCCCGGTTACTTCCTGATCGTTGCGGACTTCATCAAATGGGCCAAGCAGCAGGATATTCCAGTCGGCCCCGGCCGCGGTTCGGGTGCAGGCTCGCTCGTGGCCTATGCGCTGACCATCACCGATGTCGATCCTCTGCGCTTCTCGCTGCTGTTCGAACGCTTCCTCAATCCCGAACGCGTGTCGATGCCCGACTTCGATATCGACTTCTGCCAGGACCGCCGCGAAGAGGTGATCCGCTACGTGCAGCGCAAATATGGCCGCGAGCAGGTGGCGCAGATCATTACCTTCGGTTCGTTGCAGGCTCGCGCGGCATTGCGCGACGTCGGCCGCGTGCTGGAAATGCCCTATGGACAGGTGGACAAGATCTGCAAGCTGGTCCCCAACAACCCGGCCAATCCGACGCCGCTGTCAAAAGCGATCGAGGAAGAGCCGCGCCTGCAGGAAGAGGCGGACAAGGAACCCGTCGTTGCCCGACTTCTGGATATCGCCCAGAAGATCGAGGGGCTTTACCGTCACGCCTCCACCCATGCTGCCGGTATCGTCATCGGTGACCGGCCGCTGTCGAAGCTGGTGCCGATGTATCGCGATCCGCGCTCCGACATGCCGGTTACCCAGTTCAACATGAAGTGGGTGGAAAGCGCAGGCCTCGTCAAATTCGACTTTCTCGGTCTGAAGACGCTGACGGTGCTGAAGGTTGCCGTCGATTTCGTTGCCAAACGCGGCATCAAGGTCGATCTCGCCGCAATTCCGCTGGACGACGCCAAAACCTACGAGATGTTGTCACGCGGCGAAACCATCGGCGTGTTCCAGGTGGAAAGTGCCGGCATGCGCAAGGCGCTTATCGGCATGCGCCCGGACTGCATCGAGGACATCATTGCGCTGGTGGCGCTTTATCGTCCGGGTCCGATGGAAAACATTCCGGTCTACAATGCCCGCAAGCATGGCGAGGAGGAACTGGAGTCGATCCACCCCACCATCGACCACCTCCTGAAGGAAACGCAGGGCGTTATCGTCTATCAGGAACAGGTGATGCAGATCGCCCAGGTTCTGTCAGGTTATTCGCTCGGCGAAGCCGATCTTCTGCGCCGTGCGATGGGCAAGAAGATCAAGGAGGAGATGGACCAGCAGCGCGAGCGCTTCGTCGACGGCGCGATCAGAAACAGCGTGTCGAAGCCGCAGGCCAACACCATCTTCGACCTTCTGGCGAAATTCGCCAATTACGGCTTCAACAAGAGCCACGCCGCCGCTTACGCCATCGTGTCCTATCAGACCGCCTATATGAAGGCGCATTATCCGGTGGAGTTCCTTGCGGCCTCCATGACGCTGGATATGGCCAACACGGAAAAACTCAATGATTTCCGCCAGGATGCCAGCCGTCTCGGTATAGAGGTCGTGGCACCTTCGGTGCAGACGTCCTTCCGGCAGTTCGAGACGGGTGAGAACCGCATCTATTATTCGCTGGCCGCCATCAAGGGCGTGGGCGAGGGCGCGGTGGAACACATCGTTACCGTGCGCGACGGCAAGCCATTTGCGAGCCTGGAGGATTTCTGCCTGCGCATCGATCCGAAGCAGATCAACCGGCGTGTGCTCGAAAGCCTCATCAACGCTGGCGGTTTCGATTGTTTTGGCCGCGACCGCGCCGAGATGATCGGCGGGCTGGACCGCATTATCGGTTATTCGCAACGCGCGCAGGAAAGCCGCGTTACCGGCCAGTCGGACATGTTCGGCTCCGGCGGCGCAAGCGGTCCGGAAAAGCTCATCCTGCCTGCCTTCCAGCCGTGGCTCGCCTCGGAAAAACTGCTGCGCGAATATCAGGTGCTCGGTTTTTACCTGACCGCACATCCGCTCGATACCTACCGCCCTGTATTGGAAAAGTTGCGGGTGCAGAATTTCGCCGATTTTTCCGCCGCAGTGAAACAGGGGGCGACCGCCGGGCGTCTGGCCGGCACCGTCACCGGCAAGCAGGAACGCAAGACCCGCACTGGCAACAAGATGGGTATCGTCACCTTCTCCGATGCCTCCGGCCAATATGAGGCGGTGTTGTTTTCCGAAGGGCTTGCCCAGTTTCGCGATCTGCTCGAGGTGGGCAAATCGCTTGTTATCACCGTGCAGGCGGAAGAGCGCCCGGAAGGCATCGGTCTTCGCATCCAGACGGCGCAATCGCTCGAGGAGAAATCCGTCCAAATGCAAAAGGCGTTGCGGGTTTATGTGCGCGATTCAGGCCCGCTGAAAACCGTCGCCCGCCACCTCAATACCAAAGGCGACGGATCGGTTTATTTCATCGTCATCAAGGACGAGGGGAGCCGTGAGATCGAGGTGGAGCTGACGGAGAAATACCGTATTTCCCCTGAGATCGCCGCCGCACTTCGCTCTGCCCCCGGCGTTGTTGATGTGGAGCTGGTGTGAGGCCTCAAGCCCTCAAACCGGCCCTTCCTTTGTCACGGTAATGAAGTCCGTTCCCATCCCTGTCTCCATCTGGTGACTGAGGTCGGAAACGGTAATCGAACTGCCGGTTGAAAGCTCTTTCTCGATTCGGGAGCGAATTTCAGCCGGTATTTCGAGGCGATCGAGCACGGCGCTTAGCTGGTCAAAGCCACCGGGCGCTTCGGTAACGGTGATGCCGAGCCGCTTGCGGGCTGCGGCCGGCAGATGGTTTTCCAGTGTTACGCCATTCCATTCGGCGGTTCCGGCTGCGCGGCTGACGGCAATGGCTTCGAAGAAATGCGTTCCGAGTGCCACCTCGGGATCCTTGATGTCGATCGCAGCCTCGAATAGCGGCTTGAAATCCTGTCGCACCATGATCTGGCCATTCGGTGGATGATCTTCGCCGGCGGATGCGTAAAGCGCAGCGACGAAATCGTCGGTCAGTAGCGGCCCGGCGGTTTTCAGCCCCTTCCAGCGCTTGAAACCGTTGACGGCGCTGATCGTCATTTCTCCGGTATAGCCGTCCGGTGCGCCGGCATCGAAGCCAAGGCGGGTCAGCACGGCCTGAATATCCATCACCTTTTCGCGCTCGCCGCGCCGGGTGATGAGGATGCGCAAGGGCGAGGGCTCCTTGCCTTCGGCCATCGGTTTGATGGCTTGCGTTTTTTCATTCACGGCCACCTCAACGGTGCCCAATGCGGCGTCGAAGGTCGCGGGGCGCAGCTCGACGTCGGATAAAAGCAGCTTGCCGTCATCGGCATCGTCCCGCGGCTCAAACAGGGCTGAATGTTGTACGGAGCGCAGAGAAACCGGCCGGTCGGTGATGATGACATGCACGCCGTAGCGGGTCTCGCCGAACAGCGACTGCGCGAATTTCGAAGGCAGGCGCACGCAGCCATGCGAGGCCGGGTAATTTGGCACCTTGCCTTCGTGCAACGCGATGCCCGACCATGTCAGTCGCTGCATGAAAGGCATGGGCGCGGCCGAGTAGATGTTCGATTCGTGGTATTTGCGTTTTTCCAGAATCGAAAAAATGCCGCTCGGCGTCTCATGCCCGGCCTTGCCGGTTGAGACCTTGGATGTAGCAACGATCTCGCCGTTCTCGTAAAGCGCCAGCGATTGATCGCTTTTCGAAACGACGATCTGCAGGGACTTGTTGTCGGCGGCAAGCGCCGGAAAGGCAAGAATGCTGGCCGACAGCATGCCGGTCAGAAGACGGAAGCGAAGGGACATGACGCAATACACCACATGCACAAAACTTCGTTTACTCAACCACGCGAAGTTTAATGAAGTTTAAGGATACAGCGTCTGCCACATCACTAATTTGTGTAATATCTAAAATATGGGCGGGGTGTTGCAGGCCGCAGGGTTTCACGGCGTTTGCAAGCGGCATGACCGCTATTTGCGTGTGCCGAAAGTGTAGCCGGTCTCGACGCTGCCCTTGCCGAACTTGTCGCGCAGCTTGTCCATTGCCGCTTCCGCCGCCGCCCGCCGTTCCGCCTGCCTGTCGACGAGATCGGGAGGATCGGCAAGGTCCGCATCGCGCAGATCACTGACGCCTATGCCGATCAGGCGAAACTTGGTGCCGTCGGTTTCTTTCGCAAGCAGCGAAAGGCCGGTGCGGAATATGCGGTCGGCAAGCTGGGTAGGGTCATCAAGCTTGCGGTTGCGGGTGCGGAGTTTGAAATCGGCCGTCTTCATTTTCAGTACAACCGTCTGGCCGGAAATGCCGCTCTTCTTCAGGCGCCAGGCAACTTTTTCGGAAAGCGACCGCAGGATCGGTACGAGGTCCTCGTGGCGGGAAATATCGTTGAAGAAGGTGGTCTCGGAAGACACGCTTTTCACGGGGTCGTTATTGTGCACGTGCCGTTCATCGATACCGCGCGAAAGCCGGAACAGCCGTTGTCCCATCACGCCATAGCGGCGCATCAGGTCGCCTTCCTCCATCTCCTGCAACTGCGCGATCATGCGGATGCCGTCCGCCTCCAGCGTCGCCGCAAACGCCTTTCCAACGCCCCATATCGTCGTGACGGGCCGTGCTGCCAGAAAGGAAAGCGCTTCCGCTTCGCCGATCACCGAAAAGCCGCGCGGTTTTTTAAGGTCGGACGCGACCTTGGCCAGAAATTTGCAGTAGGACAGCCCGGCCGAGACGGTCACGCCCACTTCTTTTTCCACCCGTTTCACAAATTTCGCCAGAACCCGGGCAGGTGGATCGTGATGCAGCCTCTCCGTTCCGGAAAGATCGAGAAACGCCTCGTCTATGGATAGCGGCTGCACGAGCGGCGTCAAATCCTGCATCATGGTTCGGATCTGACGGCCGACGCGGCTATATTTTTCCATGTCGGGCTTGATGACCACGGCGTCCGGACAAGCTTCCAGCGCCTTGAACATCGGCATGGCGGAGCGCACGCCCTGGATGCGGGCAATGTAGCAGGCAGTGGAAACCACGCCGCGTTTTCCGCCGCCGATGATCAACGGCTTGTCGGCAAGCTCGGGATTGTCCCGTTTTTCAACGGAGGCGTAAAAGGCGTCGCAATCGATATGGGCGATGCTGAGGTCGTAGAGTTCGTCATGGTAGACGAGGCGGGGACTGCCACAGGCGCGACAACGCCTCAGGTCCGCTGGCTGGCCGGCCAGACAGTCGCGGCAAAAACCGGGATCATAAAGATGCGACGTGGACATGGGCCGAAAACAAAACCAGAACGTCGCCAACCATACTCCGGCCGTGACGGTGGCTCAAGGGGTGGTCTGTCAATACTCACCCGAATCCAGTCCCGGGCCGGAAAAATGGTGCCAGGCAGCGGCAACCGTTTCGGGGGATGTGTCGGTCGCCGCGCAGAAGGCCATGAGGTCTGGTTCGTGGCTCATCAGAAAATCGGTGAGCCCCGCCAGAAAGCCGGGATCGTGGGCGGCATGGCGCAGCATATTGGCCTGCAATCCGCTCAGCGCCAGAAAACGCCCGAGCATTTCCGGCTCGTTTGCCAGCCAGCCAAGTATGGCGGCTGCCGTTTCTTGCGGATCTTTTCCGCCATTGTCTTTGTTTTTTGTATCTCTCAGCATTTCTCTACCGAAGTTACCTATTTTGAAACCAAATCGTTCTAGCCTTGCGCAACAAATGGACGATGGAATCGGTTCTCTGGCACCCTATATGTCTGGGAGAAGGTTTCAAAGCGAAACGGGGACTGCCCACCATGCCCAAGCAGGTCATGATAGTCGAAGACAACGAGCTGAACATGAAGCTCTTTCGTGACCTGATCGAGGCGTCTGGCTATACGACGATCCAGACGCGCAATGGCATGGAAGCGCTGGATCTTGCCCGCAAGCATCGCCCCGACCTCATTCTCATGGATATTCAGCTGCCGGAGGTTTCCGGGCTGGAGGTGACGAAATGGCTGAAGGAGGATGATGAGCTGCACGTCATTCCGGTCATCGCGGTAACCGCCTTCGCCATGAAGGGGGATGAGGAGCGCATTCGTCAGGGCGGATGCGAGGCCTATGTGTCCAAGCCGATTTCCGTTCCGAAATTCATCGAAATCATCAAGACCTATCTAGGCGATGCGTAAGGCGGTTGGGGAACTGTTATGACGGCGAGAGTTCTGGTTGTTGACGACATACCCGCAAACGTAAAGCTTCTCGAAGCCCGGCTTGTCGCGGAATATTTTGACGTCGTAACCGCCGAGGATGGTTTCAAGGCGCTTGATATCTGCGACCAAGAACAGGTCGATATCATCCTGCTGGACATCATGATGCCTGGCATGGACGGTTTCGAGGTCTGCGAACGGCTGAAGGCCAATCCGAAAACGGCGCATATTCCTGTTGTCATGGTCACCGCACTCGATCAGCCCTCGGACCGCGTGCGCGGTCTGAAAGCCGGCGCCGATGATTTTCTGACCAAGCCCGTTAACGACCTTCAATTGATCGCCCGTGTCAAAAGCCTCGTGCGCCTCAAGGCCGTCAGTGACGAATTGCGGCTGCGGGCCGAGACCGCGCGCGAGATCGGCATCGAGGAGATGCTGCGCAGCGATGGCCTCATGCAGACGCCTGGCCGCGTTCTGGTGGCGGATGGCCGCGCCAGCTCGCAGGAACGCATCGTCAGGGCGCTGAAGCCGGTTGCCGAGGTCGATGCCGTCACGGAGCCTCAGGCGGCCCTGTTGAAGGCCGCGAGCAACCCCTTCGAGCTTGTCATCGTCAATTCCAATTTTGAGGATTACGATCCGCTGAGACTGTGTTCGCAGCTTCGTTCGCTGGAGCGTACCCGGTTCCTGCCGTTGCTTCTGGTAGCGGAACAGGGGGCGGACGACATGGTGGCGCGGGCGCTCGATCTTGGCGTGAACGATTATATTCTCCGCCCGATCGATCCCAACGAACTTGTCGCCCGGTCTCTGACGCAGATCCGGCGCAAGCGCTATAACGAGCATCTGCGGCTCAATCTCCAGCACACGATGGAGCTTGCTATCGTCGATGGGCTGACTGGTCTTAACAATCGCCGTTATCTCGACAATCATCTGAAGATACTTTTCGACCGCGCCGCCGTGCGTGGCCGCCCGATTTCCATTTGCATGACCGATATCGACCGCTTCAAGCTGGTCAACGATACCTATGGCCACGATGTCGGCGATGAGGTTCTGCGCGAGTTTGCAGCCCGCATCCGCAGCACGGTGCGCGGCGCCGATCTTGCCTGCCGTTATGGCGGGGAGGAATTCGTGGTTGTGATGCCCGACACGTCGATGGAGCTTGCCACAAGCGTTGCCGAGCGCCTGCGGGCAATCATCGAGGACAAGCCGTTTCACGTTCGTTCCATCGACCGCGAGTTGAGTATCACGGCTTCGCTCGGCATCGCCACCAGCAGCGGAGCATTCGGCGCGCCGGACGAGCTTCTGAAGCAGGCCGACAGGGCGCTCTATGAGGCGAAACACACAGGACGCAACCGCGTCGTGGCGGCCGCCGCCTAGAGGCGCAGACCCATGACGCTGAAAATCCGTGCCGCCTTTTGAGACTTTCGACGTTTACCGTTATCGATAGCCGCCCAAAGACCTGGCGGCAAACTGTGGCAAGCGCCAAGTCCCTGACCTTGCCAGTATTTTATCTTCTTGCAATGAGGGGGTGAAGTCTAACAGGATTAATAGAGTTCAAGTTGAAAAATACGTTGAATTCAATCGCTCACGGAACTATAGTGTGCCAGCGTTGTATATTTAACCATGTTTTCCAGGTGATGTATCTCTGGCTTAAGAATTTGTTGATTTTTATTTTACTTCTGCGCACACTCCCAATCGAGAATAACAGTTCTTCCGGCGGTTTTTCCGTCTAGTGATGAAGAAACGATGGCGGTTTACACCGCTGATGTTTCGGTCGTCAGGGGCTGGTATTGCGTAGTTTGAATGCCCCATGATGCTCAGGTCCGCCGCATCTCCTGGATCGTGGGGTCGGTCGGCTGACGATGTCCGAATCGGTTCCTCGTGCCGTGATCACATCGTTGGCCGACCGCCTTATCTCCCAAAATATTCTGTGCTTGTGCTGCCGCTTATAGCGCAGCACATCCGGCTGCGCGCGCAGGCAGCGCGCTGTCGCAGCGGTTGGCGCATTTGGCCGATGAGACGCTGATTGGAGAGGCGCTGGTTAGGCGAGACGGTGATAAAGAGTTTTCCCGCCGTGCCAATAGCGCCGACTGGGTTCCAAACTCAAGAACCGCAACTAGGAAGGTTGCGATTCGTTGGCCCGTGGCGGGCCTTGCGAGGGCGCTGGGGCAAAGAATGCCGTTGGCGGCAATCCTTTCCGTACAAACAAAAAACGCGCCCGTTGGGCGCGCTTTTGCCGGAGAACCCGATCAAGAATTACTTGATCTTGGTTTCCTTGAATTCAACGTGCTTGCGTACAACCGGGTCATACTTCGTCTTCGTCATCTTGTCCGTGAACGTACGGCTGTTCTTGGTGGTGACGTAGAAGGTACCGGTGTCGGCTGTCGACAGCAGCTTGATCTTGATTGTTGTAGCTTTCGCCATGGTCGTCCTGCCTTTAAACAAAAGAGAAGCCGCAGGCGCTTCTCACCTCGGCTAAATCTGGCGCGAAACTACGTATCGCGCCTGAAAAGTCAAGTCTGTTTTGCCCTGAAAACAAAACGGAAGGCATAAAGCACCACGTAAAGCCCGAAAAACACGGCAAGCGCCCAGGCGAAACCATCGGTACCCGCAACATCCATGGAAATGCCGACGGCCTGTGGTCCGGCTATAGTGCCCATGGCATAGCAGAAGATGAAGGCGGCGTTGGCGGCCACCAGATCGGCCCCTTTGAGACGCGATCCCAGATGGGTGAGGCCGACAGTATACATGCCGGATACGAGGCCGCCCCAGAACAGCAGCAGGGCCGCGACGAGAATCCATCTATCCACCAGCAAGGGCAGCGCCAGCGTGCCGCAAACGCCCGCAAAGGCCATCAGCGCCAGCATTGTGCGCCGGTCCTTCATTCGGTCCGAAAGCAGGCCGATCGGTATCTGGAAGACCATGTTGCCGATGCCCATCACGGTCAGCAGAAGTGCCGCCTGCGATTCGTTGAAGCCTTCGCGGGTCGCATAGATGGGAAAGAGCGACAGACCGCCCGCTTGCACGGCGCCGAACACGAAGGCCGCAGCCGAAGCCATCGGCACCAGCCATATATAACGGGCGAAATGGTGGTTCGGCCTTTCGCTCAGCTCCGGGCTTTCGCCGCGCGCAAGGAAGATCGGGATCGCGGCAAGCAGTATGATTGCCGCCCCGACCAGAAATGGCAGGATGCCATCGCTGCCGACCACGGAAAACAATAACGGGCCAACCGCAAAGCCAACCGCAAGTCCGGTGGCGTAGATGCCGAGAACCATGCCGCGTTTTTTCGGCGGCGCGGTCATGTTGATCCAGTATTCGGAGAGGATGAACAGCGTGGTGGTTGCGCCATGGAAGACGATTCGCAGCGGAAACCACATCCAGAAGGCGTCGGCGAAATAGAAACAGAGCGCACTCAGGGCCGACACGACAACGGCAAATAGCATCGTTCGCGCCACGCCGAAATCATGGGCGATCTTGGTGGTCACCGGCGCTGCCATCATCGCCGCAACGCCGGCCATTGCCGAATTTACCCCGATCATGGTGGAGGAGATGCCGCGCTTCTCAAGGATGATCGACAGGAGCGGCAGGCCCAGGCCGATGGCGACACCGACCGCACTGATGGCGGAGATGGCGGCGATCAGTGAGGGCCAGTGAATGGCGTCCGCTTCGCATTTCATTTGTGACATGACGGCCTTTATACAAAGTCTCGAATGAATCGGCCGTGGCGCGTGACATAGAGCCGCGCGGGGCTTTCAAAGGGCAGTGACGGATCACCTATCATGAGTTTTGTGACATCTTCGAGAACCGTGCGTGTGATTTTCGGCATGTTCAGACTGGAAAGCGCTGTCATGTCAAGCCATTGCACATTGTGCAGCTCATCTGAATCCCTGATTAGCCGGGTATCCAGCCGCAACTCGTCGGCGTAACAGCAAAAGAATCGCGTGTCGTAACGCCTGATATTGCCGGGCGGGGTGATTGCGCGCGCCACATATCGAAAACGCGAAAGATCCGGACCATCAGCGTCCATGCCCATATCGACGCCGGTTTCCTCCACGAGCTCGCGCGCGGCGGCAAGCGCCAGCGCTCGTGCCCCGGCAGCGCTCAGGCGGCGCGCGGCAGACGTGGTGAGGCTGCGCAGCACGGCGGGGTGCAGATCGCCGGAGAAGGGCAGGGCGTGGTCGCGTGGATCGCGTTTGCCACCGGGAAACACGTAAGCGCCGGGCATGAATATGTGGGCATTACTGCGCCGGCCCATCAGCACGCGAATAGCAGGGCCGGAACGATCAAACAGGATGATTGAGGCGGCATCGCGCGGCCGCAACGGGCCGCTCGCCGCCTGGGTGCTCGAGGGAAGCTCGGACACGTTCAAATTCCCGTCCGCCGTCAGTGGGAGGAGCCGTCTATCTGCACTTTTGGCTGTTTTCCGTCGAAGCCGTGCATTCTAAGTGCCCATTGCAGGCCGATGACGCCACCCTTGATCGGTTGCAGCGTCAGAAGCGCGGCCAGAATGGTGATAGGCACCCAGATGGCGAAGTGTACCCACATGGGAACGGAAAGCACGAGATCGGTCATCATGAAGCCGCCAACGGCGATATGGCCGATGATGACGATGGAAATATAGGGCGGCAGGTCGTCGGAGCGGTGATGATGCATTTCCTCGCCGCAGGCCGCGCAATTGTCCACCGGCTTCAGGAAGGCCCGAAACAGGCGACCGCTGCCACAGGCCGGGCAGCGATTGGCCATGCCCCGCATGATCGAGCGGCCAAGCGGACGCTCCGCGCTTCCATCTCCGAAGGTAACCGTTTCCGAGCCCTGATTTGCACTCATCCTGAAGTCCTTCTCCCGTTTGTCTTAACCGCTTGACGCGGTCTTGTTACCGACGTCCTCTCGGCGGCCTTGTTCCCGGCTTGGCGGAAGGACGTGATGTCCGCCGGCCTGCCTTGTGGAACGACCGCGAGCCGACCGGCATCTTGCGCCCCGGGCTCAGCATTTCAAACCGCAGCGCACCAGCCAAGGGTACCGCTTCTGCAAGCCGCACCTGAACCGTATCGCCGAGTTGATAACCGAGACCCGTCTTTTCCCCCGTCAGAGCCTGATGGGCTTCGTCGTAGAGGAAATAGTCGGTTCCAAGTGTAGATATAGGAACAAACCCGTCGGCGCCAAACTGCGGCAGCGCGACAAATAGTCCCGCCTTGGTGACACCCGCGACGCGGCCATCGAACTCCTCACCGACGCGCTCGGAAAGATGGTGCGCGATCAGCCGGTTGATGGTGTCGCGCTCTGCGGCCATGGCGCGGCGCTCGAAGGTCGAGATTTCGGCGGCGATATCGTCCAGCGTCGCCTCTTCCTGCGGGGTGATGCCGCCTTCGCCGAGGCCTAGCGATCCGACCAGCGCCCGATGCACGATCAGGTCGGCATAACGGCGGATCGGTGAGGTGAAATGCGCGTACTTCATCAGGTTGAGGCCGAAATGGCCGATATTTTCCGGGCTGTAGATCGCCTGGCTCTGGCTGCGCAGCACCATCTCGTTGACCATGATCTGGTGCGGCGTGTCGAGTGCGCGCGCCAGAATGCCGTTGAAGGAATTGGCGCGCATCGCGACACCCTTGGCCATGGAAATGCCGATGGTGCCGAGGAATTCGCGCAGCACTTCCTGCTTGGTAAGTGTGGGGGCGTCATGCACGCGGTAGACCAGCCGCTGCTTTTTCTTTTCCAGGGTCTCTGCGGCGGCGACGTTCGCCTGGATCATCATTTCCTCGATCAGCTTGTGCGCGTCGAGGCGTTCGGGAATGACTACCTTGTCCACAGTGCCGTCGGGCCTGAGCTGGATCTTGCGCTCCGGCATGTCGAGTTCCAGCGGCTGGCGGCGATCGCGGCCGCGCTTCATCACGGCATAGGCGTGCCACAGCGGCTTCAGGATCGGCTCCAGCAGCGTGCCGGTCTTGTCGTCCGGGCGGCCGTCGATGGCGGCCTGCGCCTGCTGGTAGGAGAGCTTGGCGGCACTCTTCATCATGATGCGATGGAAAGTGTGGCTCGCCTTGCGGCCTTCCTTCGAGAAGGTCATCCGCACAGCAAGGGCAGGACGGTCGACGCCTTCCTTCAGCGAGCAGAGATCGTTGGAGATGCGTTCCGGCAGCATCGGCACGACACGATCAGGGAAATACACGGAGTTACCACGCTTCAGCGCCTCGCGGTCGAGCGGTGCGCCTGATCGCACATACCAGGACACGTCGGCGATAGCGACGGTGACGATCACTCCATCAGGATTGTCGGGCGAGGGGTCGAGTTCGGCATAGACCGCGTCGTCATGGTCCTTGGCATCGGCCGGATCGATCGTGATCAGCGGCAGGTCGCGCCAGTCTTCGCGGTGAGACATGGTCGCGGGTTTTGCGGCATCCGCCTCGGCCAGAACATTCGGCGGGAAGATGTGCGGAATACCGTGGGCATGGATCGCGATCATCGAGATCGCCTTTTCCGAGGCGACTGAGCCGACGACCGAAAGAACCTTTGCGCGCGTCAGGCCGTAACGACCGCTGTTGCGCGAGGTTTCCACCTCGATCAGGTCGCCGTCCTTGGCATCGCCCACACCCTCGGGGTCGATGACCATTTCCTCGCCGCGCCGGTCGATCGGCATCAGGCGTCCGCCGCCGCCTTCCGTTTCCTTGAACACGCCAAGCAGTGCGTTCTGACGACGGTCGATCAGCTTGACGACGCGGGCCGTGTAGGCCGGGCCGACGCTGTCCTTGGACGGGAATATTTTTGCCAGAATGCGATCGCCGAGACCGGCGGCAGGGGCTTTCTTACTGCGATCCTGCGAAGACTGGCGGATGAGCACGGCGGGGGCCGCGCCCTGATCTTCAGGCCATTCGGCAGGCCGGCCGATCAATTCGCCGTCCTTGTCGCGGGTGGTGATGTCGAGAACCGTCACCGGCGGCAGGCCACCCGGTCGCGTCAGCGTCTTGCGGCTCTTCTGCACCATGCCACCGGTTTCAAGCTCCTTTAGCAGTGCCTTGAGCACAACGCGGTCGTCGCCTTTCAGCCCAAAAGCCTTGGCGATTTCGCGCTTGGAGGCCTGCTGCGGATGCTCGGCGATGAATTTCAGCAGCACTTCGCGGGAAGGCACCTCGCCATGGATGATGCCTTCACCTTCATTTGCCCGCTTGCCGCGCCCGGTACGTCCGAAGCCGTCGCTGGCGGAACCCTGTCTCTGACGCGGCGCCTTGCTCACGATTCTGCCTTCTTGGGTTTGGCTGCGGCCTTCGGCTTGGCAGCCGTCTTGCTTTTCGTTGCGGCCTTGGCTTTTGTCGCCTTCGGCTTTGCGGCTGTGTCGCCATCGGCCTTCTTGGCAGCAGTTTTCTTGGCCTTGGCGGGCTTGCCGCCGGTTCCTGTCTTGGCGATACGCTCGGCAATCAGCACCAGCGATTCGTCCAGCGTCACGGAGGTCGGATCCTGCCCCTTTGGAATGGTGGCGTTAACTTTGCCCCAGTTGACGTAAGCGCCGTAACGCCCGTCGCGGACGGTGATCGGGCCGCCATCGGGGTGATCACCCAGTTCCTTCAGCGCCGCAGGCGTGCCGTTGCGGCCGCGCCCCGGTCCCTTGCTCTGCTTCTCGGCAATGACGGTAACGGCACGGTTGAGGCCGATCGAGAACACGTCTTCGATGCTTTCGAGGTTCGCATAGGAACCGTCATGCAACAGAAAGGGTCCGTAGCGGCCAAGCCCGGCGGAAATCATCTTGCCGGTTTCGGGGTGCTTGCCGATATCGCGCGGCAGGTTGATGAGCGCCAGCGCCTTTTCGTAGTCGATGTCCTCAGGCTTCCAGCCCTTGGGCAGCGAGGAGCGCTTGGCTTCCTTGCCATCGCCGCGCTGGATGTACGGGCCGAAACGGCCAGACCGAAGCGTCAACTCCTCGCCGGTCATCGGATCGGCACCCAGCGCTTTCGGCTCGTTGGATACGGAAGCTTCGGCTTCCGAGCCATCGGACGTGAGCTGGCGGGTGAAGTTGCACTCCGGATAATTGGAGCAACCGACGAAAGCGCCATATTTGCCGAGCTTCAGCGAAAGGTTGCCGGTGCCGCAAACCTGACAGATGCGCGGATCGGAACCGTCCTCACGCTTGGGGAAGACCAGCGGGGCCAGAACTTCATTGAGCGCATCCAGCACGTTGGTAACGCGCAATTCCTTGGTATCTTCGATCTGCGCGAAGAAATCCTTCCAGAAATCGCGCAGCACCTGCTTCCAGTCCAGTTCGCCCGCGGAAATGCGGTCGAGCTTTTCTTCCAGATCGGCGGTGAAGTCGTATTCGACATATTTGGCAAAGAAGCTTTCGAGGAAAGCCGTCACCAGCCGTCCGCGCGAATGGGGAATGAGCTTGCGCTTGTCGATGATGATATATTCGCGGTCGCTTAGCGTCTTCAGTGTCGCCGCATAGGTGGAAGGACGGCCGATGCCGAGTTCTTCCATCTTCTTGATGAGCGATGCTTCCGAATAACGCGGCGGCGGCTCGGTGAAGTGCTGGCTGGCGTTGATCTTCTGCTTGGCGAGGTTCTCGCGCGCATTGATCTGCGGCAGGCGGCCTTCATCGTCACCGTCGTCGCTCTGCTCGCCATCTTCTTTCTGGTCGGTATAGGCGGCAATGAAGCCGTCGAAGCGGATGACGGAACCGACGGCACGAAGCCCGGCCTTTTCACCGTCCTTGTCGGCAAGGATTTCCACCGTGGTACGTTCGATTTCGGCAGATGCCATCTGGCTCGCAATGCCGCGCTTCCAGATCAGGTCGTAAAGACGCAACTGGTCGGCATCGAGGTAACGCTTCACCTGATCCGGTGTGCGGTTAAAATCGGTCGGACGGATAGCTTCGTGCGCTTCCTGCGCGTTCTTTGCCTTGGTCGAGTAGAAGCGTGCTTTTTCCGGCACATAGCGGTCGCCGAACTGCTCGCCGATGGCGCGGCGTGCGGCATCGATCGCTTCCGGCGCCATCTGCACGCCGTCGGTACGCATATAGGTGATCAAACCAACGGTTTCGCCGCCGATGTCGATACCTTCATAAAGCTTCTGGGCCACCTGCATGGTGCGCGAGGCCGAAAAGCCCATGCGCGAGGAGGCAGCCTGCTGCAGCGTCGAGGTGGTGAAGGGCGGCCCGGGATTGCGCTTGACGGGTTTCGCCTCGACCGTATCGACAATATAGGTCGCGCCTTCCAGGAGCGCCTTCAGGCGGTTGGCGTCATCTCCTGTCTTGATCGAACGGCCTTGCAGCTTCTTGCCATCGGCGGAAACCAGCTTCGCCTCGAACTCGTCACCGCGCGGTGTCTTCAACAGCGCGCTGATGTTCCAGTATTCCTCGGAGACGAAACGCTCGATCTCGGCTTCGCGGTCGCAGACGAGACGCAGCGAAACGGACTGCACGCGGCCGGCGGAACGGGCGCCCGGCAGCTTGCGCCACAAAACCGGCGACAGGTTGAAACCGACGAGATAATCCAGCGCACGGCGGGCAAGATAGGCATCGACCAGCGGCACGTCGATGTCGCGCGGGTTCGCCATCGCGTCCAGTACCGCCTTTTTGGTGATGGCGTTGAAGACCACGCGCTTCACCGGCTTGTCGCCGAGAACGCGCTTCTTCTTCAAGAGATCAAGCACATGCCAGGAAATCGCTTCACCCTCGCGATCCGGGTCGGTTGCGAGAAACAGGCCGTCGGAGGATTTCACCGCGTCGGCAATGTCCTTCATGCGCTTGGCGGATGCGCTATCGACCTCCCAGGACATTTCGAAGTCCTGGTCGGGCAGCACAGATCCGTCCTTGGCAGGAAGGTCCCGGACGTGGCCAAAGGATGCAAGAACCTTGTAGCCCGGACCAAGATACTTGTTGATCGTCTTGGCTTTGGCAGGAGATTCTACGACGACGACATTCATATTGTTTTTTCTCTGGAACTGGTCCGTTAACATAGCCGGATCACGGCATAATGCCGCAATTCGCCTTCTTTATAATTCGACATGGACAGGTAATGCGCGCGGGTCAAGAGGCAAGCCCGATTTTATCGCTCCAAGGCAATTGCAACCTATGGATAATCTGTCGTTGTATTGCAATCTTTGGTAAATTTGTTATAGTGACCAACATGATTTGAATTGACGTAATGATCTTTGTTTCAGGTTGAAATTCCAGGATAGATATATGGTCCCGAACGCAACAAACAATAATGCCGATAATGAAGGGACCAGAGAGAACTTGGCTTACATTCGCCAGATGCTCGCGGAACTGAGGCTCGTCGCCAATCGCGAGGGCGCCGACATGCTGTGCTATCTGATTGAAATGGCCTATGTGGAAGTCGGCGATATCCAGAGCGGGCGGCGCAAGCTATCAATCCGCGAGGAGCGAAACCCGCCCCCCGGCGTGCCGGTTTAACCGCCCGGCAATATCGAGTTCCAGCAGCACCATGTGAACCGTGGCCGCGGAAAAACCCGTGTGGCGAATGATGTCGTCCGTTTCGACGGGCGAGTGCCCGAGAGCGGCGGCAACGATGCTGCGCTCGTCATCTCCGGGCGGTGACATTTCCTCATCGGGTCGTGGTTCCTCGACCTTGCGGTCATAGGGCAATTGCGGTTCCATCAGCGGTCGTAGCGCATCGAGAATATCGGCCGCCCCCGTGGTCAGCATCGCGCCTTCCTTGATCAGCCGGTTGGTGCCTTCGCAGCGCGCATCGAGTGGGGAGCCTGGCACGGCGAAAACCAGCCGGCCCGCTTCGCCGGCAAGCCGCGCCGTGATCAGCGAACCGGATCGTTCCGCCGCTTCCACTATGACGACGCCGAGTGAGACGCCTGATATCAGCCGGTTGCGGCGGGGGAAATCCCGCGCGCGTGGCTCCCAGCCGAAGGGCATTTCGCTGATCGTCGCGCCGCCCTGTTCGTAGATGTCCTGCAAGAGCCCGAAATTTTCCTGAGGGTAGGGACGGTCGAGACCGCCCGCCAGCATGGCCACCGTGCCGGTTGCAAGGCTGGCCCGGTGCGCTGCCGCATCGATGCCGCGCGCCAGCCCGGATGCGATCGTATAGCCCGCACGACCGCAATCGCGCGCCAGCATCGCGGCGAATTTCGCGCCGTTGATGGAGGCGTTGCGTGATCCGACGATGCCGACGCAAGGTCTTGTTGCGGTGGATGCTGATCCCTTCATGGCGATCAGTGGCGGCGCGCCGTCGAGCTGTCGCAGGGCAGGCGGATAGTCCGGCTCACCGATGCCGACGAAGCGAGCGCCGAATCTTTCAGCCGTTTCGATTTCGCCTTCCGCTTCCGCCTGTGTGGCAATGCGCGGGCTGCGCAATGAACCGCCGCGCCTTGAAAGCTCGGGCAGGGCAGAAAGCGCTTTTTCAGCGCTGCCAAAATGATTGATGAGTTCGCGGAAGGTGACGGGGCCGATATTGTCGCTGCGGATCAGCCGAAGCCATGCGACCCGCTGCCGCGCGGAAAGCTCTATGCCCTGCCGTGTCGTTTCCTCATGCGGCATGACGTATCCCTAAAGCTGGCCTTAGCCCTTTTGCCCGATCCTGCTTTCCGTGCCGGCCAGAAGCCGTGCGATGTTTTCCCGGTGTTTCCACCAGGAAATCACGCTCAGCAACGTTACCAGAAGCGCCGTCTTTTCAGGCCCGACTATCCATAGGGCGACCGGGATCACAAGCATGGCAACCAGCGCCGACAGCGAGGAATACCGGGTGATGAACGCGGTTGCGAGCCAGATCAGCGCAAAAGCCAGCATCATCAGGGGGGCAGCGCCTAAAAGCACGCCGATATAGGTCGCCACGCCCTTGCCGCCCTTGAAACCGAGCCACACCGGAAACAGATGGCCGAGAAAGGCAAAGAAACCGGCAACCAGCGACGCCTCGTAACCCCAGAGCGCATTGGCGACGAGCACTGCGGCGGTGCCCTTCAGCGCATCGAGCAGCAATGTCGCTGCGGCGAGCTTCTTGTTGCCGGTGCGCAGCACATTGGTGGCGCCAATATTGCCGGAACCAATCTTGCGCACATCGCCCAGCCCCGCCATGCGGGTAAGAAGCAGGCCGAAGGGTATCGAGCCGAATAGGTAGCCAATCAGCGCCGCAAGCGCGAGAAGGGCAGGCGCCGTCTGCCAGTCAGTCAAAGCACTCATTCAACGTTCCCTCTCGTCGCGCGCCTGCGTGATCCCATGCCCGTGATCTTATGCCAAGGAATGAACCGCTTTGCCAGCCACATAAGTGGCGACAGCGCGGCCGCTGAAACGGGCATCCTCAAACGGCGTATTCTTGGATTTCGACACCAGTTGATCTCTCGCAACCAGCCAAGGCTCGTCCAGGTCGATCAGCGTGATATCAGCCTTCGCGCCGGCATTAAGCGTTCCCGCATCCAGTCCGAAGATTTTCGCCGGGCGGGTGGAAAGCGCATCGATCAGCCGCATCAGCGGAACCTCGCCGCTATGGTGAAGGCGAAGCGCCGCCGCCAGCATGGTTTCCAGCCCCACCGCACCGCTTGCCGCATCCGAAAAGGGCAGGCGCTTGGTGTCCACGTCCTGCGGGTCGTGCGAGGAAACGATGATGTCGATCGTGCCATCCTTCAGCGCCTCGACCATGGCCTTGCGGTCGTCTTCGGCGCGCAAGGGAGGTGAGAGCTTGAAGAAGGTACGGTATTCGCCGATATCGTTCTCGTTCAGCGTCAGATGGTTGATCGAGATGCCGCAGGTCGCCTTGACGCCCCGCTGCCGGGCAAGACGGATCGCTTCTGCCGACTCCGGCACGGAAATCTTGGCGGCGTGATAGATCGCTTGCGTCAGACCGGCAATGCGCAGGTCGCGCTCCAGCGGAATGATCTCGGCTTCCTTGGGGATTCCGGACAGACCGAGCCAGCTTGCGAAAAGCCCCTCGTTCATGTCGCCGCCGCCGATATATTTGTCGCGGGTCTCAAGTGCAATCACCGCACCCAATTCGCGCGCATAGGTCATGGCGCGGCGCAGCACCAGCGTGTCGGAAAGCGCCCTGCGGCCATTGGTGAAGGCAACCGCACCGGCTTCCTTCAGCATGCCGATCTCGGTCATTTCCTCGCCGTTGAGGCCCTTGGTCAGGGCTGCGGCGGGATGCACATTGACGAGCGCCTTGTCGCGTGCCGCCTTTTTTACATATTCGACCAGCGCAATGTCGTCGATAACGGGGTCGGTGTCCGGCATGACGATGATGCTGGTGACGCCGCCGGCCGCTGCCGCGCGCGAAGCGGATTCGATCGTTTCACGGTGTTCGCCACCCGGCTCACCGACAAAGACGCGGGCATCCACCAGACCGGGAACGGCCAGCAGCCCCTTGCAGTCGCGAACCGTCGCACCCTCGGGCACACCCTGGTTGTGTGCCTGCCCGCCGGAGGCGAGGATCGTGCCATCGGCACCGATGACGATGCTGCCCACCTCGTCCAGATTGCGGGAGGGATCAACGATGCGAAGGTTTTTGAGAACGGTCACGGCACTCATACGCGCTCACCCTGATTTTGCGAGACAAGCAGGGTTTCCATGACAGCCATGCGCACGGCAACCCCCATTTCCACCTGGCTTTCGATGACGCTCTGCGGACCATCAGCCACTTCGGATGAGATTTCCACGCCACGGTTCATCGGGCCGGGATGCATGACCAGCGCATCTTCTTTCGCTGCCTTCAACTTTTCGGCATCGAGACCGTAATAGTGGAAATATTCGCGCACCGAAGGCACGAAGGAGCCGGACATGCGCTCGCGCTGCAGGCGCAGCATCATCACCACATCGGCGTTCTTCAGGCCTTCCTTCATGTCATGGAAGACCTCGACGCTCATGTCGCGGATACCGGAGGGAAGAAGCGTCGCGGGAGCCACGACGCGCACGCGCGCGCCCATCTGGTTGAGCAGGATGATGTTGGAGCGGGCAACGCGCGAATGCAGTACGTCGCCGCAGATCGCCACCGTTATTCCCGAAAGATCACCCTTGGCGCGGCGAATGGTCAGCGCGTCGAGAAGGGCCTGCGTCGGGTGTTCATGCTGGCCGTCGCCGGCATTGACCACGGAGCAGGCAACCTTCTGCGCGAGAAGGGCTGCGGCACCGGCCGAGGAGTGACGCACGATCAGCACATCGGGGCGCATGGCGTTCAGCGTCATCGCCGTGTCGATCAGCGTTTCGCCCTTCTTCACCGAGGAATTGCTGACCGACATGTTCATCACATCGGCGCCAAGACGTTTTCCGGCAAGTTCGAAGGAGGATTGTGTCCGGGTCGAAGCTTCGAAGAACAGGTTGATCTGCGTGAGGCCCCGAAGCGTCGAGGTTTTTTTCTCGCGCTGACGGCTGATTTTCACCGCTTCGTCGGCCTTGTCGAGAAGCAGGGTTATATCCTGATGGGAAAGCCCCTTTATGCCGAGGAGATGGCGGTGGGGAAAATAGACCATGGAAATTGTCCTCCGGGTCGCAATAGTCAACGGGTCTATAAAGACAGGTGGCTTTGCGGGCAAGCATGCGATAAGCCGGGTTTTGGCATATACACGCAATAAAGCACGAATCCCGATAGAAGGATGCGAATGACAGGCATGAACCGGACAGAAGAATCGCTCGCCGAACTAAACCAGCCTAGCCTATGGTCCGGTATCAATGCCTATCGTTCCGATCCGCTGATCGTCGACCTCACATCCGGCCTGTCACGCAATCTGAGGGACGAGTTCGACCAGCTCGGCCGTTACGTCACCTCGCACGAAGCGCAGGAACTGGCGCGCATGGCCAATCAGGGCGTGCCGCAGCTGCACACGCATGGCCCGCGCGGGGAACGTCTCGATCAGGTTGAGTTCCATCCCGCATGGCACGCACTGATGCGCCGTTCCATGTCATCGGGTCTTCATTCCAGCGTCTGGGAAAATGCGGCTGAGACGCGCGGCAATGAACACAAGGCGCGCGCCACCAAATTTTATCTGACCTCGCAGCTCGAGGCCGGGCATCTGTGCCCCTTGACCATGACCAGCGCCTCCGTTGCCGCCATCATGACCTCGTCGCGTGTGCAGAAGGAATGGGTGCCGAAGATACTGTCGCGGAAATATGATTCCTCGCAGAAGCCGGCCTTGCAGAAAACCGCCGTCACCGTCGGCATGGGCATGACGGAAAAACAGGGCGGCACGGATGTGCGCGCCAACCGCAGCACGGCGGAGCGGGTGGGCGAGGGCATCTATCGCCTGTCCGGCCACAAATGGTTCTTGTCCGCGCCGATGAGCGACGGTTTCGTCATGCTGGCGCAGATGGGCGACGGCATGGGCTGTTTCCTGGTGCCGCGTTATCTGGAAGACGGTTCCGCGAACGGCCTGCACTTCCAGCGCCTGAAGGACAAGCTCGGCAACCGCTCCAACGCCTCCGCCGAAGTCGAGTTCACCGATGCTTTCGGTTATCTTTTGGGTGAACCGGGCAGCGGTGTGCGCACCATTCTCGACATGGTGACGCTGACGCGGCTCGACTGCGCGCTGGCATCATCAGGCATGATGCGCGCTTCGCTCGCCGAAGCCGTGCATTTCGCACGCGGCCGTTCCGTCTTCGGCAAGACGCTGGTCAGCCAGCCGATCATGACGCGCGTTCTCGCCGATATGGCGCTGGATGTCGCAGCCGCGACGGCACTTTCCTTCCGGCTGGCATCGGCATTCGATGCCGCCCGCAACAATGCCGCCGAGGCGGCCTATGCGCGGGTGATGACGCCGATTGTGAAATACTGGTGCTGCAAGATCGCGCCGGCGTTGATTTACGAGGCGATGGAGTGCCTTGGCGGCAACGGATATGTGGAAGAACGGCCGATTGCCCGCCACTACCGCGAAGCGCCGGTCAATGCCATCTGGGAAGGCTCCGGCAACGTCATGGCGCTGGATGTGCTGCGTGTTCTTCAGCGTGGCAAGGATCTGTTCGATCTCGTTTTCCAGACGCTGGAGCGCGATCTCGGACCCGCCGGCAAAAAGACCACTGATGTACTGCGCGCCGCAATCGCGCTTGCCGAACGCGATGAGGGTGCTGCCCGCCTGCTGGTGGAGCAATTCGCACTTGCTGCCGCTGCCGCCGAGCTTTGCCGGCTCGGTGCCGGCAAGATCGCAGACGCCTTCCTCGAAACCCGTCTGGCGGGTGGTTGGCGACATACTTACGGCATGCTCGATTCTCGCTTTGATCCGAATTATATAATCGATTTATTGTATCCGCCCGCGTCCTGACCGATAAAGGGTGGAAGGCTGTTGTTGCAGTCCCTGTGGGAGGGGTATCGGATTTGAGAAAAGGCGTTGGCGTGGGGCGTATTTCTGTCTTTCAGTCGTCGGGCGCGTGCGCGCGCATGGAGATGGAGGGCGATAGAAGATGCTGACCTTCCGCTCCGCCCGTCCTGAAGATGAAGAGGCGCTCTACGCCATCAGTCTTGCCACCGGCGATGCCGGGCGGGATGCCACCCCGCTTTATCGCGATGGCCGCATGGTGGGGCATATCTATTCCGTGCCTTATCTGCATCTGTGGCCCGATGCCGTTTTTGTGGCGGAAGACGAAGAGGGTGTCTGCGGTTACATCGCCGGCGCGCTCGATACCGCCTTGCATGATGAGCGGCTGGAGCGCGAGTGGTGGCCGCATCTGCGCGCCCTTTATCCCGACCCCGTTGGCGACCAGCAAACATGGGACGCCGATCAGCGCCGTGCACATTTCATCCACCACCCGCGCCACACGCCAACCTGGCTGACCGATCCGTTTCCGGCCCATATCCACCTGAACCTTCTGCCACGCACACAGGGCAAGGGCGGCGGCACGCGGCTTTTGTCGCGCTGGCTCGATATGGCGAGACAAAACAACGTCTATGGCATCCACCTCGGCGCCAGCGAGCGCAACCAGGCGGGTATTCGCTTTTGGGAAACCCGCGGCTTCAAACGTCTCGAAACCCACGACACACCAGGCACCGTGTGGTTTGGAATGGCGCTGGAGTGATTATTTGCGGGGTACGGGTCCTCGATCTTCATTCATCCACAGGAACCTTCTCCCCAGCCGCTGCGCTGCATTGTCCTCGTCTTCATGCTTTGTTAACCCGTTGGGTCAGGCCTTTTAAAAGACGGGTAGGGAAGTATGCTGGCGACCGCAGAGGTGATTTCAGCCGACAAGCCGGAAAAGCGCATCAAGGATCGCGCTGCGACCGAAAAGGCGATTTTTGAGGCGGCCCGGTCGCTTCTGGCCGAAGAGGGCTTTCAGGGTTTTGGCATCAATGCCGTTGCCCGCCGCGCCGGATGCGACAAGCAGCTGATCTACCGTTATTTCGGCGGTCTGGAAGGGTTGATCGAGGCGATCGGTGAGGATCTCGGATCCTGGGTAAAGGACCGTATTCCTGAAGATACCGGTGGCATGTTCCTGTTGACCTATGGCGATCTCATGGAAAAGCTGGCGCTTTATTTCATGGATGCGCTGCGCAGCGATCCTCTCGTCTGCAAGATCATTGCCTGGGAAGTGTCGGATGGCTCGCCGCAGGTCAGGCAGCTTGCCGAAGCCCGTGCCAAATCGCTCGGCAAATGGCTGGAGCGCATGCGCGGATCGCTGGCAGCACCCAAGGGCGTAGATACCGCAGCCGTCAATGCCGTGTTGTTCGCCGCCATCCAGCATCTCGTGATTTCCGCCGCCACCAGCGGCCAGTTCGCCGGCGTGCCGTTGAAGTCGGACAAGGACTGGGACAAGATTGCGACCGCCGTCAAAAGACTGGTGCGCGGCGTTTACGGCTGAGCGCGGCGTAACGAGCCGGGCGAGACGGTCGCCTTAACAAAATCGGCCGTTATTTGACGAAAAATCAACCATGTTTTCAACGGTCCGGCAACCTTGCGGCATCGCATGCCGTTGGCTTCGTGAGGGGTGTTTTCCACAGCCGGACCCGCCATCGTTAACCATACCGACAGCTTTCATTTGCTTAGCCATGGCTACCGGTCCAGTGTGAATTAACACAATGTTAACCATGCGCAATGACTGCGTATAAGGGAGCCGCAAGTGAGCCGCTGGACAGCTTTGGGCGTCATGATGACGTTTTTTGCTATGCTGCCGTTGGATATTGACGCGCCAGCGTTTAACCTTTGCCTGATGGCTCTGGTGCGCTGGGCGGTGCTTGCTGGCATTCCCGATACGATTTTCACGCGGGAGCAGACTGCATGAAGTGGTTTTTGATCCTCTGGGCCGGTCCCGTTGCATTGCTCGGCAGCTGGTACTGGCTATCCTATTACGACTTGAGCCTCGGCTTCTTCATGCTGACGCGCCAGACGCATGATCTGGTATTCCAGATTTACGGCAATATCCTCGGCCTGCCGCCGGAAAGCCTGCCGCCGCTGGTCGCGCGCGCCATAGCGGTCGACAGCCTGATCGTTTTTGCGATCCTTGCTTTCCGCAAGCGAAAACAGATTGCCAATTGGTGGCAGGGACGTCAGCCCGTTGCGCGGGCGAGTGCCGAAAGCCTGTCCAGCGCGCCCTGAAGAATGAAGCTTGCGGCTGCCGAATCGATGCGTTCGGCCCGTTTGGCGCGTGAGACATCCATTTCCAGAAGCACACGTTCGGCGGCGACCGTTGAAAGCCGTTCATCCCAGAAAATGAAGGGCAGGGCGGTTTTCTCCCCCATGGTACGAACGAACGCGCGTGTTGCCTGCGCGCGTGGTCCGGCCGATCCATCCATGTTTATGGGCAGGCCGATGATGAAAGCGGATACTTTTTCCTTTTCGGCAAAGGCCAGCAGCACCTCGGCATCCCGAGTGAATTTGACCCGTTTGATGACGGGGCGCGGCGTGGCGAAGCGCCGCGACAGGTCCGACATGGCAAGTCCGATGGTTTTCGTCCCAAGGTCGAGGCCCGCAATCGCCTGTGCCGGCTGAAGCGTTTCCGCGAGCTCCTCGATGGTAAGTATCGCCATGTCGTACGCTGTCCCTTATCTTTTGCGGACGAATTCGGTGCGCAGCACCAGACCCTTGACCGTCTCGTGCCTGCAATCGATTTCTTCCGGATTTCCGGTCAGGCGGATCGATTTGATGACAGTGCCCTGCTTGATGACCGTATTGGTGCCTTTGACCTTCAGATCCTTGATCAGCGTTACCTGGTCACCATCCGCAAGCACGTTGCCTGCCGCATCGCGCACTTCGTTCGCGCGCGAAGCTTCTGCGGCCAGCTCGGACGCAGGCCGCCATTCGCCGGTCGCCTCGTCATACACGTAATCGTCATTATCCGCGGCCATTGTCGCCTCTCTGAAATATCGGTAGTGCGGTTGTTCAAGCCGTCCTATGTCATAATATACGGGCAATACAAAGGAGAACTTCCCATGAAAATCACCTGGCTCGGCCATTCCGCCTTCCGCCTTGAAAACGGCAGCGCGAAGATCCTTATCGATCCGTTTTTCACCGGCAATCCCGGTTTTGCCGGACAGGATGCGAAAAGCGCGGCTGAAGGCATCACCCATATTCTCCTGACCCACGGCCACGGCGATCATGTGGGGGATACCGTCCAGCTTGCTCGCGAAACGGGCGCGACAGTGCTTGCCAATGCCGATCTCGCCGCCTGGCTTTCCACCAAGGGCGTGGCGAAGGTCGATATGGGTAATACCGGCGGCACGGTACATTTCGACGGTTTTTCCGTAACCTTCACCAATGCGCTGCATTCGTCCGCTCAGATCACCGAGGATGGCGTTTCCCATTCACTCGGCAACGCCAATGGACTGATGCTGCATTTCGAAGACGGTCCGGCCGTCTATCATATGGGCGATACGGATATTTTCTCCGACATGAAGCTCATCAACGAATTGCACCAGCCGGATATCGGTCTCGTGCCAATCGGCGACCGCTTCACCATGGGTGGTGCGGTGGCTGCACTCGCCTGCCAGCGCTTTTTCAAATTCGCCAACGTCATTCCCTGCCACTACGGTTCCTTCCCGATCGTTGACCAGACGCCGGAGAAGTTCGTGGCCGGCATGGAAGGCTCGGATGCGCGCGTCCACACGCCGAAGCCGGGTGAAATACTGTCCTTCTGACATTTTGCTGACGCATGTCGCTACAGCAAAACCGCTACACAGTTTTACGCGACATGCTTTCTACCGTTGCGAATGGCGGACATGGTGATTATAGCGGTTAGGAAAATTCTGACCGGAGTAGAACCATGTCCGTCGATCTAGCCACCGTAAAGCGCGTTGCGCGCCTTGCCCGTATCGCTGTTACTGAAGACGAAGCACAAAATATGCTTGGCCAGTTGAACGGCATACTCGGTTTCGTGGAGCAGCTTTCGGAAGTGAATGTTGACGGCGTCGAGCCGATGACCTCCGTTACCCCCGTGGATATGAAAAAGCGTGCCGACGTCGTCACCGACGGCAACAAGGCGGAAGACATCGTCGCCAATGCGCCTGCTACAGACCGGGACTTCTTCATGGTTCCGAAAGTGGTCGAGTAATCCGACCGCCGTTTGCCGCCCGATTTTTTCAAGATTTCGAAAGCCGTTGCCGACCATGACCGACCTGACGAGCCTGACCATTGCCGAAGCCCGCGAAAAGCTCAAGGCGAAAGAGTTTTCCGCCCTCGAGCTGACCGACGCCTATATTGCCGCCATCGACGCCGCCAACGGCGCGCTGAACGCCTATGTTGCCTTGACGCCTGAAAAAGCGCGCGACATGGCGAAAGCCTCCGATGGCCGCATCGCCGCAGGCGCGGCGGGCGAGCTGGAAGGCGTTCCGCTTGGCGTGAAAGACCTTTTCGCCACCCGTGACGTGCACACGCAGGCGTGTTCGCATGTTCTCGATGGCTTCAAGCCGAAATACGAATCGACCGTCACCCAGAACCTTTGGGACCAGGGCGCCGTCATGCTCGGCAAGCTCAACATGGACGAGTTCGCCATGGGCTCGTCCAACGAAAGCTCCTGGTACGGTCCGGCCATCAACCCCTGGCGCGCCAATGGCTCAGAGCAGAAGCTCGTGCCCGGTGGCTCCTCCGGCGGTTCGGCCGCAGCCGTTGCCGCGCATCTGTGCGCCGGCGCCACGGCAACCGACACCGGCGGCTCCATCCGCCAGCCAGCGGCCTTTACCGGCACCGTCGGCATCAAGCCTACTTATGGCCGTTGCTCGCGTTACGGCATCGTTGCTTATGCTTCCTCGCTCGATCAGGCCGGCCCGATCGCACGTGACGTGCGCGACGCCGCTATCCTGTTGAAGACGATGGCGAGCGTTGACGCAAAGGATACGACCTCCGTCGACCTGCCGGTGCCGGATTACGAAAAGGCCATCGGCCAGTCGCTCAAGGGCCTGAAGATCGGTATCCCCAGGGAATATCGCGTCGATGGCATGCCGGAAGAAATCGAAAAGCTCTGGGCAAAGGGCGTCGAATGGCTGCGCGATGCCGGTGCCGAAGTGGTCGATATCTCGCTGCCGCACACCAAATACGCGCTTCCTGCCTATTACATCGTCGCGCCCGCGGAAGCTTCGTCCAACCTCGCTCGTTATGACGGCGTACGTTACGGCCTGCGCGTCGACGGCAAGGACATTGCCGACATGTACGAGAAGAGCCGTGCAGCCGGTTTCGGCAAGGAAGTGCAGCGCCGTATCATGGTCGGCACCTACGTGCTTTCAGCCGGTTATTACGACGCCTATTACCTGAAGGCGCAAAAGGTCCGCACGCTGATCAAGCGCGATTTCGAAAACGTCTTCCATGAGGGCGTCGACGCCATTCTGGCGCCGATTACACCGTCTTCCGCCTTCGCTGTCGGCGATGAGGAACTCGCTTCCGATCCCGTCAAGATGTACCTCCAGGACGTCTTCACCATCACGGTCAACATGGCCGGTCTTCCCGGCCTCTCGGTGCCTGCCGGCCTGGACGGCAAGGGCCTGCCGCTCGGCTTGCAGCTCATCGGCAAGCCTTTCGAAGAAGAGACGCTCTTCAAGACGGCGCATGCCATCGAGCAGGCTGCCGGCAAGTTCACCCCCGCCAAGTGGTGGTAAGCGGCTGAACAAAAGCTCTATAATTGTCACGGGCGGCATCAAGTGCCGCCCGTTTGTTTTTATCGATTGTCCAGCTCACCCCGTACGAGTTCCAAGCCACGCGTCGTGATGCGGTAAGGCTTGCCGCCTGACGAGGCGATGGCTCTCTTCCGTTTCAGTTTGCGGAAGGTGAGGAGATCGAGGCCGCTGAAAATCCAGCCGTCGCGCGTATAGAGCGCGAGTTTTTCGATTTTGTGATGATCGTCTCGAACGAGTTCGATGCTGCCGCCCTGGGCGAGCAGGTGAAGAATGCGCTGTTCGGCGCGGGAAATGTCCATTGTCGGAAATCCGGTCGGCGTCTTCTAGACGCATGAAAACAAGTCCGGGTGCCGTTAAGGCATCCAGGTCGGTTTCATAATGGCCCGGCGCGCAAGAAACTTGCGGGCAGGGCCGTTAGCGGGACTCCGATTGAGCGAACATAAAAGCTCCTTGTTTGCTCTTTTTGGTTAGCGGGGGAGACCTGCGCGGTCAAGTCCCACGGGCATCACCCGACCGGGCGGGCAGGGCGGTGTGGAAACCGCACTGGCCGAATCGCACCGCCGGTGCTTTACTTCGTTGGGCCATGGAGGGCGCGGCTTGATCGTCATTCGCAATGCGCAGGAGCAGGAAGCGGAGGTTCTGGCAGCCATCGGCCTCAGGGCATGGCGGCAGGCCACAACCGCGCTCGGCATTACCGCGACGCTTTACGATAACGCAGCCAGTGCCTTTTCCAATTTCACCCGCTCGTCCTGGCTTGCCATCCGCGTGGCCGAGTTCGGCGGCGCGGTTGCCGGATGGGCGGCACGGGAACATTTCAACGAGGCGATTTCCGATTTCTGGATCGATCCGGATTTTCAGCGCAGGGGTATAGGCAGCCTCCTGCTTGCGGATATCGAACGGCAGATATTGCAACGTGATTTCGAAACCATCCGGCTTGAAACCCATGCGCAGAACGAACCGGCGGTCGCCTTTTTCCGTCATCACGGTTACAGCGTCCACTGGCTCTCCGTCTCCTATGCGCCGAAGCTTGATCGCGACGTGCAATCCGTCGGCCTGCAAAAGCAGCTGGTCGAGGTCGAGAGCGGCCTTTATGGGCCGGGGTTCTGAGAGAGCGTCTGCAGACCGGTTACAAGCCGTATCGGCCAGTCCGGCATGATGGCGAGGGACGCGACAAGGCCCACCTGTAAAATTACGATGGATATCAGGATGCTGCGGAAGGGTTCCTTGCGGGTTTTGTGGCGCAGCAGTTGTTGAGCCGAGACTGCGCCCAAGCTGCCGCCAATAAAAGCAAGCAATAACAGAGTACTTTCCCGAATGCGCCAGCCACCCTTTCTCGCCGCCTCCTTGTCCCACCAATAGACAAGAAAGACGAAAAGATTGAAGGCCATATAGGTCATGAAGCAGAGAGCGATCATGGTCATGACGTGAATTGAAACTGAGAACCGTAAAAAACGCGTATCCGGTTCCGGCGAAAATCCGGTGCCTGGCGCGACAGGGTGCAAGATGTCTTGCGCCCGCGCTCCATTTGTTCTACCCACCAAGGCCAAAGAACCCGTATATCGTGAGCTTCATATGACCCTTGTAGACGTGCGCACCCCCGACCCGAAACGCTTCATTCCCGGCGCCACCGGCGATTGGGAAATCGTGATCGGCCTGGAGGTGCATGCGCAGGTTCTCTCCAATTCCAAGCTGTTTTCCGGCGCTTCGACGACTTTCGGCAATGCGCCGAACTCCAACGTGTCGCTGGTGGACGCCGCCATGCCCGGCATGCTTCCCGTCATCAACGAGGAATGCGTCAAGCAGGCGGTGCGCACCGGTCTCGGCCTGAAGGCCAAGATCAACAACCGTTCGATCTTCGACCGCAAAAACTACTTCTATCCGGATTTGCCGCAGGGCTACCAGATTTCGCAGTTCAAGGACCCGATCGTCGGTGAGGGCATCATCACGATTTCGCTCGGTCCGGATCGTCAGGGCAATTTCGAGGACATCGAGATCGGCATCGAGCGCCTGCATCTGGAGCAGGACGCCGGCAAGTCCATGCACGACCAGCACCCGACCATGTCCTTCGTGGACCTGAACCGTTCGGGCGTGGCGCTGATGGAAATCGTCTCCAAGCCCGACATGCGCTCGTCAGATGAGGCAAAGGCCTATCTCACCAAGCTGCGGTCCATCGTGCGTTATCTCGGCACCTGCGACGGCAACATGGACGAAGGCTCGATGCGCGCCGACGTCAACGTCTCCGTGCGCCGTCCCGGCGAAGGTTTCGGCACGCGCTGCGAGATCAAGAACGTCAACTCCATCCGCTTCGTCGGCCAGGCCATCGAATATGAGGCGCGCCGCCAGATCGCCATTCTCGAAGACGGCGGTGTCATCGATCAGGAAACTCGCCTGTTCGATCCCGGCAAGGGTGAGACGCGTTCCATGCGCTCCAAGGAAGACGCGCATGACTATCGCTATTTCCCTGATCCAGACCTGCTGCCGCTTGAATTCGACGATGCTTTCGTCGAGGCGCTGAAGGTCGATCTGCCGGAACTGCCTGATGACAAGAAGGCCCGTTTCGTCGCCGATCTTGGCCTGTCGGTCTACGACGCCTCGATCCTCGTTTCGGAAAAGGCGATCGCCGATTATTACGAGTCGGTTGCTGCCGGCCGCGACCCGAAGGCCGCCGCCAACTGGGTCATCAACGATCTTCTCGGTGCGCTGAACAAATCAGGCAAGGACATCGAGACGACGCCGGTTTCTCCCGAACAGCTGGGCGGCATTATCGATCTCATCAAGTCCGAGACCATTTCCGGCAAGATCGCCAAGGATGTGTTCGAAATCGTCTGGAACGAGGGCGGCAACCCGGCCGAAATCGTCGAGACGCGCGGCATGAAGCAGGTGACGGATACCGGCGCCATCGAAAAGGCCGTGGACGAGATCATCGCCGCCAACCCAGATCAGGTCGAGAAGGTGAAGGCGAAGCCGGCGCTTGCCGGCTGGTTCGTCGGCCAGGTCATGAAGGCGACGGGCGGCAAGGCCAACCCGCAGGCCGTGCAGGCGCTGGTGAAGGCCAAGCTCGGCATCGAGGACGAGTAAGCGGACGCTGCTTCCCGTGCCTGTACAAAGGCATTGAAGTAGCAAGTTCTCATCCGTCATTCTCGGCATAAGCCCGAGGATGACGTCGAGCACTGGGACTGACATTGATTTATGCCGGGATCACGCCCGGCATTTCTGTTTCGAGACGGAGCAAACATCATGTTTTTCATACGCACGGCAAGCCAGCGCGATATCGAGCCGGTCCGGGCGCTTCTGGCTACCACCTGGCATGCGACCTACGACGCGATCTACGGCGCAGACAAGGTGAAGGAGCTGATTGCCGCATGGCATTCGCCACAGGCCATGAAGGACCGCATCGAGAAAAAGGGCGGCGAATTTCTGGTGGCCGACAATGGCCGGCAGATCGGCGGTATGGCTTATGCTTCCATGTCTGCGAAGATGAGCAAGACAGCCCTGTTGCACCAGCTTTATGTTGGACCTGAATTCCAGCGTCAGGGCGTCGGCCGCGATCTCTTCGCCGAGCTTGAAACCTGCTTTCCGGATGCGGAAATCATGCGTCTGGAAGTGGAGCCCAAAAATACTGTCGCAATAGCCTTTTATGAAGGCGTCGGATTTACCGAGGTTGACCGAATCGAGCGCATGGCGGGTATCGATGGTTTTCCCGGTATCGTCATGGAAAAGAGCCTGAAACGATGAATGCGACATTAGATACGCTGATAATCCGCGCGGCACGGCAAGAGGATGTTCCCGCACTCGCGGCCATCTATGCCGCTGACGAAATCGGAGGCCACGGCGATACGGCCGACGAATCGGCGCTGCCGGACTATCTCGCGGCCTTCCGGGATATCGAGGCGTCCCCCACCGAGACGCTTTACGTGGCGGAACTGGACGGCGAGATCGTCGGCACTTTCCAGACGGCCATCCTGACCAAGCTTATCGGGCGCGGCGCCAAATCCATGGTGATTGAAGCGGTGCAGACGCGGCCCGACATGCGCGGCCGTGGCATCGGCGCAGTCATGATCAACTATTGCCTTGATGAAGCGCGCGCCAAGGGCATGAAAGCCGTGCAGCTCACCTCCAACGTGGCGAGGCTCGATGCCCATCGCTTTTACGAGCGGTTGGGTTTCGAAAAGCGGCATCTCGGTTTCAGGATGAAGCTGAAATAGCGCGGATATATCGGGAAATACTGGACAATCGCCGTGAGGGGCGGCATAAGCTTGTCTTGTGCCGTGCACGGAAAATCGCTGCGGCGCATTCAAGCCCGAGGAACGCATAATGAAGACTCTCCTGACGCAAATCTTCACCTGGTGGAACGGCCAGACGATCGGAACGCGGTTTCACACCTGGCGTTTCGGCAAGAAGGTCGGACAGGACGAGTTGGGCAACACCTATTACGAAGGCGGCACCACCTCCTGGGGCATGCCGCGCCGTTGGGTGATCTATAACGGTTATGCCGAAGCTTCTGCCATTCCGCCCGGCTGGCATGGCTGGATGCACTACCGCACCGACGTGCCGCCGAGCCAGGAAACATACGTTCCGCGGGAATGGCAGAAGGCGCATCAGGCCAACCTCACCGGCACATCCAAGGCCTATCGCCCACAGGGATCGCTGGCGGTCGCAGGCGAGCGTCCACGCGTAACCGGCGACTACGACGCCTGGACCCCCGGCAACTGAGCAGGGTAAAATGAGCATTGCGATGCGCGGTGTTGTGCAAAACGCCGCGCTTGGCACCCGACCTCACCGGTTTTTGCCACATTCCGCCCTTACGCGTTGATCCGGTCGTCGTCCCGACACAGGCAATTTTTTTGGAGACATATCGTATGAGGATATTCACGCGGGATCGTTCTTTGCGTGCGCTGACAGTCTCGCTGTTTGCAGCGGTCTCTGCTGTCATCCTCGTATCGCCCGTCTCCGCCGCCCGTCTTGAAAACCGCGTTGCAGTGTTTTCCGGCATCGATAAGATCACCGGCCGCATTACGTCTTTCGATGTCTATATCGACGAAACGGTTCAGTTCGGCGCGCTCCAGGTGACTCCTAAGGTCTGTTACTCGCGCGACCAGACGGAAGCCCAGAAGATCGATGCTTTCATCGAGGTGGATGAAATCACTCTCGACCGCAAGATCAAGCGGATTTTCACCGGCTGGATGTTCGCCGACAGCCCCGGCCTCAATGCCGTCGAGCACCCGATCTACGACGTATGGCTGACGGGCTGCAAGCAGGACTCCGAAGTTCCGGCTCCCTCAACAGCAAGCAAATAACGTTACGTTATGATTTTTAGAATTGCAGGTCTGGCTGGTTGACGGCCTGATCGAGCATTTTCGCATATTGCTGCTTCGGCACGTCGATCGCGCCGAATGTCTTCAGATGCTCGGTGGTGAATTGAGTGTCGAGCAACACGAAACCGCTTGCTCTCAGCCGCTCCACCAGATGCACGAGGCAAATTTTCGAGGCGTTGGTGCGCCGGGAAAACATGCTCTCGCCGAAGAATGCGGCCCCAAGCGATACGCCGTAAAGTCCGCCGACAAGTTCCTTGCCATCCCACGCCTCGACACTATGGGCATGGCCGATCTGGTGCAGTTCGGTGTAGAGTTTGCGAATTGTGGCGTTTATCCAGGTGCTCGGCCTGTCCGGCGCTTCAGCCGCACATCCTGCCATCACCGCTTCGAAAGCGGTATTGAAGCGTATCTCGAACGGCTTCTTGCGCATCGCCTTGGCGAGGCTTTTGGAAATGTGGAAATCGTTGAGCGGAATGATTCCGCGTATTTCCGGCTCGACCCAGAAAAGCTCGGGATCGTCAGCCGAATCGGCCATCGGAAACAGGCCGGCGGAATAGGCGCGCAGCAATATATCGACGGTTATGCCGTCATTTTTGCTGCGCCGCCCAACCATATCTCTTAGTGAGACGCATCACCGGCCAGGTATTTTTCCAGCCAGTGAATGTCGTAATTGCCGCTGAGGATATCTTCGTTCTGAAGAAGATCCTGGAAAAGCGGGAGCGTGGTCTTGATACCGTCGACGACGAACTCGTCCAGTGCCCGGCGTAGACGGCGGATGCATTCGTCACGGTCGCGACCGTGAACGATAAGCTTGCCGATCATGCTGTCGTAATAAGGCGGGATCTTGTAGCCCTGATAGGCACCCGAATCGACGCGCACGCCAAGGCCGCCCGGCGTATGGAAATAGGTCAGCGTGCCGGGGGAGGGAACGAATGTGCGCGGGTCCTCGGCATTGATACGGCATTCGATGGCATGGCCATGGAATTCGATATCCGCCTGCGTCACCGACAGGCCCTGTCCCGAAGCAACCCTGATCTGTTCCTGCACGAGGTCCATGCCGGTGATCGCTTCCGTGACTGGATGTTCCACCTGAAGACGCGTGTTCATTTCAATGAAATAGAACTCGCCGTTTTCGTAAAGGAACTCGATGGTGCCGGCACCGCGATATTTCAGCTTGCGCATGGCGCTTGCACAAATTTCGCCGATCTCCATACGCTGTTCAACGGTGAGGGCCGGGGAGTTCGCCTCTTCCAGCACCTTCTGGTGACGGCGCTGCAGCGAGCAATCGCGTTCGCCAAGATGAATGGCGTTGCCTTCCCCGTCGCCGAAAACCTGCACTTCGATATGGCGCGGCTTGCCGAGGTATTTTTCCATGTAAACGGCGTCGTTGCCGAAGGCAGCTGCCGCTTCGGAGCGGGCCGTCGAGACCGCCTCGTCGAGATCCGCTTCCGTCTTCGCCACCTTCATGCCGCGACCGCCGCCGCCTGCCGTCGCCTTGATCAGGACCGGGAAGCCGATCGTCCGGGCGATTTCGAGCGCATTCTCGGGCTTCACTTCACCGTCGGAGCCGGGAACCACGGGAATACCGAGTTCCTGCGCCGTCTGCTTGGCGGTGATCTTGTCGCCCATGAGGCGGATATGCTCTGCGGTCGGTCCGATGAAGGTAATGCCGTGCGCGTCGAGGATATCGGCGAACTTGGCGTTTTCCGACAGGAAGCCGTAACCGGGGTGAACGGCGTCCGCACCGGTGATTTCGCAGGCCGCAACGATCTGGTGGATATTGAGGTAGCTGTCACGCGAAGGCGGCGGGCCGATGCACACGCTTTCGTCGGCAAGGCGCACATGCATGGCGTCCGCGTCTGCGGTGGAATGCACGGCGACTGTCGGAATGCCAAGCTCCTTGGCAGCGCGCAGGACGCGCAGCGCAATCTCGCCGCGGTTGGCTATGAGGATCTTCGAAACCATGCTGAACCGCCTTTATTCGATGACCACGAGAGCTTCACCATACTCCACGGGCTGTGAGTCGTTGACGACGATTTCCACGACCTTGCCGGACTTCGGAGCCGGGATCTGGTTCATGGTCTTCATGGCTTCGACGATGAGGATGGTCTGGCCTTCCTTGACGGTCGCGCCCACTTCGACGAACGGACGTGCGCCCGGAGCAGGCGACAGGTAAACCGTGCCGACCATTGGCGAGGTAACGGTATTGGCCGGGTTGCGAGCAGGTGCTGCGGCGACCGCAGGTGCTGCCGGAGCGGCAACTGCCGCCGCTGCAGGGGCTGGCGCCGGTGCTGCGTAACCGGTGGGCGCTGCGGCATATACCGTGGTGGGCGGAGCGGCGCGGGAAACGCGGATGCGCAGGTCTTCCTGCTCCACTTCGATTTCCGAAAGGTCGGTATCGTTGAGGATATTCGCGAGCTCGCGGATCAGTTCCTTGTCGATACCCTGTTTCTTTTCAGACATGACAAACCCTATTCTTTGTTTCTTTTTATGCCGTGATGTTCTTCAGCGCGTGAAGCGCCATGATGTAGCCATATGGTCCGAAACCGCAGACCATGCCCTTCGCGGCGGGCGATACCATCGATTTGTGACGGAACTCTTCCCGCGCGTGGATGTTGGAAATATGCACTTCCACGACGGGCGTGGAAATCGCACGAATGGCGTCATGCAGCGCGATCGAGGTGTGGCTGTAGGCGCCGGGATTGATGACGACACCTGCCGCTCTCTCTCCCGCCTCATGCAACCAGTCCACGAGCACGCCTTCGTGGTTGGACTGGCGGAATTCCACAGCGAACCCGAGATCTGCACCAGCAGCAAGACAATCATTCTCGATGTCTTTCAGCGTCTTGCCACCATAGATACCCGGTTCCCTTTTTCCCAGCATGTTGAGATTGGGGCCGTTGATGACGATGATGATGTTGCCCATTCGTGTTTCCATAAGAAAATCAGCGACACCTATAGACTGCGCAGCCTTCAAGGAAAAGCCCCCGAAAGCCGTAAACAGCCGGCAGGCCCGGCATCCACAGGGAATGCAGCGGCTTTTTGCGGAATCAGGAGCAGGTGGCTTTTCCGCAGCTGCGCATATTGGCGATTTTTTCCTTCAACGGGTCCGCACCAACAGCGCCGAAAACAGCCTCGTTGCCGACGATATAGGACGGTGTTCCTGTTATGCCGAGGCTGTTGGCGAGCTTGTAGGTTTCCTGCACCTGCGCGTCGTTGGGATTTTCTGCCATCGATTTGCGGATGTCGGCTTCCTTGAGACCGAGCGACGTCGCGACTTCCATGGCGCTGTCTTCATTCGCCCGTCCGCGGCCGCCCAGCAAGGCGCGCTGGAATTCGGGATATTTGGCAGGCGCAAGCAGCTTGACGGCATTGGAGACACGATGTGCTGCGACCGATTCCGGCCCGAGGATCGGGAATTCCTTGAGCACGACGCGCACTTTCTTGTCCGTCTTCAGAATATTGTCCATGTCGCCCATGGCGCGTTTGCAATAACCACAATTGTAATCGAAGAACTCGACCAGTGTGACGTCGCCGTCCGGATTGCCGAGCGCCAGATCGTATTTCGATTCGAAGATGGTCTTCTGGTTGTCGGCCACAGCTTCAGCCGCCTTGGCGTTGCGGGTCGCATATTGCTTGCGTTCAAGCGCGTCCTGAACCTCGAGCATGATCTCGGGGTTCTCGATCAGATATTGCTTGATGAACTCGCCCATTTCCTTCTTCTGCTTGTCATCGAGGGCATGGGCGGGCAGAGAAGCGAAAGCCATGGAAAGGGCCGTTACGCTGGCGAGAAGGGTTGAACGGAGAAGATGCGCCATATCGGTCCTCATACTGTGCGGCCAATGCCTCATGAATGTTATGATGCAATTACCTTACTTTAAGCCAAATGCCATACGCCAAAAATAGTTGTCCGCATTATGGTCGCACGATTGTGAAGCGTGTGATTCTGGGGCAAGTCTCTGAAATACGGTTCAGGAAAGAGCATGCCCTTGATAACGATGTCGAAGCGGAGCGCAGTCGAACCCTTTCACGCCATGGATATTCTGGCGGAGGCGAACCGGCGACGGCAGGCGGGACGCCCCGTCATTTCCATGGCGGTCGGCCAGCCTTCCCATCCCGCACCGAAAGCCTCTCTGGCGGCCGCGCAGGAGGCGCTGAAGCATGGACGGATCGGCTATACCGATGCGCTGGGCCTGCGTGAATTGCGCGAAGCGATTGCCGGCCACTACCGGCTGCGCCACCAGGTTATCGTCGATCCGGCGCGCATTGCCGTCACCACCGGGTCTTCTGCCGCTTTCAATCTCGCCTTCCTCAGCCTTTTCGATGCCGGTGATCATGTCGCGATCGCAAGGCCCGGTTATCCCGCCTATCGCAATATCTTGAAAGCGCTTGGCCTCAATGTCGTGGAAGTGCCGGTAACGGCGGAAACCGGCTATACGCTGACGCCTGCCAGCCTCGAGCGGGCGGAAACCAGGGCGGGTTGCAAGTTGAAGGGCGTGCTCCTGGCAAGCCCGGCCAACCCAACTGGCACGGTCACCGGCCGCGAAGCGCTGAAACGGCTGGCAAACTATTGTGAAAGCCGGGATATCGCCTTCATTTCCGACGAGATCTACCACGGCCTGACTTTCGTCGGCGAGGAAACGAGCGCGCTCGAACTCACCGACAATGCCGTCGTCATCAATTCCTTCTCGAAATATTATTGCATGACCGGCTGGCGCATCGGCTGGATGGTCCTGCCGGAAAAACTCGTCCGTCCGGTCGAATGTCTTGCTCAGAGCCTGTATATTTCACCGCCGGAACTATCCCAGCTGGCGGCAACCGCAGCCTTTTCGGCGGCGGAGGAACTGGACGTCTACCGGGAAAGCTACCGCACCAACCGCGATTTCCTGATGACTCGCCTTCCGGAAATCGGCCTGCCGCTGGCGTCTCCCATGGATGGCGCATTTTACGCCTATGTCGATACCAGCCGCTTTTCCAATGACAGCATGGATTTCGCCAAACGCATGCTGGCGGAAATCGACGTGGCGGCGACGCCCGGCATGGATTTCGATCCAGAGGAGGGCCACAGGGCGCTGCGCATTTCCTATGCGGGTTCGGTGTCGGATATTGCCGAGGCCGTTGGGCGCATTGCTGGTTGGCTGAAATAAGCCCTCGGTTCTTCTCCCCTTTGGCGGGGATCAGGCGGGCGAACAACCGAAGGTGCTGGCAAAGGCCTTTTCACCCTTTGTGGTGAAGGTCAGCACGCGCCCGTTTCCTTGCCGCAGCCAGTCGCGCTGCTGCATGGCTTTAAGAAGCGATGCGCCGAGCCCGCCGCCGAGGTGGTGACGACGTTCGCTCCAGTCCAGGCAATGCAGGCAAACCGGGCGCCTTGCCTTTTCCAGCGGCGAAAGATCAATGCCGAAGCTCGAGAAGAAATCCCGCCCGCTATCCGTAAGTGCGGGATCGTCGCCTGACGTTACGAGACCTTTTGCGGTGATAGTCGAAAGCAGTGCCACGCCGCTTTCTCCGGCCAGATGATCGTAACAGATGCGCGCCTCGCGAAGCGCGGTGTCCTTTGGTCCGGTACGCACGCGCACGGCCCCGGTGCGCTGCGCAAGTCCCATCAGCGCTTCAAGAACCTGCGCCACATCCGCGTCGGAAAGCCGGAAATAGCGATGCCGCCCCTGTTTTTCCGCTTTGAGCAATTGGGCGTCGGAGAGTTTTGACAGATGCCCGCTGGCGGTCTGCAGGGTCACGCCGGCGGCTTCGGCAAGCTCGCTTGCCGTCAGCGCGCGTCCGTCCATCAGCGCCGTCAATATGTTGGCGCGGGCGGGGTCGCCGATCAGGGCGGCGACATTTGCGATCAAGGGTCCGTCTTTCATAGTTCGATGATAGCCGAAGCATTGATGTGAGGCAATGGCGTAGACAGGGAAGGCAGAACACGAGGAGACTGCCGATGCTGACCTGTTTCATCCGTTACGAGATCGACCCCTTCAAGGTCGATTCTTTCGATCAATATGCCCGCAACTGGGGTGAGGCGATACCGCGCTGCGGCGCCGATCTGATCGGCTATTACGCGCCGAAAGAGGGATCGAGCACTATTGCCTACGGCGTCTATAACATCGAAAACCTTGCCGCGTACGAAGCCTACCGGGCGCGACTTGCCGCCGACCCGGCAGGGCGGGAAAATTATGAATTCGCCCGGCGCGAGCAATTCATCCGCCGTGAGGACAGGCTGTTCCTGAGGCTGGCATCTGCGCCGCACGGCGGAGCCGGACGATGATCGCCGTCATATTCGAGGTCTGGCCGGCTGAGGGCGAAAAACAGCATTATCTCGATATTGCCACCAGCCTGCGCGCCGAGCTCGAAACCATCGACGGCTTCCTGTCCGTCGAACGCTTTCAGAGCATCAGCAATCCCGACAAGATGCTTTCGCTGTCATTCTTCAGGGATGAGGAGGCGGTGAAGGCATGGCGCAACACCACGTCGCATCGCGCAGCGCAGTCGCTGGGACGGTCCGGCGTCTTTTGCAATTACCGCCTGCGTATCGCCACCGTGATGCGGGACTATGGTTTGAAGGAGAGGGAGGAGGCCCCGACGGACAGCAGACAGGTCCATGCGGCGGATGATCAAGTGCGGCGTTGACGGGCGTTCAGATCAGTTTTTCTTCAAGCCGGTCCAAGGCTTTCTGGTTCGAACTCGCTGCCAAAACCCGCTATAGATGGAGCGGGTTATGGATGGAGAAGGGCTGCCACGCGGCGGTCCGCCCGATTGGACATGGAGAGAAGAACGATGTCGGCAGAAAAAGTGGCGATTGTGACGGCAGGCGGCAGCGGCATGGGGGCGGCCGTGGCGAAACGTCTAAGCGCTGATGGTTACAAGCTCGCGATCCTGTCGTCCTCCGGCAAGGGAGAGGCGCTGGCGAAGGAACTGGGCGGCATCGGCGTCACCGGCTCCAACCAGTCCAACGACGATCTCAATCGACTGGTGGAGCTGACGCTCGAAAAATTCGGCCGTATCGACGTTCTCGTGAACAGTGCAGGCCATGGCCCGCGCGCCTCCATTCTCGATATCACCGATGAGCAATGGCACACGGGTCTCGATGTCTACCTGATGAACGTCATCCGCCCGACACGGATTGTGGCTCCATTCATGGTGAAACAGAAAGCCGGGTCGATCATCAACATTTCGACTGCCTGGGCTTTCGAGCCGAGCAGCATGTTCCCGACTTCTGCAGTATTCCGCGCCGGCCTTGCTTCCTACAGCAAGATTTTTTCCGATACCTATGCGGCCGACAATGTGCGCATGAACAATGTTCTGCCCGGTTGGATCGATAGCCTGCCAGCCACGGAAGAGCGCCGCCAGGGTGTGCCGATGCAGCGTTATGGAACGAGCGAGGAGATAGCCGCAACCGTTGCCTTTCTCGCCTCGGAAGGTGCGGGTTACATCACCGGCCAGAACATCCGCGTCGATGGTGGTCTGACACGGTCTGTTTGACGATTGGCATATCGGGCTTCCGTCACCCCGGACTTGGTCCTTTGCCAACGCGGTCAAGTCCTTGATCGGGAGAGATTTCTTTCACGGCGCAGACGCGCCGTGGCTGGATGCCGGATCGATTACGGCATGAGATAAACCTAACATCCGCCAACAAAGCAAAACGCCCGCAACATGGTTGCGGGCGTTTTTCGTTTCAGTGTCTTCTATCAAAAGAAGCCTTTGCGCTGCCACCAGCCGCCCTTGCGCGGCTTCGGCTCGTCGCCGTCAGGGTTGGCGGGCGTGCCCGACGAGGTCACGACCGGCTCCGAATTCGAGACATTGCTGCCCCGGTTCGCGCGAACCTTTTCTTCCGTCGCGGGTGCTACGGCTTCCGAACCCAGATCGGCCGAGGCTTCACCCACTTCGTCGAGGGCGACATCGACGACGGTTTCCACAACGACTGCGGGTTCGACGATCACCGGCTCGACCGTTTCAACGGTTTTGGCCGCGACTTCAGCCTGCGGTGCCGCCTCAGCCGGCGGTACGTCTTCGGTCTTGGCCTTCGCCTTGCGGGTGCGGCGCGGTTTCTTCGGGGCTTCCGCTTCCACGACGTCGGCAACCACACCTTCCACCACTTCGGCAGCGGTAGGCTCTTCGGTTACGGATGCTGCGGCGGAAACCTCTTCGCTTTCGCCTTCCGTTTCGCCTTCTTCGCCGGACTCAGTGCCTGCGGCATCGAGAGCCTCGTCTTCAGCACGGTTGCGACGGCCGCCACGCTTGCCACGACGGCGACGCTTGCGCTTGCTTTCTTCATCAGAGCTTGCAGCTTCGTTCACACCGTTTTCATCGGCGTCGTCTGCGGCTTCATCGGTTTCGACGCCATCTTCGTCGTCCGCATCATCAGCGCCGGTGTCATCGCCAGCCTGCGCATCAACTGCACCGTTCTGGTCGTTCTGTCCGCCCTTGCCACGACGGCGACGACGACGCTTGCGTTTGCGCTTGCCGTCTTCACCATTGTCGCCCTGCTGCTGTTGCTGGCGCGGCTCGCTGGCCTGCGCCTTGACGATTTCTTCCTCTTCCTCGTCCTCTTCCACCTCAACAACGAAATCGTCTTCCTCTTCCACGAAGCTCGGGAGCATCTGGATAAGGCTTTCGATCTTCACCGGATTTTCAACCGCTTCACCACGATCGATGGCGAAATGCTGCGCGCCGACGCCGGCATCGGCCGCAATGATGATCGCCACACCGAAGCGGCCTTCATAATCGACAATCGTGCCGCGCTTGTGGTTGAGCAGATAGAGAGCCGTTTCCGGCGTGCAGCGCACGGTGATATTGTGGGTCGTGTTGCGCAGCAGATATTCCTCAACGCCGCGCAGCACGTGCAGCGCGATGGAGGATTCGGAGCGAACGTGACCCGTGCCGCCGCAATGCTGGCAGACCTGCGTGGTCGATTCCAGCACCGAAGCGCGGATGCGCTGGCGCGACATTTCCAGAAGACCGAAATGCGAGATGCGGCCGACCTGGATGCGCGCCCGGTCGTTTTTCAGGCAGTCCTTGAGCTTCTTCTCGACGGAGCGGTTGTTGCGCTTTTCTTCCATGTCGATGAAGTCGATGACAACAAGACCGGCAAGGTCGCGAAGACGCAGCTGGCGAGCCACTTCTTCCGCCGCTTCCAGATTGGTCGTCAGCGCCGTTTCTTCGATGGAATGCTCGCGGGTCGAACGACCGGAGTTCACGTCGATGGCAACCAGAGCTTCCGTCTGGTTGATGATGAGGTAACCGCCCGATTTCAGCGTAACCTGCGGCTGCAGCATGCGGTCGAGCTGGGCTTCGATGCCTGAGCGCGAGAAGATCGGGTGGATGTCGCGGTAAGGCTGAACCACCTTGGCGTGGCTCGGCATCAGCATCTTCATGAAGTCTTTTGCTTCACGGTAGCCCTCTTCGCCCGAAACGATGATCTCGCTGATATCCTTGTTGTAGAGATCGCGGATCGAACGCTTGATGAGCGAGCCTTCCTCGTAAACGAGGCAGGGGGCCGTGGAGTTCAATGTCAGCGTGCGGACGTTTTCCCACAGGCGCATCAGATATTCGAAGTCGCGCTTGATCTCGACGCGGGTGCGGTTGGCGCCTGCGGTACGCAGAATGACGCCCATGCCCTGCGGAACTTCCAGATCGCGCGCGATTTCCTTCAGGCGCTTGCGGTCGGTCGGCTGGGTGATCTTGCGGGAAATGCCACCGCCGCGTGCGGTATTCGGCATCAGCACGGAATAACGGCCGGCAAGCGACAGATAGGTGGTGAGTGCGGCACCCTTGTTGCCGCGTTCTTCCTTGGCAACCTGCACGAGAAGGATCTGGCGGCGCTTGATGACTTCCTGAATGCGGTACTGCTTGCGCGGCTTGCGGGCAACGCGATCGGGAACCTCTTCCATGGCGTCTTCGGCGCCGACGGATTCAATCACTTCCTTCTCGTGATGATCGTCATCATCGTCGTCGTCATCATCGTCATTCCCACGGCGAAGACCCTCGACTTCCTCGGAAATCGTATCTGTATCGACCATGGCAGCCATTTCGCCGCCCGTGCTGCCGTCTTCTTCGGAAGAGGCCTCAGCAGTGGTGTCGGAAACGGCTTCTTCTTCCGCTACCTTCTTCTTGGCGCGGGGGCGGCGGGTACGCTTCTTCGGTGCTTCTTCCGCAACGGCCTCGACGGCCACAGCAGTCACATCTTCGGATACCTCTTCGGCAGCGGCAGCGGCAACGGTTTCGTCCACGACCACGGCGTCAGTCGTCTCGCTGACGGCAACGATGCCTACATCCGGCTGGTCCGCCTGCGATAGATCGACAGCCGGTGCGCCGGGCTCGGGGGCGTCAGCCGATTCGAAGTCGTCGCTGCGGCGATGATCCTCGGCTTCCGCCTTGAGGAGCGCCTGACGGTCGGCGAGCGGGATCTGGTAATAGTCAGGGTGGATTTCCGCAAAAGCGAGAAACCCGTGGCGATTTCCACCGTAATCGACGAAGGCCGCCTGAAGGGAGGGCTCAACCCTCGTGACCTTGGCAAGGTAGATATTGCCGCGGATCTGTTTCTTGTGTTCCGATTCGAAGTCGAATTCCTCGATCCGGTTCCCACGGACAACGACTACGCGTGTCTCCTCTTCGTGGGAGGCGTCGATAAGCATTTTGTCTGCCATGTAAGCTGTGCTCCTCGGCGCAGCCTTGTTTTATACGAGAACAGGCCCGCCACACGGACGAGCCTTTCATATGAGTGCAAGGATGTGCCGGAAATGAAGTCTCCAGCCGGGCCTCTGTAAACTGGCAGCATCCGGACCGACGGCGAGGCGCTTGGCCTGCTCCTGGTATCCGGTTCATATGAAAACTGCTGCGACATCATTGGCCAGGCGGAACGACAATAATATATAGACCCCTTGGGGTCCGATGAATTTGCTCTCCTCAGAGCAGCGGTGGCATTGCCACCGGGTAGGTCTCCGGCCACGGCCGGAATTGATCCAGTTTCAGGATAAATGTAACGACGGCAGATGATTGCCCGTTTTGCAGCGCCAGCGTCTTTTTCGATTGGCAGCCGGCGGGCATCTATCCCGTCAACACTTTTAACCCTCATCCTTGTTGTATGTTTTCTCTGTCATAATAGCAATAGGCTGGCTAAATATGCCATATTGTTGGTGGAATTTCCGGGTTAACAATTGGTTCACCAACGCCTGCGATTGTGGGGCGCAAACGCACAAACACGTGTCCGGCGTGGCCGAAATTACGACGTTCCCGGCACTTTGCCGCACCATTTATGAAAAATGACTGAAATACGGAATTTCTTGAAGACCATGAATTTCACGCGCAGCGTAGCGATATTCGATGGGGCAGGGCCGCTTGGCGCGCGAATCGCGCGGCTTGCGGGTGCCCTTGTTTTGCCGGTTGTCTTTTCGGTCGCCGCATTCGTCTCCTGCGTTCCACAGGCCTTGGCCGTGGAGCCGCTCATCGCCAATCAGGCGCGCATCATCGGCGACGAGGCGCGCACGCGCATCGTTCTCGATTTTGCCGAGGAGCCGGAATTCGACATTCACTATCTCGATTCGCCCGCCCGCATCGTCGTGGACTTTCCGGCGGTGAATTTTGCGTTCCCCGCATCGGCTCTGGCGCCAACCGGCCTTTTCTCGGACATTCGCTTCGGTAGCATGGGGCAAGACAGCGCCCGCATCGTGCTGACGGCAAAAAAACCGGTTCAGGTGGCGGTTGCCGAAACCAAGAAGGGCGAGGACGGCACATCGTTCCGTTTCGTCCTGGATGCGGAGATCACCACCAAGGCCAAATTCGCCGAACTGGTGAAAGAGCAGCAATGGCGCGCGCCGGCGCCGGTCTCGACAGCGGCGATCACGCCTGACGACAAGACATCGCGGCAAACGGATTTCGTCATCGCTGTTGATGCCGGTCATGGCGGCATCGATGCCGGCGCTTCCGGTGGCGTAACCGGCACGGAGGAAAAGGTCATCACGCTGACCTTTGCCAAGGAACTTGTGGAGCGGATGAACCGGGAGCCCGGCATCAAGGCGTTCCTGACGCGTGATTCCGACACGTTTCTCGCTCTGTCGGAACGGGTGACGATCGCCCGGCAGAACAATGCAAACCTATTTATTTCATTGCACGCCGATACACTGAAGCAGAAGGGCATCCGGGGCGCGACCGTCTATACATTGTCAGACCGCGCCTCAGATCGCAGGGCGCAGGAGCTGGCCGAGCGCGAAAACAAGTCCGACCAGATTGCCGGTGTGGCAGCCTCCAGCGAGCCGCCTGAGGTGGCCGATATCCTTCTCGATTTCACCCGGCGCGAAACGCAGGCCTTTTCGGTGACGCTGGCAGAAAATATCGTATCGTCCTTCGAGGGACAGGTCGGCCTCATCAACAATCCGCATCGTTATGCCGGTTTCATGGTGCTGCGCGCCCATGACGTGCCATCGGTGTTGCTGGAACTCGGCTTTCTCTCCAATCCGGAAGATGAAAAACTGCTTCTTGATGCGGAATGGCGCAAGAAGGTCGCCGATACGCTTGCAACTGCGGTCGGACGATACCGCACCAAGGCTATGGCGAACGGCGGCTGAAGGGCCGGGCGGGCGAGCGGCGCCCCGTTGTCGCCGTGCCCCTTGCTGCCGAAAAGCTGTTCAATTCTTGGGCCTTGCGGACGATTAGGTTGGTGAAGCCCTATTTTACTCACATTCGCCGCGTTATTGCGGAAGCGGATTCTGTGGTGATCCGCCATTGCGGCTGGAACCGCAATTGCGGCAGTCGGCCCGGTAACATATCAGCGAATGCTGTCGTTCCGGCTTGTCATCGAAGGTATGGTGTGCAAAACGGCACGCGATATGCAAGGATGCGCCCGTATCATCGGGCGTTGATGGTTACGATTCGAATTATCGGTAGCTTGGTATGATCAGACTGATTGGATATTTTTTCGGCTTGGCCAGCGTGCTCTTCCTGTGCGCCGCCGCCGCCGGTGCGATTTATTTGCACGGCGTGACGAAGGACCTGCCGGATTACGCAGTTCTGAGCACTTATGAGCCGCCGGTGACGACCCGCGTGCACGCCGGCAACGGCGCGCTCATGGCGGAATACGCCCATGAAAAGCGCCTGTTCCTGCCGATCCAGGCTATCCCGGACCGTGTGAAGGCAGCCTTCCTTTCGGCGGAAGACAAGAATTTCTACAACCATCCGGGTGTGGACATCTGGGGTCTCGGCCGTGCCGTTCTCGTCAACCTACAGAATATCGGCTCCGGCCGTCGTCCGGTCGGCGCGTCCACAATCACCCAGCAGGTGGCAAAGAACTTCCTGCTGACCAACGACCAGACCTTCGACCGCAAGCTCAAGGAAGCGCTTCTGTCCTTCCGCATCGAGCAGACCTATTCCAAGGACAAGATCCTCGAGCTTTATCTCAACGAGATCTTTTTCGGCCTGAATTCCTACGGTATCGCCGGTGCGGCACTCACCTATTTCAACAAATCGGTCACGGAACTGACGATCGCGGAAACCGCCTATCTCGCATCGCTGCCAAAAGGCCCGGCCAACTACCATCCGATCCGCCGCGAGAAGGCGGCTCTGGAGCGCCGCAACTGGGTGATCGACCGCATGGCCGAGAACGGCTACATCACGGTCGGCGATGCCGAGGATGCAAAGAAGCAGCCGCTTGGCGTCAATCTGCGCCGTGGCGGCGCGCATATCTTCGCGTCTGACTATTTCGCCGAGGAAGTCCGCCGCCAGATCGTCGAGAAATACGGCGAGGAGGCGCTTCTTGAAGGCGGCCTTTCGGTTCGCACCTCTTTCGATCCGCAGATCCAGATGGAGGCGCGCAAGGCGCTTCAGGACGGTCTGGTGCAATATGACGAGCGTCGCGGTTTCCGCGGACCCGTCGAAAAGATCGAGACAACCGGTGACTGGACTGCAGCGCTCGCCAAGGTAAAGGGCCTTCGCGACGTTCCCGAATGGAAGATCGCAGTTGTCCTCGCCGTTGCTGCCGATGGTATCGATATTGGCGTGCAGGTCGACCCCGATGCCGAGGATGGCGACAAGCGCACACGCGGCCATATCTCCGCTGAAAACATGCGTTGGGCCTATCGCGATGCCACAGGCAAAAAGCCGACGGCTAAGTCGCCGGTTGGCGTTCTGGCTGTTGGTGACGTCGTTTACGCACAGCCGCTGTCCGGTTCCGGCAACGAATATCGTCTGCGCCAGCCCCCGAAGGTGCAGGGCGGCATGATGGTGATGGATCCGCACACTGGCCGCGTTCTGGCCATGGTCGGCGGCTTCTCCTACGCGCAGTCTGAATTCAACCGCGCCACGCAGGCGATGCGCCAGCCCGGCTCCTCCTTCAAGCCGTTCATCTATGCGGCTGCACTCGACAACGGCTATACCCCGGCCTCGGTCATTCTCGACGCGCCAATCGAGGTTGTTTCGGGCGGCCAGGTCTGGAAGCCGCAGAATTACGGCGGGGGTTCCGCTGGTCCTTCGACCCTGCGTCTAGGCATCGAAAAATCCCGTAACCTCATGACAGTGCGTCTGGCGCAGGACATGGGCATGAATCTGGTGGCTGAATATGCCGAACGCTTCGGCATCTACGACAAGATGCCGCCGCTTCTGGCAATGTCGCTCGGTTCGGGTGAAACAACCATCATGCGCATGGTCTCGGCCTATTCTGTGATCGCCAATGGCGGCAAGCAGATCAAGCCGACGCTGATCGACCGCATCCAGGACCGTTACGGCAAGACGATCTTCCGGCATGAGGAGCGTGCCTGTGAAGGCTGCAACGCCACCAGCTGGCAAAATCAGGATGAGCCGGTCATCGTTGATAACCGCGAGCAGGTTCTCGACCCGATGACCGCTTACCAGACGACCTCCATGCTTGAAGGTGTCGTGCAGCGCGGCACGGCGGCGGGCAAGATCAAGGTCGATCTGCCGGTTGCTGGCAAGACGGGCACCACCAACGATGAAAAGGACGCCTGGTTCGTCGGTTACACGCCGGACATGGTTGCCGGTCTTTATATCGGCTTCGATTCGCCCGCACCGCTTGGGCGCGGCGGCACCGGTGGTTCGCTGTCGGCACCGATCTTCGGCGAGTTCATCGCCGATGCGGCCAAGCATCTGGAACCGAGCAAGTTCATCGTGCCTGAAGGCATGAAGTTCATCGCCGTCAACCGCAAGACCGGCATGGCCGCTTCGGAAGGCGAACCTGATACGATCATGGAAGCCTTCAAGCCGGGCACCGGCCCGGCCGATACCTTCTCGGTGATCGGCGCGGAAGGCATGTCGCAGGAGGATATTCTGAAGACCTCGCCACAGGCCCAGCAGGCCATCACCGGCGGTGGCGGCGGTCTTTATTGATACCAGTCTTATGTTTGGCGGGGGGCGCGGGTCTTTACATCCTCGCCCCCCGCATCTATTTGAGCTACCAGTTTAAATGAAGGCGAAGAACCAGCGAAATGCGCAATGAAATTGTGAACGTAGTCGACGAAATCAAGCAGGCCATAAGCCTGCTGAGGAGGCATCTTTGACTGGGACCAGGCGATAAGACGACTGGACTGGTTGAATAACAAGGCAGAGGACCCGACCCTCTGGAACGATGCCACCGAAGCGCAGAAACTGATGCGCGAGCGCCAGCAGCTAGATGACAGCATCAATGGCGTGAAGGCGCTTGAGCAGCAGCTCAAGGACAATGTCGAGCTGATCGAACTCGGCGAGATGGAAGGCGACGACGAGATCGTCAAGGACGCCGAAGATGCGCTGAAGGCGCTGAGGAGCGAGGCGAACCGCCGTCAGGTGGAAGCCATGCTTTCCGGTGAAGCTGATAGCAACGATACCTATCTCGAAGTTCATTCCGGCGCCGGCGGCACGGAAAGCCAGGACTGGGCCAACATGCTGCTGCGCATGTATACCCGCTGGGCCGACCGCGAAGGCTTCAAGGTTGAAGTGCTGGAAGTTCACGACGGCGAAGAGGCCGGCATCAAGTCCGCGACGATCCTCGTCAAGGGCCACAATGCTTTCGGCTGGCTGAAGACGGAATCGGGCGTACACCGCCTCGTCCGCATCTCGCCCTATGACAGCAATGCGCGTCGCCACACATCGTTCTCCTCCGTCTGGGTTTACCCAGTGGTCGATGATTCGATCCAGATCGACATCAATGAGAGCGATTGCCGCATCGATACCTATCGTTCGTCCGGTGCAGGCGGCCAGCACGTCAACACCACCGATTCGGCCGTGCGTATTACCCACATACCGACCGGTATTGCCGTGGCCTGCCAGCAGGAGCGTTCCCAGCACAAGAACCGCGCCAAGGCGTGGGACATGCTGCGCGCCCGTCTCTACGAGGTGGAACTGCAAAAGCGGGAAGATGCGGCAAACGCCCAGGCCGCATCCAAGACGGATATCGGCTGGGGCCATCAGATCCGTTCCTACGTTCTGCAGCCCTACCAGTTGATCAAGGACCTGCGCACCGGCGTGGAAAGCACCGCACCCGGCAACGTGCTGGATGGCGATCTGAACCAGTTCATGGAAGCGGCCCTCGCGCACCGCATCAGCGGTGGCGCAGACGTGGAAGTGGCTGATATCGACTGACGCGCCACAGCGTCGCTTGAAAAAATCACCCCTCGCAAACCCATTGCGAGGGGTTTTTCGTTGGAGGAGATGCATGAAACAGGCGCTTTACATCGTCGACGTTCAGCCGAGCTTCAATCCGCCGGCTGCGCTTGTGGCGGAAATATCCGCCCTGGCCGTCACCATGCCAAGCGTTGCCAGCGTCGAGCGCCATGATGAAAGCGTCACGCCTTTCGAGCGGCAACTCGGCTGGAAGCCGGGCAGGGACGACTGCTCGCTGGTTGCGGCGGACTGGATTTTCATAAAGCACGGCTACGCTCCGCCAAGGGCGGCTATCGACCACCTCCTGTCTTTAAAGCTCGACAGGGTGCTGGTCTGCGGCATTCAGGCCGATACCTGCGTGCTGGCTGCGGGTTTTGCCCTGTTTGATGCGGGGCTTCATCCCACGCTTCTGCCATGGCTGACGGTGGGCTCCAGCCTCGATCGCAGCGGCGAACTCGGCGCCAGACTATGGAAACATCATTTCGGTGCGGTTCTGGCCGGGCCGCATGAGCTTAACGCGTAGACAGTTTCCAGTAGAACGGCGTGTAATCAAAGGGGTAGAGAACCTCCAACGATTCCGTTCAAACCGACGTTCTCTCGCCCTCAGTTCGAGGCCTTTTCGATCTTCATCTCGCCGAGTTCGTCGATCAGGATCGACCAGCTTTCCGCTTCCCTGATCTGCGGATCGGTTTTCAGATAGACGGTCACAAACAGGCCGGGCGAGGCCGATGCACCGTTTGAGCTTTCGGGGCGAATATCCGTGACGTAGGACTTCATCTGGCTGAACTCTTCCAGCTCGATGTTTTCGAGAAGGTTCGGTCCGTTTGCGGTAGTGGCGATGCGCTGCAGATAGACTTTAGCGGTGCCATCGCCCTGGCGGATTGCAACCACCTTGTAATAACCGCGTGTGGGCGTCGCTGGCGGCGGCCGCAACTGGCCGTCAGGACCTTTCACCGGCTCAAGATTATGCTCTTCCCACATGCCGCTGCTGACAACGAAGATCGCCGATACCGGCAAGTTTTCGATGGCCTCCGTTTGCGCCCGCACGGGTAGCGCTGTGGCGGCGAAAATGAGGGCGGCGAGAAGAGGTTTTTTCAGGGGCATGGCATCATCAGTGGTTGGCGTCAATTATTGAATTGTTCGGCGAGTACGCGGTCTGACCATGAACGGTCCGGGTCCGAGAGAATTCTGGCCGTCCTGTCCTGCGATTGCGCAATCCGCACATGCCGTACGGATTTCACCTCCGTATGGTCGGCGACCGCGTTCACCGGACGCTTGTCGCGCTCCAGAACGTGAATATCGACCGTCACCTTGTTGGGTAAAAGTGCGCCGCGCCAACGCCTTGGCCGGAAGGCGCTGACGGGTGTGAGCGCCAGAAGCGGTGATTCCAGCGGCAGGATCGGTCCATGGGCTGAGAAGTTATAAGCTGTCGATCCTGCCGGTGTCGCAACCATCATGCCGTCGCAAATCAACTCTTCAAGCCGCGTCTTGCCGTCCACCTCGACACGAAGCTTGGCGGCCTGATGCGATTGCCGGAACAGGCTGACCTCGTTCATGGCAAGTGCCGTAAATTCATCGCCGTCGGAATCCGTCGTCGTCATGCGCAGCGGATGAAAATCATTGCCGGTCGCAACCGCAATACGCTCGACCAGGCCGTCTACCCGGTAGTCGTTCATCAGAAAGCCAACCGATCCCCGGTTCATGCCATAGACCCGCTTGCCGGAATTCATCGTTTCGTTGAGAATTTGCAGCATGAAGCCATCGCCGCCGAGCGCCACGATCACTTCCGCCTCGTCGAAGGGCGTGTTGCCGTAAGCGCCTTTCAGCTCCTCCAGCGCCCTCTGCGCCTCCTCGGTTGCGGAGGCCACGAAGGATAGTGAACAGTTAGAATGCGACATTCGCTTCCCTCGGCAACGACGCATACCGGAATCGATATGCGGACGATGCTGTAACCTGTTGAAGCAGCTCACAATCTCCAAACGTCGATAAAACGGTCGATCGCAAGCCACAAGACGCATCCTTGGTACATGAAGACGGCAGCAGGCGACAAGGCCTTTCCGGCGGACAGGCGTTCGCAGCAGGCGGGTTTGCCCGCGTGCGGTCCACAGCTTCTTGGTTTCCGGCCTTCGACAAGGGTTGCGATGCGGCGCGACGTGAGGCAACTTGCGCGAAACAAGCGGAACGGCGAGTGGCAGGAGACGGGCGTGGTGCTGAATTACAATATCTACGATGTCTTTACCGAGACCAAAATGGCGGGAAATCCGCTGGCGGTCATGTATGACGCGGATGGCCTCGACCAAGTGACGATGCAGGCGATAGCCAGAGAAATGAACCTCTCCGAGACCGTTTTCGTCAACCGCTCGGGCAATCCGGCCCACGCGGCTTCGCTGCGTATCTTCACGCCTTCGGGCGAGTTGCCTTTCGCGGGCCACCCGACTGTTGGCGCGGCGATCGCGATAGCCGAGCGCAATCGCAATGAAGGTGACGACGATATCGATATGGTCTGTGTGCTGGAGGAAAAGGTGGGGCCGGTCCGCTGTGCGGTGAAAATGCGCGCCGGTGCGGTCAGCTTCGCCGAATTCGACCTCCCGCGCAAATCGTCCCGCGTCACCCTGCCGCTCGATCATACCGCACTTGCCGATGCGCTGGGCGTGAGCGAAGGCCATCTAGGCTTTGAGAACCACGTACCGTCGATCTGGACGGCCGGTGTGCCGTTCCTGCTCGTGCCGCTGCACAATATTGCCGCTATCAGCGAAATGGATTTCGACGCCAATCTCTGGCTGCGCACCGCACCGCTGGTGGAGGGGCGCCTGACGGCGGCCTATATCTACTGTCGCGGCGGCGTCAATCACGCAGCAAAGTTCCATGCCCGCATGTTTTCCCCGGAAATGGGGATTTCGGAAGACCCCGCCACCGGTTCCGCCGCCGCCGCCCTTTCTGGCGCAATCCATCATTTCGACGGCCTGACAGACGGTCACTATCCGCTCTTGATAGAGCAGGGCGTGGAGATGGAACGTCCTTCCCACATCCATCTGCGCATGGACATCAAGGACAACGAAATCGCCCGCGCCCGCATCGGTGGCCACGCGGTCCGTGTAGCATCGGGTACGTTCGAGATCTGATTTCAACGTGAGCGACTGAACTACAGTCGAAAAGCTACCTGCCGACCAAAACGAAAAACCCCGGCCATGACCGGGGTTTTATTGTTTCTGGTCTTAACCAGAGATCAGTTGAACCGACCCGCCGCATGGGCAAGCATCGTGTAGACCTTGCCGGTATCGGAGGTGAGGTAGGACTGGGTGACTGTCCGGTCACGGTCCGTGCGGGCGACATCAGCGAGCAGCTTTTCGAAATCGGTGATGTAGCGGTCCACGGCGGTGCGGAATTCGGCCTCCCGCTCGTATTTGCGCTTGATCTCGTCAAACGTCGTCTGGCCCTTAAGCGTATAGAGGCGACGGGTGAAGACGTCACGTTCGCCGCGCTGGTACCGGCGCCACAGTTCCACCGACGCATCGTGGTCGATCGCGCGGGCGATGTCGACGGACAGCGAGTTCAGCGATTCCACCATGTGACGCGGATTGCGGGTATCGGCAGCACGGGTCGGCTGCTGATCGCCGCTTGCGCGGGGTGCGGAAGCGGCGGCCGATTCCTGCGAGGCACCGCGCAGAAGATCGCTGATCCAGCCACCGCCTTCTTCGCGGCGTGCGGCAGGCGCCGCAGCCGCCTGGGACGGGGCAGGCGCCTGACGGTTTTCGACCTGGCGGTTCTCAAGCGGCAGGGTGCCACGCAAGGCGGGTGCGGCTGCCGGCTGCGGCTGAGCCGGGCGTGGTGGCTGTGCCGGCGTGGCTGCTGCCGGCTGCGGACGCGCTTCGACACGGCGTTCAGCGGCAGGCTGGGTCGCTGCAATGGCGCGGGCGACGGGTTCGGAAACTTCCATCTGTTGGGTCGAGCGACCGACAAGCTGGGAAATATCCTGCAGGGCCTTGATCTGCTCGGAAACGGCGCGGCGCATCGCTGCGGCGCTTTCCTTGGCCTCTTCCGGCAGGTCGAACGCGCCGCGCTTCAGTTCGGCACGGGTAGCATCCAGCTCGCGGCGGATATCGTGGCTGGAGCGGCGGATTTCGTCCGTCGCGCCGGCAAAACGGCTGACAGCTTCCTCAACTGCCTGACGCAGCGTTTCCTTGAGGTTGGCGGCGGCGGCATTGGATTTTTCCGAGGCACTGCCGAGCAGGTTGTCGACTTCCGAAAGCGAGGATTCGACACCGCCACGCAGGCGGTTGACCAGCTCGTCGGAATATTTCTGCGCGTCGGAAAGCGTGCTCTCGATCGAACGGCTGGCATCCTGACCAGCGGCGAGCAGGGCGCCCCGCATGGTCTGTGCTGCCGAGCGGGCGCGCTGTTCCGTCTCGTCGAGCGAACGGCCGATATCGGAGAAGGATGCCTGCAGATTGTCACGCAGGTTGCCGGCGACGTTCTGCGAACGCTCCTCGGCCTCGTTGAGCGTGGTTTCCACCACGCTGACGACGCCGCGCATGGCGGTTTCGATTTCCTCGGAACGCTTGACTAGTCCGACAGACAGGCTGCGAAGTGCATCCTGACGCTCTTCCAGCGTACCGACAAGGCTCGACTGCGCGGCATTGAGCAGTTCGGACGCCTGGCTCAGAACCTTCGAATGTTCCTCGAAACGTCCGACGATGCCGGCAACCTGCGCCAGTGTCTGGCCGGAAATATTCGACAGACGATCGATCTTTCCTTCGAGCAGACGGCTGGAGCTGGACACCATGTCGGCGGCCTGCGAGGCGGATTCGGAGAAGCGGGTGGCCGATGCGTTCAACGCTTCGTCGGCCGTGCCGAATTCCTGCGCGGCGCGCTCAACCGCAGAGTTGAAGTTGTTTGCCGACTTTTCGACGATTTCGGCCATGCTGTTATGGGTCTGCGTCAGCATATCCGTGCTCTGGCGCGTGGCGGCGACAAGCTTGTTTGCCACATCGCTTCCCGTGCGGGTGTATTTGTCGATACCTTCTTCGACGGCGTCGGCCATGGCCGTATGCGTCTGCGACAGCATGTCCGTGCTCTGGCGGGTTGCCGCGACAAGCTTGCTTGCTGCCTCGCTTCCGGCATTGGCATAATCGCTGATCGCCTGTTCAACCATGCCGACCATGCCGCTGTTGCTCTGCGACAGAAGTTCGGCGCTCTGCTGGGCGGCGGAGACGATCTTTTCTGCGGCTTCGCGACCGATGGTGGCGTATTCGTCGACGACAGGCTTTGCCTTCTCTTCGATCAGGCGCGACAGTTCAGCAGAACGGCTGGCCAGCATCGAGTTGAGTTCGCGAGTGCGGTTGTCCAGCGCCGAGCGGATGGATTCGCCGCGCGCATCGAGAGCGGATTCGACACCGGTCAGGGTCTCGGAAATGACGCCCACCTGCGAGCGCACGACCGCTTCGGCCTCGGCAACCTTGTTGACGATGATGTTGCCCGCCTCGGAGAAGGTCTGGGCGACGGCTGCCGCCTGGCCGGACAGGCGCGTCTGTGCATCCGAGATGCGGTTGACGATCTCGCCGGAGCGTTCTTCGATCGCCTTGGTGAAGGCGTCATTCTGCGCCTGCACCTGTTCGGCGAATTCCGAGCCGGTTTTCGCAAGCAGGGCAGTGGAACGAACGGCTTCTTCGTCGATGCTCTGGGTGGCGGAAATGACCGCCCCACGCAGGCCGACCGCGAGTTCGCTCGCCTTGCCTTCGATGGTGCGGTTGACGTTTTCGAGGCCGATCGTCAGCGCGCGGTCCATGGTGCCGAGGCGTTCATCGATGCGGGCCGAACCGGCATCGAAGGTTTCTGCCAGACGGCTGGTGCGGCTTTCGAAGGTGTCGGCAACCCGTATCGTCTGCTCGTCCAGAATGCCGGTGATACGTTGAGCAGCATCGTCGCTGGTGCGGGCGAAGGCGGCTGTCTTGTCTTCCAGCGCGTCGGCAAAGCGACGTCCGGCATCCTCGATCGACGTGTTGACGTTGCCGAGATCGCTCGACACACGCTCCTGCAGCGCTCCGAGCGAAGTCTCGATGCGGGTGCCGGTCTCGTCGAGCCTGCCCGTGACGCTTCCGATCGAGGTTTCGATCCGCGAGGAGAGAGCATCGGTCGCACCGCCAATTTCGCGGGCGGCCTCACCGATCTTGACGGCAATATCGCCGGCGCTGTTGCGAAGACGCTGTTCCAGCGTGGCTGCACTGCCGTCTATGGCCTTCTGCAACGTCTCCTGCTGGGTTTCGAGCGAGAGTTCGAGCATGCTGGCGCTGGATGCAACGGTGGTGCCGATCATCATCGCCTGGTCGGAGAGCATGTCGCCCATCTGGGTCGTGGCTGAGCTCAACGTCGCGGCGATATCCGCCTGGCGCTGCTCGAGCGCGGTACGGATGTCTTCATGCGATTGCGAGAGGTTGTTTTCGAGGCGGGAGACGCCTTCTTCCACCGTCTGCGCAAAACGGCTGCTGCCGTCTTCCACGACGCTTTCGATGCGGCTGGCCGCGCCGGAGACGCTCTGCTCGATCAGGCCGCTATTGCGCTCAAGCGAGCCGGCAATGCGTTCGGCCTGCGAACCGAGCATGGTCTCCAGCCGCTCGTGGCCGCTGGCGAGTGCGTTTTCAAGCGTGAAAGCCGTCGATTCCAGTCGCTGGCCGACGCCTGCGGCCGCGAGCGACAGTGATGCGGTTCTGGCATCCATCGCCTCGGAGATACGCTCCTCAACGCCGGAAATCGTCATGTCGAGCGCCATGGTGCGGCTGTCGATCGCGTCCGCGATGCGTTCTTCCGCACTGGAGACAATGCCGGAAAGGGCGGCAGTGCGGCTGTCCAGGGCATCGGCAATACGATCTTCGACCCCGGAAACCGCCGAGTGAAGCGCAGCAGTGCGTCCGTCGAGGATGTCGGCGATCTTTTCCTCGACACCGGAGAAGCTCAGGTCGAGCGCCATGGTGCGGCTGTCGAGCACGTCCGTGATCCGCTCTTCCGCGCCGGATACGACATTTTTGAGCGAAGCCGTGCGGCTGTCGAGTGCGCTGGCAATGCGGGTCTCGGCACCGGCCACCAATTCGCCAAGAACGGCGGTGCGGGTATCGAGCGCTTCGGTAATTTTTTCCTCGGCGCCGGAAAACGCCATGTCAAATGCCATGGTGCGGCTGTCGAGTGCATCCGCAATGCGTTCTTCAACGCCGGAGACGACGGCGTTAAGCGCTGCCGTGCGGCCATCGAGCGTTTCCGCGATACGGGTCTCGGCACCGGCCACCAATTCGCCAAGGACGGCGGTGCGGGTATCGAGCGCTTCGGTAATTTTTTCCTCGGCGCCGGAAAACG
>NZ_JCAHRB010000005.1:0-107516 GCF_059429395.1 Agrobacterium sp. K11 | reverse complement strand
CCATGTCGAGTGCCATGGTGCGGCTGTCGAGTGCATCCGCAATGCGTTCTTCAGCCCCCGAAACGACGGCGTTGAGTGCTGCCGTGCGACCATCAAGCGTTTCCGCGATACGGCTCTCGGCACCGGCAACCACGTCGCCGAAGGTGGACGTGCGGCTGTCGAGTGCGCCCGCAATCCTCTCTTCGGCACTTGCCACAATGCCGGACAGAGCGGAGGTACGGTTGTCGAGCGTTTCCGACAGCCTTTCCTCGACGTTGGCGAAGGTCATGTCGAGCGACAGAGTGCGGCTGTCCATCGTGTCGGCGATGCGTTCCTCGACGCCGGAAATGGCGCTGGAAAGAGCGGCCGTGCGGCCATCCAGCGTCTCGGCAATACGGTTTTCCGCACCGGATACGACGTCGTGCAGGGCAGCCGTGCGGCTTTCCAGCGTATCGGAAATGCGGTCCTCGATACCGGAAACGGCGCCGGTGATGGCGGCGGCGCGGGTTTCGAGCGTTTCCGAAAGACGGCGCTCGACATCGGCAACGACGCTGTTGATTGCGGCTGCACGCTCTTCAAGCATCGCGGCTAGACGTTCCGCCGTGCCGGAGACCGAGCCGGTAATGGCCAGCGAACGGCTGGCAAGCGCCTCGTCGAAACGGTCCTGGCTTGCCGAAAGCGCGCCAAACAGGGCATTGCTGCGCTCCGCCAGCACGCCGTCGATCTTCTCGTGCGAATTGGCGAAGGCATCGGTGATTTCAGCGGTGCGCTGGCCGATTGCGTCGCTGAACGCGCGGGTACGGGTCTCAAGCGCGCTTTCGAGCATTTCCTGGCCGGTGCCCAGTGCGGTTGCAAGTGCAAGCGACTGATCGGTCATGGTGTTGCCGATGCGCTCAAGTCCGCTGGTCAGCATGGTGTCGAGGGCTTCGGAGCCGCCGGCAACGGTTTCGTTGATCCGGGCGAGGCTCTCCATCAGCTTGCTGTCGAGGCTGCCGGCGCGCTGGTCGAAGGCACTGGCGAAATCCGCCACATGTTCGTCGAAGGCGGAGTTGACCTGGCCGACCGTCGCCTGCAGGCGTTCTTCATAGAGGCCGGAGCGAAGATCGAGATCCATGATCGCGTCATCAGCCGTGCTTTGCAGGCTCTGGCGGAAGGACAGGCCTTTTTCTTCAAGCGTCGTGGACAGCTTGTCGAGCACGTTATCCAGCGAACCGCCGATGATCTGCTGGCCGCGATCGATATTGCGGTTGAGTTCGAGCGTGCGGGTGGAAAGGGTCTCGTTGAGCTGGCGGGTGCGTTCCTCGAGTGCGCTGTTGAGGCTTTCCGCGCCGCTGTCCAGCGTCGAGGCGTGGATCGCGAAGCGTTCCAGCAGCACTTCGCCGCGCTCGTCCAGCGTCGAGGTGAGGTTGTGCAGACGCATGTCGAATTCGCTCGATAGCGTTGCGCCCGAGGAATTGAGTGCCTGAAGCAGGTTTTCGGTCTTGGCGGCAATCAGGCTGCCCATCGCCTCGGTCGAGGCGCGCGATTTTTCGAGCAGCGCGGCCGAGCGTGTGTCGATCATCGAGGCGAAGGCCTCACCGGTCGTGGAAAGCCGCATCGAAAGCTCTTCGCCGACGATGGAAAGCTCTTCCTTGATCTGTTCCTGCGCGCCGACAATGGAGGAGCGGATGCGCTCCGCATGGTTAACGATAGCGTCACGCTCGGCGCTCAGTTCCTGCACGAGGCTGCGCACGCGCAGTTCATTGTCTGCATAACTGCGCTCAAGCGCGTTGACTTCAGAATGGACGAGCGTTTCGAGTTCCGTCGCGCGGGCAATGGTGCGCTCGATGCCATCGTTCATGGCCGAGACTTCTCGGCGAACCGCCTGGCCGACGGACATGATCCGGTCGGAGGCGACAGTTTCGGGTTCGGCAAGACGAAGGGCGACTTCTGCCATCGACCGGGCAGCGTTGCGCAGATCGCGGGCACGCGCCATCATGATCGCGAAGGCGAAGAACAGCATGATCGGAACGACGATGCCGACGACGATCGCCATCAGCCCAGGTATTGCGGCGAGATCGGCAACCGAGCCGATGTTCCAGAGTGCACTGCCGTAGATAAGATGCGCGATGCCGAGGCCGCCGAGCGCCCAGATCACCGACATGATCGTCGCGTTTCTGAGCGCGCCGCCGATGGAGCCGCCTTCGAGCGATTTCAGGATCATGGCCGGGCTGCGCTTGGAGCCGTCGTTGGCAGCTTCCAGATTGGGGGATCTGGGTGCCTGTTCAGCAGGCGCGCGCGCGGCCTCGGGAGCAGGGGTCTGTCTGCTTGCTTCCTTCAATCTGGCCTCCGGCTGCTTTGGCGCTGTCGTCTTCCGCGATTCCGGCTTGTCTTCGAAAGCACCAAGCTGCAGGGCGTCTTCCAACGCCTGAAATGCAGTCTCGTCGACAGAGTCGCTGATCTTGTTATTCGCCATGCGGTTACGCCTCGTTACACATACGCCCGGCTTCATGCCGTTTGGCCATCTGCGACCCGCAAATGGACTGCCGCCATCATGCCAGCGGAACATTATCCCGTTAAAGAGAACAATTCCGCCATTACCAATCCCGAATTGCTGGTGGTCCAGCTTTCGGGCGAAATTACATCACTGTGCCGGAATAACAAAGCTTGAGCATAAGCCTCGTCGGAACGGCAGTACCGTAGTGACACATTTAGGTGTTCGAAACAATTAATGCGGGTTTGCCGCAGCAGCGAAGTGTCGGCTTTTTAACAGTTTTTAAACCTGAGTTTCACGCTGAACGCCTTGTTTCGCATAAGTTTAACATAAATTAACCATAGCAGAAGATTTTCGCCCGCGTCACGCCGTAATTTAAGCTGATAGCACCGGCTTCAATGCGTAAATACGACACAGATGTGACACGAAACAGGAAACGGCGAGACAAAGGAATTTCAGATATGGCAGCCGTCAGTATTGCTTTCGAAGCTCCGGATAATTTTGGTGGTGCGCCGGCCGCCGCGACAAGACCAATCGATTTCGAACATCTCGCGCGCCAGACGATGGGCGACAAGGAACTTGAAATCGAGGTGCTGCAACTCTTCAGCCGTAACGCCCGTGCTGCCCTGCATGAAATGGCCGGCGCTGACGACAAGACCGTCAAGGCAACTGCCCATCGTCTGAAGGGGGCCGCGCAGGCGGTTGGTGCCTCCACCGTTTCCACGGCGGCGGCGGCAGTGGAGGACAAGGGCAACGATAGCGCTGCTGTAGCCAGACTTGCGGCAGCGATTGTCGAAGCGGAAAATTTCATCCTCAAGCTCTGCCGTTAAGGCGAATCCAGTCTGTTTTACAGGGCCGGTTGCGCTTGGCGCGTGCGAGAAGCGGGTTGCCAAGGCGAACCGGCCTTTCTATGTGTTTGTTTAGAACAGTTCTTAGACACCATTTTGGATCTCCGGCATGACAAAACTGACCATTGTTGCCTTTGACGGCACGCCCCATGAACTCGACGTAAGCAACGGTTCCACCGTCATGGAGAATGCCGTGCGCAACTCCATACCCGGCATCGATGCGGAATGCGGCGGCGCCTGTGCCTGTGCGACCTGTCATGTCTATGTGGATGACGCATGGGCGGAGCGCGTCGGCGGACCCGAGCCGATGGAAGAGGACATGCTGGACTTCGCCTTCGAAGTACGCCCGACCTCGCGTCTTTCCTGTCAGATCAAGATGAAGGACGAGCTTGACGGCCTAGTCGTTCACGTTCCCGAACGTCAGGGCTGACGGCAAGCCGAATTATACGCCACAGAAAAAGCCCCGCTCACCTGTTAGCGGGGAGCGGGGCGAGGCGGGTACGCAGCATGCAAGCGAGGGAGGAAACACCTGCGAGCCTCAAGTGCGCACCGGGAGAACCGGAGGTGGTTTTGAACGCCGGACCCCTGCGGATCACCACCGTTAAAAACCATGTGAACAAGCTACAATGAGTCTTGTCGACCGCACCATGACGAGAAGTCACGGGTGATATCGAACATGACGTAACGTCATGTTAGCGTTGCGTTTCGCGTCCAGGAGAGTATGGGCGGAAAGGCGGCTCAGCGCCGGTTCTGGCCCTGTTCGATCCGGTTCTTCAAAAGCCGGGTCATGCGCGCGTCGAAGTTTTTCGATTCCACGATATCGAACCTCAACTGATCCTTGTCGTGCTCGTCCATGACGGTCTGGGTTATCTTGCCGACCATTGCCTGTAGCGTTTCACAGTCTTTTTGCGGACGAAGCGCCGTCAGTTGCCTTTCGAGCGAGCGGGCATGGGTGCGGGCGATTTCCGCGTGCCGTTCCTCGTGGCGCTTGATATCTGCAAGCAACGTATCCCAGATGAAGGCCAGTTCCGCCGTGGTGCGGCGGCGGTTTTTCCATTGCGGCAGGAGAATACGGGTGTTCAGCAACACCTTGGTGCTTCCAACGCTGCACATGCCGTTTTTCTCGACATAGGTGAGTTCGCCGCCGAATTTGATCTCGGTGGCTCCGGGATGGCGTGCGCCGGTGTTGCGCGTCAGCGGGCCATGCTTGGAAAGCTGCTTGTCGAGGTCAGCGGCGGTTTTACCGCTGATCGAAAAATAGGAATAGGTCTTGCTGACGATGGTTTCGGAAAAGGCCGATCCGGGCATGGAAAGGGCTAATGCGCCAGCGAAAACGGCGCAAAGAGCACGTGAAGATATGGTCATAACCCGGCCTTCCGGTTGAACTTGAAAAACGTTTGCTGCATAGGCGGAGCGGAACTTATAAGAATTGGCATAACACTCCGTTATTCCCGAAAGGCGCGTGTTACGTGATAACAGCCGGCAGCAATGTGTGGCAAGCGGCCCATGGTCGCTCCCTGAAACTTGATGGACGTGGCCGTATTATGGCCATCGTCAATGCGACGCCCGATTCCTTTTCGGATGGCGGCCGTTATCTTGCCGTTGATGCGGCTTTTTCCCATGCCCTGACCTGTGTTGAGGAGGGGGCGGATATCATTGATATCGGCGGCGAATCCACCCGCCCGGGCGCGGCCGAGGTGACCGAGGGTGAGGAACAGGATCGCGTGCTGCCGGTTATCGAACGGCTCCGTCGCGAGACGGATGTTCTGATTTCCGTCGACACCTACCGCGCATCCACTGCAAGGCTGGCGATCGAGGCGGGTGCCCATATCGTCAACGATGTTTTCGGCCTGCAGAAGGACGGGAACATGGCGGGCGTGGTTGCCGCCGCGCGCGCGGGCGTCTGCATCATGCATACCGGGCGCGACAGGCAGAAGCGCGCCGATGTTATCGAGGATCAGTTCGAATTCCTCAATCGTTCGCTTGAGATGGCGGAAGCTGCGGGAATCGCCCGCGACGCCATCGTGCTCGATCCCGGTTTCGGTTTTGCCAAGGACGAGCGTGAAAATGTCGAGCTGATGGCGCGCTTTGGCGAACTTGCCGCGTTTGACCTGCCTGTTCTGGCCGGGACGTCGCGCAAGCGGTTCATCGGGTCGCTGACGGGCAGGGATGCGGCCCACGAACGCGATATCGGAACAGCAGCGACGACAGTGATCCTCAGGCTGGCGGGTGCCGCGATTTTTCGCGTGCACAATGTCGCCGTAACACGCGATGCGCTGGCAATTGCCGACGCGGTTCTTGCCAAAGCGTCGGCAAGGCCCGATGCATAGATCAATAGATGCCGGAGTGCCGCATGCCTTAAAAGAGGCCGGCTATTCCGGTATAACCCCGCCATGGAGGCGATGCGATGAGCCGCTACACCATTATTCTGAAAAACTGTTCCTTTTTCGCCCGTCATGGCCTTCTCGAGCAGGAGGAGGTGCTGGGCCAGCGCTTTTTCGTCGATGCCGAGATGGAGGTTGAAGCGGGTAATGCGCTCGAAACCGACGATATCGAAAATACCGTCGATTATGGCGTCGCCTTCGCCGTTATCGAAAAGATCGTCGTCGGCCAGCGCCGTTACCTGATCGAGGCTCTCGCGAACGATATCGCCAAGGCCCTGCGCGCGCGTTATCCGCAGATTGTCTGGCTGCGTATCACGGTTCGCAAGCCCTCTGCGCCGGTTCCCGGCATTCTCGACTATGCGCAGGTGAGTGTTGAACACCGTGCCTGACAGGATGACAGTTGCCGCACTAGGCCTTGGCGGGAATATCGGTGACCCCGCCGCTGCAATGGCCAGAGCCCTGCGCGAACTGGATGCGCACGACGATTGCCGGGTGCTGTCTGTCTCCGGGCTTTATCGCACGCCGCCCTGGGGTAAGACGGACCAGGCGGATTTTTTCAATTGCTGTGCGCTGGTCGAAACCTCGCTTTCAGCACCCGCGCTGCTGCAATTGTGCCTCGATATCGAAAAGGGCATGAAACGGGTCAGAACGGAGCGCTGGGGGCCACGCACCATCGATATCGACGTGCTGACCTATGGTAATGATGTTGTCGTTACGGAAAGCATTGAAGTGCCGCATCCGCGCATGACGGAGCGTGCCTTCGTGCTGATGCCGCTAGCCGATATCGCACCCGATCTCGAAGTCCGGGGCAAGCCCGTGCGGGAATGGCTGCGGCAGGCGGATACAACCGGCATCATCAGCGCAAACGAAAAACGGGAGTGGTGGACACTCCCGCTTGGCGATGGCTGAAAAGGTCGCGGGTTTTACGGCTTGATCGAGCCGACGGCGATCTGGTCGATGTCGCGCGCGAGTGTGACGCCGATAACCGGGATCATCTGGTCGGCGACCTTGACGGAAATGGTGATGTTCATCGAATTATCGTTCGAGACGCGGGCGACCATGGCACCGTTGAGCTTGGCGCGATTGATGCCCACAACGACCTTGTCGCCGCTGACCTGCCCGGAAATGATGTCCAGTCCCTTGCCTTCGGCGCCGTCGAGGAACTTGCCCTCGTAAGAGCCGCCCTTTTGGCTGATGACCGCGGACATGGGCTGGCTGAAGACGCCGACGCGGCAGGTGCCGGCGAGCTTGATGCCCGTCTGCTTGTCGTCGAGTGGCTCGCCCGTCAGGTCGCAGGTGAACTTGGTACCCTTGTACTTGCCGGCGACGATTTCGCCCGGACCTTTCCAGCTTCCGGCAACGGAACGGAAAAACACGTCGTCGCGATCGCGCGATGCGGCATGGACGTCAGACAGGCCGAAGCTGCCGCTGACGGACAATATGGCGGCAAGTCCGCCCACAAGCGAAAAGAAGCGCGAATACATGATACTTTCCCCGGCGAAGAAGCCTATTCGATAAGCGGCAATCTACCGGCGGAATGGTTAATGCTTGGTTTATTTCGGCTTTATTTACAGCTTCGTCCGTAACCTTTTGAGCCGTACAAGTCCGGCTGATCAGGCTTTTTGACCGGTTTTTCCGCCACCTAGATCGGGCGTGAGGTCAGACATGAAATCACCTATGCCGGGTCGCTTTACCGCCTTGAAGGGTAGCGGGCGGCACAGATCCATCGCCGCAATGCCGATTCGCGCCGTCATCAGACCGTTGATGACACCTTCACCCAGGCGTGCGGAGAGTTTTGAGGCAAGCCCGTGACCGAGAACCTGCTGGGCAAGCCCATCACCGACGGCGATCGAACCTGTGACCGCGAGATGGGCGACGACGTCACGCAAAAGCCTGAGCATGCCGAGCGTGCCCGGTCGGCCGCCGTAAAGTTCCGCCATGGCGCGCACCAGCCTTGTCACCTCGAACAGCACATAAGCGAGATCGACCACGGCGCGTGGGCTGACGGCGGTAACGACGGAGACGCGTTTGGAGGAGTTGAGGATCAGCGCGCGGGCCTGCCGGTCGAGCGGCACCAGCAATTCGCGTTCGGCAAGCTCGATCAGATGCGGCCCGTCGATCACGTCGTTTTCGGTGTCCTTGAGTGCGGCGCGCCCCTTGGCCGTTTCGGCGCGATGGGAGAGAACTGCATTGAGGCGGGTAACGATGGCGCGGGCGGGTTTCGGGCTCTTGTCGAGGCTGGCCATCTCCGCATCGGCTTTCAGCGATTGAACGGCGTTGAGTCTCATGATGCCGAACACTTCTCGTCCGACCAGAACGAGGACGGCAAAAAGCGCAACAAGGAGCGCAATGCTCGCCGTGTAACCCAGCCAGTCGGAGCGGGAAAAGAGATTGCGGATAAGCTGATCCGCCCAGAGCCCGAAGGCCAGCGAGAACAGCACGCCGAGTGCACCAAGCGCGAGCTTGCCGAAGGAGAAGCGGCTTTTCTTCGGCACGGCCACCGGCAATGCGGCGGCATCCGTCTCTTCAGGTGCTAAAAATGGATCATCCTCATCGGGCGTCAGGGAAATCTCGGTGTCGAAGCTGCGCGGTGCGCGTTTTTGCGCGACGGTTGGGCTTGCCGTTTCTTCGGTTTCGAGCGTGAAAGCCGCCGGGCGGCGTGCCTGCGGATCGTTTGGTGTGGGAGCCTTCATGCGAGCTTGTCTCCAAACAGGAACTGCATGGCGCGGTCGAGCCTTATGTGGGGAACGGAAAGCCGGATGCCGCCGCTGCCCGGTTCATCGATATTGGGCGGGCGGAAACGCACGACATTGACGTCCGGCAACGTCGCCTTGTCGCCATCCCTGTCGATGCTGCGGAAAAGCGGCTCCGGGTCTTCGGGCAGGTCGCCGGGAAAGATCGCCGTTTTACGGTTGCCGTCAAATATCTCGCCGTTGATGGTTTCACCCGCCATCGGCGTGCCGACGATGACCGGAAGCTCGTGACCGTCCTGTCTCACGCTTGCTTCCCGCGTAGCGCGCACGGAAGCCAGCGCCATGACCTCGATGCCGGCACCATTCATGCCGATGGTGGTGATGGCGCGGTCCACCAGACGGCGGGTTAGCCGTTCCAGCCGGTCGTGGCTTTCATGATGCAGGTGGTCGGCCTTGGTAGCGGCAATCAACACCTTGTCGATGCGCCGGCCCAGCAGCGATGACAAAAGACTGTTGGTGCCAGGGCGGAAACAGGCGAGAACATCGCCCAGCGCCCGCTCCAGATCCTGCACCGCCTCCGGGCCGCGATTGACCGCCTGAAGAGTGTCGATCAGCACGATCTGCCGATCGAGGCGGGCGAAATGTTCACGGAAGAAGGGTTTCACCACGATTGCCTTGTAGGCGTCGTAGCGCCGCTCCATCATGGCGCGCAGCGACCCCTTTGGTGCCTTGTCGTCTGTCAGGCCCGGCAGGGGCGCAAAGGTCAGCGCCGGTGATCCTTCCAGATCCCCCGGCATCAGCAGACGGCCCGGCGGCAAGGTGGAGAGCGACCGCTCGTCGGATTTGCAGGCCTTCAGATAGGCGGCGAAGCTTTCCGCGAGGCGTCGCGCCGTCATCTCGTCGGCAGGCGCATTGATGTCGAGCGAGGAGGCTATTGCCAACCATTCCTGCGCGAGTTCGGCGCGGATGCCATTTTGCGCCAGCGCGACGGTGCTGTCGCTGAAGCTCTTGTAGTCCTGCGAAAGCAGCGGCAGGTCGAGCAGCCATTCGCCGGGATAATCGACGATATCGATGGAGAGCTTACCTGCGGAAAACCAACGGCCCCAACCGCTGGCGCTCTGGTAGTCGATCGTGATCCGCAGTTCAGAGATTGCCCGTGTCGAATCCGGCCAGAGCCTGTCGCGTACCAGAGCTTGAATATGGTCCTCATACTGAAACCGGGGAATGGCATCGTCCGGTTGCGGCTCCAGACGCACATTCGAGACGCGCCCGGAACGCATGGCCTCAAACAGCGGCAGACGACCGCCATTCAGAAGATTGTGGACGAGCGAGGAGATGAAAACCGTCTTGCCCGCCCGCGAAAGACCGGTGACGCCAAGCCGCAATGTCGGATTTGTAAGGGTGCTCGCACGGTCGGCCAGATTGTCGAATGCGATGAGCGCACTGTCTGTCAGGGACGTAAGAGAAGGCGGCAATGGCAGTTTCCCAGCTATTTTTCACGGTCACAGCTGCAATATAGGAAGGGGCGGTTGCCCAAAAAAGAAGCGCGCCAATGGATTTTCAACGAGTCCGGCTTCGGCAACGCATTGGTCACACGCTGCTGCGGCTATTTGCCGGGCGAGAGAAAATCGACCAGCCGCCAGCGATTTTTACCATTCCCGGCACTGTCGTCGTGATCGAGAACCGCAAGACCGGATGTCGGAAAACCGGAGGGCAGGGCGGCATGCAGCAGGTCCTCGCCTATCATCGCCTCCAGCGTCGCCTCCATTGTGGGGTTGTGCCCGACCAGCATCACGGACTGTGCGTCCGTTTGCGCGGCGATGAGAGAAAGATAGGTTTCGCTGCGCGCATTGTACATTTCGTCGATATAGACGATGTCGATGCCCTCGTTGAAGGCCCGCTGCCAGGCCTGCGTGGTCTGCCGGCAGCGCGTGGCCGTGGAAGACAACAGCACGTCCGGGCGGTAGCGCCGGTCTGCGGCAAGATCGGCGATGATCTCCGCCTCGGCAAAACCGGCCTCGTTCAATCCCCGGTCGAAATCGCGTTCTCCCGGTGCCGCCCAGGCGGCCTTGGCGTGGCGCAAAAGATACACTCGGCTCGGAGAAGATGCTGTCAAGGGCGGGGACCGACGTTCGAATGGGAGGCAATGGAGGAATGCTACAGGATAGGGTTGCATGACCGCAAGTCCTCTTTCCTGTTGGTAAGTCGCGTTTAAGTGATTTAAGAAGAGATCGCTTGAATACGAATAAAGGATAAAAATTAGTCATTTAGATGATTTTTGTGTCAGTTTTAAAAATGCCTGAAAACTGATCTGTAGACTTGAATCAGCCTATATCATTGGAGTATACACCGCCGCATTGAGATGTTCTTCGAGGAGAATCGCGTTGAGTGAGAAGATCGATCTTAGCAAATATGTGCTCTCGGAAGACGACGAGTTCATGAATGCAAACCAGCGTGCCTACTTCCGCGCGAAGCTGGTCGCCTGGAGAAACGACATCCTGAGAGAAGCGCGCGAGACCCTCGGACATCTCGCCGAAGAAAGCGCCAACCATCCCGACCTAGCCGATCGGGCATCTTCGGAAACTGACCGGGCGATCGAACTTCGCGCCCGTGACCGCCAGCGCAAGTTGATCTCCAAGATCGACTCTGCCCTTCAGCGGATTGATGACGGCACTTACGGTTACTGTGAAGAAACGGGTGAGCCTATTGGCCTCAAGCGCCTCGACGCACGACCGATAGCGACCCTGTCCATCGAGGCGCAGGAACGTCACGAGCGTCGTGAAAAAGTCTACCGCGACGAATAATGCCAGCGTTGTTCCGGGCGCTTCGGCGAGCCGGCCAATGAACAGAACCAAAATGACAAAGGGCACGGATTTGTTTCCGCGCCCTTTTTTTGTTTTGAATGTCTGTCTGCCGACAGATGTGAACCTGTCAGCGGTCGCGGGTAACGGAAAGTTCGCCGAAAATACGCGCCATTTCCTTCTGCATGTCGCCATCCGGCGTTGCACCGGTAACAGGCGGCGAGACGGGTTCGGTTTTTGGCTTTTCCGCAGCAGCGGCGACTGCCTGTTCGCTATCCGCATCCTTGCTCTTGGCGATCTCCGCCTCAAGAAAGCTTTCGAAATCGCTGGCAAGGTCATCGGAAAATTTCGGCTCGGCGTTAGCGGAGACGACGGGCGGATTTTCGGGCTTTGGCGCAAAGGGCGCAGGCGCATCTTGCCCCGGTTTCAGGCCGGGTAGAACGCGCTCGCGCGCGGCATCCAGAAAATCTGCGGCATCCGTTTGGTCGATGACCGGTTCGCGCCCGGCAAAAACCGGCGGGGCAACAACCGTCGGCCGTTCTTCAGGAACCGTTGCCTGGACAGGCGGTGCGGGCGGCGCCGAGGGTAGAGGAGCTGGCGCGAAGGGATCAGGGCGACGCTGTTCCGGTCGCTCGGCGGGCATGTCGAGTGATGCGGCAGCGAGAGGTAGAACAGCGGCGGCCGGTGCCGCAATGACCGATGCCGGTGGTGGCGCAGGACGGGTAATATCCCTTTCCGGAGCGGCTGGTCTTATCGGTGCAACGGGCTCGCGTGCCGTCGTGGGCGTGGATACGGGTTGCGGCGGCGTAGACGGACGTGGTGGCAGCGATGCGGCCGGTGCAGGGGTGGGTGCTGGACGAGCAGCCGGGGCAGGCGGTTCCGGCCGCTGCGGCTGCTTTACGGGCTCTTCCGGCAAGGAGGCTGGAGATGCCGCTGCGATTGGCTGCTGTGGCAAAGCTGGGCGGCTTTCGCGAGGGATCGGCGGTTCAGCCCTTTTAGGTTCGCTGTCCTGACGCGGCAGCGCCTTGAGTTCCGCTTCCTGCGGTTCGCGCACTTCCCTGACGATTGGGATCGCGCCGATACCACTCTCGATGACGATATCGGTTGGACCGCCAATCATGACAAGATGCTCGACATTGTCGCGGCGAACCAGCACCAGACGGCGCCGGGCGTCCACCGCCGTCGCATCGAGAACCTGCAAGCGCGGCTGCCGGTTGCGACCGCCACGGATAAACGGGGCCGCCCCGCCGCGCCTGCGCAGTATCCAGAGAACAATTGCCAGAACAAGCAGGGCTAGACCGACACCGACGACGGCGACGATGAGATTGTTTCCATAGGTGCCGATAAAATCTTCCATCATGGAGATCATCCCTTCAGATTTTTTCGTGCAATTAATATTGCCGTGGTTCTTATAATGTGAACGTCAAGCAGGAAAAGACGATTTTTTTAAGCGTGATACAAGGTTTATTCATTTCGTCCCCAGGATCGCTTCATAAGGATCGTCTCATCAGCCGGCCGGGCGCCACCAAAGCGCCATATCTTTCCCTTCAATGCCGGGGAGCAATGAAGGTTGCAATTCTCTCTTCGAAGGAGCGATTGTAAATGCTTGCGAAATTGCTGGTTGACGGGTTTCCGGTAAGAGTTTTCATTTTTGTTGTTTTATTTGGATTGCCGGGATTTGTTTTTCCCGCTCAGGCCGAGACGGCGGATGACAAGGCGTCCGAAAATCCTGCGAACATGATCGAGTTCGTAAGAGACAATCCATCCTGTATCGATTTCACGGATGGATGCTCGGTTTGCACTGTTGCGGATGGCAATATCGTCTGCTCCGCGCCGCGCATTCAATGCCAGGTTAAAGCGCTGACCTGCAGCCGCAAAATAGCCTTCTGAGGCATTTGCGCCTCTTTAGGGCCGTTTCTCTGTGCGATTTTAAGCCTTTGTGGTGCAGCGGAGCTTTTTGACGGTCAAGCGAGTTGCTACAAGAAATTCTACTGCCCGATTCCGTTGAGGAAATAGGGCTGACCGAATGACGACCTGCAGGACTGCGAGGCCAAGATGACACGGGTGCGCGAGACAAGCGACAACGACCTTCCGCTGGTGGACAGGCGTGCCCGTTCCGGCACGGTTCTGCGGATTCTGCTGCTGGCGCTGGTGCTCATCGCTGCCGCCGCTGCTTTCGTCTATTTCAAGGATTCGCTGGAAAACGAAATCGTGCTCGGCATTCTCGGCGTGCTGGCGATGATGGGTATCTTTTTTCTGGTGTCGTCGATCATCGGTTTCATCGAGGTCATGCCGCAGTCGCAATCGGACGGGCTGGCCCGCCGTTTCCTGTCGGCACACCCGGACGGCACACTGATCACCGATGCCAAGGGGCATATGGTCTACGCCAACGCCACCTATTGCAGGATGAGCGGCACCACGAAGGCGAGCGATATCCAGAGCCTGGAGACGCTGCTCTCGCGCAGCCGGGAATCGACCGAGGCGCTCTATCGCCTCATCAATGTTTTGCGGGAGGGGCGTGACGGTTACGAGGAGTTCCGTCTGCTCAAGCCGCTCGGGGAGGCCACTTCCGGCGGGCCGCACTGGTACCGGCTGAAAGGTCGGGTGCTGAAGGATGCGGGCGGCGAGGCGCTGCACGTCTTCCAGATCGCCGACATCACGCCTGAGCGGGAAGATCAGGAACGCTTCTTCCGCGAATTGCAGAACGCCATCGATTATCTCGACCACGCGCCGGCCGGTTTCTTTTCCGCAGGTCGCAAGGGTGAGATCGTTTATCTGAACGCCACCCTGTCCGAATGGCTCGGCATCGATCTCGCGCAATTTTCGCCCGGTTCGATGACTGTGTCGGACATCGTCGCCGGCGAGGGTATGGCGCTGATCGAATCCGTCCATCCGCAGGGTTCAGCCAAGCGCACCGAGATTCTCGATCTCGACATGCGCCGGGTCAACGGCCAGAGCATGCCGGCCCGCCTCGTGCATCAGGTTACCTCGAAGGACGGCGCGCCCGGCGAAAGCCGGACAATTGTTCTGATGCGTCCGAAAGGGCAGGAGGATACGGAATCCTCGTCCGCCATGCGCTTCACGCGTTTCTTCAACAATACGCCGATGGCGATTGCCTCGCTCGACGGCGAAGGCCGCATTCTTCGTATCAACGCGCCATTCCTCAAGCTGTTCTCCGGCGTCGTCGGGCGTGACGATATCGATCGCGGCGTTGCCCTCGAGGCCATCATCCACGACAATGAGAAACCCAGGCTTGAGCAGGCGCTGGCCGAGGCGAAGGACCGGCAGGGCGATATCGCCCCGTTCGATTCCCGCCATCCGAGCGACGAGGGCCGCCATTTCCGTTTCTACGTCAATGCCGTCATCGATCAGGACGACGAGGCGCCCGAAGAGGTGGCAATCGTTTATGCGATCGAGGTGACGGAGCAGAAGGCGCTCGAAACCCAGATGGCGCAGACACAGAAGATGAACGCCGTCGGCACGCTGGCAGGCGGCATCGCCCACGATTTCAACAATGTGCTGACTGCGATCCTGTTGTCATCAGACCATCTGCTGTTGCAGGCCCGGCCCGCAGACCCGAGCTTCGCCGACCTGATGGAGATCAAGCGCAACGCCAACCGCGCGGCGGTGCTTGTGCGACAGCTTCTCGCTTTCTCGCGCAAACAGACGATGCGCCCGGCGATCCTCAACCTGACCGACGTTATCGGCGACCTGCGCATGCTGGTGGACCGGTTGATTTCCGGCACCAATGTCAAGTTGGAAGTGGATTACGGCCGCGATCTCTGGCCGGTGAAGACCGACCTGTCGCAATTTGAGCAGGTGCTGATCAATCTTTGCGTCAACGCGCGCGATGCCATGCCCGATGGCGGCAAGATCACCATCCGCACGCGCAATGTGGATGCGGATGAAGCCGCAGCGCTCGGTCGGCCGGAAGTCCCGGCGGAAGACATGGTCATGGTGGAGGTCGCCGATAACGGAACCGGCATTCCGCCGGAGATCATGGACAAAATCTTCGAGCCGTTCTTCACCACCAAGGATGTCGGCAAGGGCACCGGTCTCGGCCTGTCGATGGTCTATGGCATCGTGAAGCAGTCCGGCGGTTACATCTATCCCGAATCGGAAGTGGGCAAAGGCACTGCGTTCCGCATCTATTTGCCGCGCCACGTGGTGGAAGTGGTGCACGTTCCGGGCCAGCAGCCCGGTGAAGCTGCACTTGCCCCTGTGGCTCTGCCCGAACCGGTGAAGGAAGAGCCGCTGGATCTGACCGGTAACTCCGCCGTCGTGCTTCTGGTGGAGGACGAGGAGGCAGTACGGCGCGGCGGCAAGCGCATGCTGGAAACCCGTGGTTACACCGTTCATGAGGCGGGTTCGGGTGTCGAGGCGCTGGAGGTGATGGAAGAGCTGGAAGGCAAGGTCGATATCGTCGTGTCCGACGTCGTCATGCCGGAGATGGACGGTCCTTCACTCCTGAGGGAATTGCGCAAATCCTATCCCGACCTGAAATTCATCTTCGTTTCTGGTTATGCCGAGGACGCGTTTGCTAAAAACCTTCCGGCGGATGCCAAGTTCGGCTTCCTGCCAAAACCCTTCTCGCTGAAACAGCTGGCGATCGCCGTTCGCGAAATGCTCGACAACAAGGAATGACGGCGGATGGCGCGGGCGTGAGATTAGGTCCGCTGTTGCTCGCGATTCCCTTGCAGGCGCTTGGCGTCAAGGCTGAAACCACGTCAGGAAAGGCGGATAGCACCGCGCTTTCCAGCAGTGCTATGGCAAGCCCCCTGTTTTTCCCAAGGTTTGCCTCTTCGCAAACGCAATAGTGATTGCACCGTTTCACAGGGGGCTTAAAATCCGATCTTAACGACCTAGATATGTAGAGGCGAAGTTCTCCCTCCTGGTGATGACTGCCGGTTTGAGAACGGTTTGGAGAATGATGAAAGATGATCGCTGAGCCGATCTACATGCAGGGCGAGGGCGACGGGGAAGACGGCGGTACGAACCGCGGAACGTCCGTTATAACCCGCGTCAAGCCAAAGACGAAAAGACCGAATTTGTACCGTGTTCTTTTACTGAATGACGATTACACTCCAATGGAGTTCGTCATTCATATTCTGGAGCGTTTTTTCCAGAAGGATCGCGAAGCGGCTACCCGCATCATGCTGCACGTGCACCAGCACGGCGTAGGAGAATGTGGGGTGTTTACATATGAGGTCGCAGAGACGAAAGTAAGCCAGGTCATGGATTTCGCCCGACAGCACCAGCATCCGCTGCAATGCGTCATGGAAAAGAAATGAGGATCGCAACGTGCCAACTTTTTCCCCAAGTCTCGAGAAGGCGCTGCACCAGGCACTGACCTTTGCAAATGAGCGTCACCATGAATATGCGACGCTGGAACATCTCCTTCTGGCGCTGATCGACGACGCGGATGCCGCTGCCGTGATGGGCGCCTGTAATGTCGATCTCGATGCGCTGCGCAAGACTGTCAGCGATTATGTCGACAACGAACTGACCAACCTAGTGACCGGTTATGACGAGGATTCCAAGCCCACATCTGGCTTCCAGCGGGTTATCCAGCGGGCTGTCATTCATGTTCAGTCGTCCGGCCGCGAGGAAGTGACAGGAGCAAACGTGCTTGTGGCCATTTTCGCCGAGCGCGAAAGCCACGCTGCCTATTTCCTGCAGGAGCAGGAAATGACCCGTTACGATGCGGTCAATTATATCTCCCACGGCATCGGCAAGCGTCCGGGCACATCGCAGACCCGCGCTCCGCGTGGCGCAGACGAGCCGGAGGCCGACCCCAAGGCTGCACGCAGCAATCCCGAGGAAGAAGGCTCATCCGCCAAGAAACAGCAGGATGCGCTGAAGGCCTATTGCGTCAACCTCAATGAAAAGGCGAAAAACGGCAAGATCGACCCGTTGATCGGCCGTCATGAGGAAGTCAACCGCACCATCCAGATCCTCTGCCGCCGCTCCAAGAACAACCCGCTGTATGTGGGCGATCCGGGCGTGGGCAAGACGGCGATCGCCGAAGGTTTGGCCAAGCGTATCGTTGAAGGCAAGGTGCCTGAAGCGCTGGCCAATGATACGATCTTCTCGCTCGACATGGGCACGCTTCTGGCCGGAACCCGCTATCGTGGTGATTTTGAGGAACGCCTGAAGCAGGTCGTCAAGGAGCTCGAGGAATATCCCGGCGCAGTCCTGTTTATCGACGAAATCCACACCGTCATCGGTGCGGGTGCGACGTCTGGCGGCGCAATGGATGCATCGAACCTGTTGAAGCCGGCGCTGTCGTCAGGCGCGATCCGCTGCATCGGTTCGACCACCTACAAGGAATATCGCCAGTTCTTCGAAAAGGACCGCGCGCTGGTGCGTCGCTTCCAGAAGATCGACGTGAACGAGCCGTCGATCGATGATGCTATCGCGATCATGAAGGGCCTGAAGCCCTACTTCGAGGATTATCATCACCTCAGATATTCCAACGAAGCGATCAAGGCTGCTGTCGAATTGTCGGCCCGCTACATTTCCGACCGCAAGCTGCCGGACAAGGCGATCGACGTAATCGACGAGACCGGTGCGGCGCAGATGTTGCTTCCGGCGTCCAAGCGCCGCAAGCTGATCACGGAACGGGAAATCGAAGCAACCATCGCGACGATGGCCCGCATTCCGCCGAAGACCGTTTCCAAGGATGACGAGATGGTTCTCGCCAACCTCGAAAAGGAACTGCGCTCGGTCGTTTATGGTCAGGACATCGCCATCGAGGCGCTGGCCACCGCCATCAAGCTGGCACGTGCCGGTCTGCGCGAACCGAACAAGCCGATCGGCTCATATGTCTTCTCCGGCCCGACCGGCGTGGGCAAGACCGAAGTGGCCAAGCAGCTCGCCGCCTCGCTCGGTGTCGAGATGCTGCGGTTCGACATGTCGGAATATATGGAGCGCCATACCGTTTCGCGTCTGCTCGGTGCACCTCCCGGTTATGTCGGCTTCGATCAGGGCGGTCTCTTGACCGATGGCGTCGATCAGCATCCGCATTCCGTGGTGTTGCTGGACGAGATCGAGAAGGCCCATCCGGACATCTACAACATCCTGTTGCAGGTGATGGACCATGGCTCGCTGACCGACCATAACGGCAAGAAGATCGACTTCCGCAACGTCATCCTCATCATGACGACCAATGCGGGCGCTTCCGAAATGGCGAAATCGGCCATCGGTTTCGGTTCTTCGCGACGCACGGGTGAGGATGAAGAGGCGATCAATCGCCTGTTCACACCGGAATTCCGCAACCGTCTGGATGCGATCATTCCGTTCTCGCCGCTGCCGACTGCCGTTATCCACAAGGTGGTACAGAAGTTCGTCATGCAGCTCGAGACGCAGCTCTCCGAGCGGAATGTCACCTTCGATCTGCACGAAGACGCGATCTCCTGGCTGGCGGAAAAGGGTTACGACGAAAAGATGGGCGCTCGCCCGCTGTCGCGCGTGATCCAGGAACACATCAAGAAGCCGCTCGCCAACGAAATCCTCTTTGGCAAGCTCAAGAAGGGCGGTGTCGTCAGCGTCACCGTCGGCAAGAAGGACGATGGTTCCGACGGCCTCAAGCTCGAGGTTCTGCCGGAAACAGCGCCGGTAAAGCCGAAGCCGGAAGCAGAGCTCAATGCTGCCAAGTCTCCGGGCAAGGCGTCTAAGGCCAAGGCGAAGCCCGCCTCGAAGGCAGCGATTGCCAATGAGGAAGCGGATGTTCTGGTTGCCGAGGCGAGCAAGCCCGACGAGGATAGCAAGCCGCGCCGCAAGGCGAATACGGTGCCGAAGGTGCCGAAGAAGAAATGATAACGGTCTTCCGACCGACAAACGGTGCCGGGCGAAAGCCCGGCATTTTCATGCCTGAAGCGCGTCGCATTTTACCGGATTCGTGAAGCGCGCTTTATTTTTCTCATCATTCCGAAACCGCTGCGCACTTTCGGACGACATGCATTAGTGGACCAGCAATGCAATCAGCAGACAGCGATACCATCCCCCTGCGCGGCTGGTTTTTCAGGGGAATGCGGGGCATATTCTCGCTGCCCTCGCTTATTCTCATGACATCCTTCGTCGGTTTCAGCGCCTTCGCGCTGGAATCGGGCGTTCAACGTGGGGAAGCGGTGTTTATGACGCTGGTTATCTGGGCTTTGCCGGCCAAGATGATCCTGATCGGCTCGATGGTCGGCGGCGCCAATCTTGCCGCGTGTTTTCTGGCGGTGACGCTGTCATCGGTGCGAATGATGCCCATGGTTGCCTCCATCGTTCCGGAGATGCGTGGCGCAAAAACGCCGACATGGATTTTGTTGTTCCTCTCCCACTTCGTGGCGATCACCGCCTGGGTCTTCGCCACGCAAAATCTTTCCATGATACCGCGCGAAGCACGGGCTGCGTGGTTTGCCGGTTTCGGCATTACCCTTACCGTCGTCAACGCTATCATTGTCGGCCTTTGTTACGGCGTCGTCGCGGCTTTTCCACCGCTTGTCGCAGGCGTGCTGTTTTTTCTGACGCCTGTCTATTTCATAGCGTCGATCTGGGCGACCGCCCGCCATTCCGTCGTCAAGGTCGCCTTCATCATCGGTGTGATCGCGGGGCCGGTCTTTGCGTTAATCGCGCCGGAATTCGACATTCTCTATGCCGGGATCGGTGGCGGCACGGTGGCTTATCTGATCGACCGTTTCGTCTTTCGTCGAAAGATCGTTCCCGTCTCACCGGAGAGCGAACCATGATGACCGAACAGTGGTGGGCGCCCTATCTCTTCATCGCCATTGCTGGCTGGCTGGCGACCGATCTCTGGCGCTGGCTCGGCGTGCTCGCCGGCAACCGGCTGAAGGAGGATTCCGAGGCGCTATACTGGGTGAGGGCAGTCGCCACCGCGCTCGTGATGGCCGTCACCGCCAAGCTGATCGTCTTTCCAACCGGAACGCTTGAAGCTTCACCGCTATGGCTACGCATCGGCGCGGCAGCACTCGGTTTCACAGCGTTCCTGGCCGCCGGCCAGCGTGTCATTGTCGGCGTGGCTGTGCCCATCGCACTTTTGGCAGCCGGGTTGTTTGTGCTCGGTTTTTAGTACTCTTCTTATCCGAATATTAAGGCCAATGACCTAGATTTCCGCTGAAGGCGTCTGGGGTAAATTCTATGAAGTTATTTATAGCAGAACGTTTTGTACTGAATGTAATTTTTATATTATTTATTGTCGATGTTGCATTGATTATGACGAAGGGCATTGAGGTTGACTATACCGGATATTCTCTGTGCCTGGTGGCGGGTACCGGGGTTTTTCTTCTTGGCCAGTTCTACCGGATAAGCGAGCGTGATCTTCGCATAGCGGCTGCACTTGTTTCCGCTGGGCTGTTCATCCTTTTTTCGCTGGCGGGCTCTGTGTTTAACTACATGTTCCTGCCGGTTCAGTTTCCGGCGATCGATCCCCTGTTGTTGAGCGTGGATGCCGCGCTCGGCTATAACTGGCGGGATGTTGTCATCTGGGCTGCTACCCAACCGTGGATCGGCAAAACCTTGTTTTTTGTCTATGCGACGTCGCTGCCGCAACTGCTGTTGATCGTCATCATGCTGGGTTTTACCGGCAAGGATCGGATGCTGCACCATTTTCTGGTAACGGGTGTGCTTGGCGCTCTCGCCAGCATCGTTTTTTGGATATTTTTTCCAACTTACGGCGCTAAAGCCTATCTGGATCTGCCGCAATGGGTCACCGAGACAATTCCAATGGCGGTCGATCCTGCCTATGGACAGGAACTGATGCGATTGGGGCAGGAAGGCGTAAGCTATCTCACCCCTAAAAACGTGTTGGGATTGATCGGTTTCCCGTCGTTTCACATCTTCATGGCGGCGATGTCCGTCTGGTTCGTTCCGCGTCACTGGCTGGTGATGGCGGTGATTTTGCCGCTAAATCTTTTGATGCTGCCTGCCGTTCTCGTTCAGGGCGGACATCATCTCTCGGATATTTTTGGCGGCCTCTTCGCTTTTGTTATCGTTTGCGCAGCCTCGAGCCGTCTGCTCAACTGGCTGTCGGCAAAGGAACGGGCCGGCAAGGCGGCAGCAGTTCCTGCCCAAGTCTTCGCGGCGGAATAATCGCCCCGGTTTTCGTACTCGCGCGCCTCCGCAACAAGCCGTTCCGACAGAAGCCGGGGCGATGTGGTCATCTCGTGGAGGCATCGCTACTGTGGCTGCACATCGGAGCGGCGACATTCGGTTTCATCGCATTCCTGGCGACCGGCAATCGCTTTATCGCCGGCGTGGCCGCGCCGATCTGGCTCTCGGCCGGTGGGTTGTTTATAATACTTTCCTTATATGAATATTAAGCTAAATACCCTACTGTCCCGTCGATTGGAACCGGGGCGGCTATTCCATGCGACTCTTTGCGGCAGAGCGTTTTGTACTTGGCTTTATCACCATCTTATTCGTTATCGATACGGTACTGATCGCTGTCAAAGGCATCGGGGTTGACTACGCCGGATATTTATTATGCGGATCGATGGGCGCCGGCGTTTTTATTCTCGGTCAGTTCTATCGCAAAAGCGGGCGTGATCTTCGCATAGCTGCCGCGCTAATCGCAGGCGGACTGTTCATTCTTTTTACGCTTGTCGCGTCCGTCTTTAACTACATGTTCCTGCCTGTCGCGTTCCCGGCAATCGATCATGTGCTTTTCCGTGTGGATGCAGCCTTCGGTTATAGTTGGATGGGCATCGTCACTTGGGCGGCGACACATCCGTGGATCGGAACGATCCTGTTTTTCGTTTATGCGACGTCGCTGCCGCAGCTTCTGGTGATCGTTATTACGCTTGGTTTTACAGGCAAGGAGCGGATGTTGCACCACTTCCTTGTAACGGGAGTGCTGGGCGCTTTTGCAAGTATAATCTTCTGGATATTTTTCCCGTCATTTGGGCCATCCGCCTATGTGCAACTGCCGCAATGGGCTTCTCAGACCATCCCCTTGGCGGTTGATAATGCGTACGGGCAGGAGTTGAACCGCCTGATAACGGAAGGGGTTGTTCACCTTTCGCCCAAAAACGTGCTGGGACTAATAGGTTTCCCTTCGTTTCATATCTTAATGGCGGCGATGTCTGTATGGTTCGTTCCACGTCACTGGTTGGTGATGGCGGTGATCTTGCCGATCAATATCTTGATGTTGCCCGCCGTTCTCGTTCAAGGCGGTCATCATCTGTCTGATGTTTTCGGCGGTCTCGTCGCGTTTGCAATCGTCTGTGCAGCCTCAGCCTGGCTGCTCAAGTGGCTTTCGGTAAGGGAAAGAAACGGAGAGAAGGCTCGCGCTTCGACTCAAGTCGTCGCGGCGGAGTAATCGTCCCGGTTTTCGCTCTCGCGCGCCTCATCGACAAGCCAGTCCGACAGGAGTCGGGCTGATGCGGTCATCTCTTCTGCTTCGATCAACCAGTAATATTTGTCCGCATCGGCCGCCCGATCGAAAAGCACGGTCAATTGACCGTCGGCGATTTCGTCGCGAAGAAGCGCTGTCGGGCAAAGGCCGATGCCGTGTCCCGCCTTGAGAGCGGTCACGAGCAGATTGAAGTCCGCAAAGATTGGGCCCGTGCCCTGGAACAGGGATAGGCCAGCAGTCGCCAGCCAGTCCCGCCATGCCGTCTCGGTGGCGTCATGCAGCAATTCGGCCCGCAGCAGGCTTGAGACATCGTTGAAGGGACCGGACTTCGTGGCGTAAGCGGGTGCGCATGTCGGGCGCGTCTCGGCACTGAAAAGCGCCACGGCTTTTTGCGCAGGGCGTGGGCCGTGGGTGATGCTGAGATCGGGCTGCGTGGTCTCATTCCTGCCGGAATAGCTGATTGACACCTGTATGTCTGGATAGAGCGCGCGGAAACGGGGCAGGCGGGGTGTCAGAAAATGCGCAACCACTGAAGGCAGGCTGGCCAGACGAACGGTGATGCGGTCGCGGCCCCGGCTGATCCGTTCCGCACCGGAAGCGATCTGCCCCAAGCCGGACGAAACCGTCATGCCGAATTCCTGACCCGCCGGCGTCAGTCTCACGCCTCTCGCATGGCGCTCGAAAAGCGGCGCGCCGAGCCATGTTTCCAGATTACGCACATGCTGGCTTACGGCCGTCGCCGTCATGCCGAGTTCCTGCGCGGCCAGGGAAAAACTTGTCCTTCTGGCCGCAGCTTCAAACGCGCGGAGGGTGGCGAGCGGTGGCAGTTTCATGATGCTGCGAGGCTAAGTCAGACTTGGTCTGAGCGCAAGAAAAACCCGTCTTGTCATCACGCCATTCATGCCGCAATTTCGCGTCACATTTTCATCCATCCGAGGATTTCATGACCCCCTTGTCCGCCGCCGAACCCATTGATGCCGCCGCGCGCCGCGCCGTCCGTCCCGTCGTCGTTTATCCGAACGGCACACTTCAGACACCGGACCTGGCGCGTCTGGCACAGGCTAAAAAAGCCATGGTGAAGATAGACGAAGTCATCGTGCCACCGCGCGAGGGCGGCACTTTCAATGTTCCTAAGGGACACTTTTTTCGCATCGTCAGCACCGAAGGCCCACAGGTGGGGGATTTGAACCTCTGGAATGCCCATGATCTGACGGAGCGCTTTTTCAGCGGCAAAACTCGCGCCCTGCATGCGACCCATGTTTCCGTAGGCAACCGCCTGTGGAGCAATCTGCCGTCCCTGCGGCCGATGGCGACCATCACCCATGATACTTTGTCATGGTATGGCTGGGATGAAGATGGCGGTGGCGTGCATGATGTGATCGGCACCCGGTGCGATCCCTACACCAACAAGCTGTTGAGCGGCGGCGACTATCACCATTGCTGCCATTCGAACCTCACCAATGCGCTCGCCGCGGCCAAAGGCCTGTCATTCGGCGAGGCGGAACCGCATGTACACGATGTTCTGAACGTCTTTATGTGCACGGGTTTCACCCGCGATACGCATCAGTATTTCATGAAGGCAAGCCCGGTGCGGCCGGGCGACTATCTGGAACTCTTCGCGGAAATTGATCTCATCGGCGCGCTCTCCGCTTGCCCCGGCGGCGATTGTGGTGCCAGCCATTCGAGCGACGCGGTCCCGTGCTATCCCCTGAAGGTGGAGATATTCCGGCCGGATATGGCGGTGCTTGAAGGCTGGCCCTGGCCGGAGAGGAATGCCTATCGTCCCGTGGAATGATGATAAACACCACGGTCGTTATGCCGGACTAGATCCGGCAACCAGCCAAGGCGCGTCTGCGCCGAGAGGAATATCGCGCGATCAAGGACTGGATCGCGCCGCACCCCGGATAAGCTCCGGGGTGACGGTGTGCGGATGCCGCCATTCTGCCAAACGCGTGGGCGTCTTGGCAAACATCACGAGGCAAGCGCTGCCTTTATCTTTTCCGCATGGGCCTTCAGCACTTCGCCATCGGCCATAGCGCCGGAATGTGGCTTCAGCGGTTCGCCCTCCTTGCGCGGAATAACGTGGAAATGCAGGTGGAACACGGTCTGGCCGGCTGCCGGTTCGTTGAACTGGGCGATAAAGACGCCATCAGCGTCGAAGGCTTCCTTTGCTGCGACTGCCAGTTTCTGCACTACGGCAATGGTCTTTGCCAGTACTTGCGGGTCGGCATCGAGCAGATTGCGCGAGCCGGTTTTCGGAACGACCAGAAGATGGCCGGGTGCCTGCGGCATCACATCCATGAAAGCCAGCGTATGCTCGTCTTCATAGAGCTTGTGGCTCGGAATTTCGCCGCGCAGGATTTTCGCGAAGATATTGTTGTCATCATAGGCGCTGGCGGTCATCGGTGATCTCTCCTCGTAACGGACTAAAGCATGTCGCGTAAAAGCGTGTAGCGGTTTTGCGATAACGACATGCAACGAAACAAAGGCATAAAGCGTAGGCAGCGAATCTGAAAGATCGCGACAGCTTTATGCATCCGGCTCGTGTTCCTGTCGCTCACCCTTGCGGAAGGGCGTGTGGTCTTCCAGATAGTCGCCAATATGTTCGACCTCTTCACGCTCGCGCTGAAGATAATCGGCAATCGCGCGGCGCAGACCCGGATGGACGATGAAATGCGCTGAATGGGTGGTGACCGGCACATAACCGCGCGCCAGCTTGTGCTCGCCCTGCGCACCCGCCTCCACCCGCTTCAAACCCTTCGACAGCGCGAAATCGATCGCCTGATGGTAACAGACCTCGAAATGCAGGAAGGGATGATCCTCGATACAGCCCCAGTGTCGGCCGTAAAGCGCATCCGAGCCAATGAAATTGATTGCACCGGCGATATAGCGTCCCTCGCGTCTGGCCATGACCAGCAGAACGTCATCAGGCATGCGCTCGCCGATCAGCGAATAGAATTCCCGCGTCAGATAGGGCCGTCCCCATTTGCGGCTGCCGGTATCCATGTAGAAGGCGAAGAACTGGTCCCAGATCTCCTCTGTCAGGTCGCTTCCGGTCAACCAGTCGATCTCGATGCCGTTTTCCAGCGCTGCCCGACGTTCTTTTTTCAGCCCCTTGCGCTTGCGCGATGAAAGGGCATCAAGAAAATCGTTGTGATCGCGATAGCCGTCATTGATGAAGTGGAACTGCTGATCGGTCCTGTGCAGGAAGTCCCGGGGCAGAAGCGCGGATAGGTCGGCGTCTTCCAGAAACGTGACATGAGCGGAAGAAACGCCGATCTTTTCCGTCACCTGGACAAGGCCGGATGCCAGAAGCGGTTTGAAGCGCGTCTCGTCTTCGGTTTCGGATACCAGCAGCCGCGGCCCGCTCGCCGGCGTAAACGGCACCGAACATTGCAGCTTCGGATAATAATGGCCGCCGGCTCGCTCAAAGGCATCCGCCCAGCCATGGTCGAAGACATATTCGCCCTTGCTGTGGTTCTTCAGATAGGCCGGAACGGCTCCGACGAGTTCGCCCGACGCGTTTTCGAGAAGCAGATGGTGCCCAAGCCATCCGGTCTTGGCAGTGGCCGATCCGGAATCTTCCATCGAGGATAGAAATGCGTGGGAAATGAAAGGATTGTACGGTTTTCCTGACACATTGCGTGATGTTCCGGAAAGCCGTTTCCAGCTGTCCGGATCGATATCCCTCAGGGATTGCGCAACGCGTATGGAATAGTCTTCTGTCATGCCGTGGCGGAGGGGTTCTCTCTCGGGTCGAAACCTTCGAATGTCATCTGGTCCGCATACTTATAGGTAGTCTCGCGCGCATTTTCATCCCTGACAGTCCAGGTAATCACGGGAAGCCCAAGTTTTCTTTGCGCCTCGATGAAACTATTGGGCAAATGACCCCAATGATAGGAGATGAAATCAACACCGATCTGCATCGCCTCGTCGTGTTTGAAGAAGTCTTCCGGCTTGGCGCCTTCGGCGGTAAGGCCGAGCGGCCAGGGCGAACCTGCAGCCTTCAGGTCTCTGAGGAGGTGATGGTCGAAGCTCATCAGAGCCACCTGGCCCTTGTAGCCCTCAAGATCTTCCAGCACCGCTTCGGCAAACCCGTCATCGACGCCTTCGCCCTGACGTCCTTTCAGTTCGATCACCAGCGGCACCTTGCCGGCGCATAGCGTCAGAAGCTGTTTCAGCGTCGGTATGCGGTCCTTGGTCTGACCGACCGAAAGCAGAGACAATTCACTGGCGGTATGTTCGCGCACGTCGCCCTTGATACCCGTCAGCCGGGCCATGTCGTCGTCGTGAAAAATCACCGGCACGCTATCGGCGGCCAGCTGCACGTCGCATTCGATGGCAAAACCAGCGTCGATGGCGCGCGAAAATGCGGATAGCGTGTTTTCCCAGACCACCTTGTTCAGGTCATGATAACCGCGATGGGCGACGGGCTGGGCGGTAAGCCAGGAAAGTTTAAGGGTCATACGTCGATTTCCACGATCGCGTCGATCTCGACGGCGGCATTGAAGGGCAGGCAGGCCATGCCGACGGCGGCGCGGGCGTGCTTGCCGGCATCACCCAGAACGTTGGCGAGGAGATTGGAGGCGCCGTTAATGACGAGATGCTGTTCAACGAACTCCGGAACCGAGGCAACGAAGCCGTTCAGCTTGAGGATACGACGGATTTTCGAGAGGTCGCCGTTCAAGGCAGCCTTGACCTGTGCGAGAATGTTGACGGCGCACAATTCGGCGGCGCGCTGGGCGGTTGCAACATCAACATCGCGGCCAACGAGGCCCGTCACCGCAATCTTGCCTGATTCCATCGGCAGTTGACCCGATACATAAAGAAGATTGCCGCTGATGGTGAACGGAACGTAGTTTGCGGCAGGTGCTGCCGCCACGGGAAGAGTAAAGCCCAGTTCCTTGAGGCGGCCTTCGATGACATCAGACATTTTCGTCTCCGGTTTTGTTGTAAATCCTTCAAGAATCCGGCATTCAGAAGATGTTGATCCAAAAGCCGGGCGGTTGCTTGTACAATATGAGCAGCGAGTCCAACAGGAGATATTGAATGTTTGTCAGGACGCTTGGTTTCGTTGCCGCCACAGGGCTCATGACCGGCCTGTCGAACGGTGCCAATGCCTTGCCCGTCACGGTTCCGGACCTCATCGCCCATCGCGCCGTCTACGATCTCGAACTCAAGGACGCGACGGATCGTTCCGGTATCGAGGGCATGACGGGCCGCATGGTCTATGAATTCACCGGCTCTGCCTGTCAGGGTTACAAGACGGATTTCCGTTTCGTGACACAGATCAACACCGGCGACGCGGTCCGCATGACCGACCAGCAGACGACGACCTTCGAGGACCTGGCGGCCAAGAAGTTCACCTTCGAGACCAAGTCCTACACCGACGACAAGCTGGACAAGGAAGTGCAGGGCGCTGCAATCGACAACAAAGAGGGTGTGAAGGTTGATCTGACCCGCCCGGACCCCCGTCAGATCGATCTCGTGGCCAGCGAATTTCCGACCGAGCACATGTTTCAGGTCATTGAAAACGCCAAGCAGGGAAAGCGCATCTTCGAATCCCGTATTTTCGACGGCTCGGATGACGGCGATGAAAGCCTGATCACTTCCACGCTGGTCGGCAAGGCGCAGATGCCGAAGGACGGCGATGCCGAGGCTGGCAAGGCGGGCGAATTCGGCAAAGCCGCGTTCTGGCCGGTGACGATCGCTTATTACAACGACAAGACCGGCACCGACGCCCTGCCGATCTACCGCATGTCGTTCAAGCTTTACGATAACGGAATCACCCGCGATCTGACGATGGATTACGGCGATTTCGTTCTGACCGGCAAGCTCGCGAAGCTTGATATCCTCAAGCCGGAAACCTGCGAAAACAAGCCGGTTCGCTAAAAGACGGACCGTTTGCGTGGTTTTTTCGCAGAAATGCTTGCTTTTTATCTGAGGCGACTGTATGCGCCTCACCATTCCACACGCGAAGCTTGGGATGTTCCGGGAGAAATCCGGTCCGTTCCGCCCGGTGGTGTCGATGAAAATCGGCGCTGTTCGCTTCGCGGGGGTTAAACCGGAAAAGGAGTAACTAGGCATGGCATTGCCCGATTTTTCTATGCGTCAGCTTCTGGAAGCTGGTGTTCACTTTGGTCACCAGACGCATCGCTGGAACCCGAAGATGAAGCCGTACATCTTCGGCGACCGTAACAACATCCACATCATCGACCTGGCTCAGACCGTTCCGATGCTGTCGCGCGCCCTTCAGGTCGTGTCCGACACCGTTGCTCGTGGCGGCCGCGTTCTGTTCGTCGGCACCAAGCGTCAGGCGTCTGAAATCATCGCCGACAGCGCAAAGCGTTCGGCCCAGTATTACGTCAACTCCCGCTGGCTCGGCGGCATGATGACCAACTGGAAGACGATCTCCAACTCGATCCAGCGTCTGCGCAAGGTTGACGAGATTCTGAACTCGGAAGGCACCGGCTATTCCAAGAAAGAGCGTCTGACCCTCGAACGCGAACGCGAAAAGCTTGAAAAGGCTCTCGGCGGTATCCGCGATATGGGCGGCGTTCCGGACCTGATGTTCATCATCGACACCAACAAGGAAAAGATCGCGATCGAAGAAGCCAAGCGTCTTGGCATTCCGGTCGTTGCGATCATCGACTCCAACTGCGATCCGGATCACATCGACTACCCGATCCCGGGTAACGACGACGCATCGCGCGCCATCTCGCTCTATTGCGACCTGATCGCCCGCGCCGCCATCGACGGCATCCTGCGTCAGCAGGGTTCGTCCGGCCGCGACATCGGCGCTTCGGAAGAAGCTCCGATCGAGCCCGCGCTCGAAGACGAGGCTGGCGCCTGATATAGGCCCTGTCTGGCGGCGATTTCGTGTCGCCGTCTCCTCGACCAGGATATGACAAGGCCGTCAAAGACCTTAAATGGGTTGACGGCCTTGTTCGTTTCAAACCGCTCCGTCGGGGCTTCGGTGAAGTCTCTGGCGTTTTGATGCGGATGAAATCCGGTGGCAGCCTTCATAACGCTGTCACACTTGAGCGGCACCCATCGTTTCGATGTATGGAGACGCCGCAGCACTTGGGAATGCGCATGCCCCTTTCCTGAAATCGTCCCGGTTTCAAAGGGTGTGCGGCCGGGTACACTCATCACCCAGAACTTCGGCACGGCGAATTCAGCCGGCTGACCGATCGAACCGATAAGAGGCAAACAATGACCGAAATCACAGCCGCAATGGTGAAGGAACTGCGCGAGAAATCCGGCGCAGGCATGATGGACTGCAAGAAGGCTCTTGCTGAAACCAATGGCGACATGGAAGCGGCGATCGACTGGCTGCGCGCCAAGGGCATCGCAAAGGCCGACAAGAAGTCTGGCCGTACGGCTGCCGAAGGTCTGATCGGCGTCGCCACCATGGGTCACAAGGCTGTTGTTGTCGAACTCAACTCCGAAACCGACTTCGTTGCCCGCAACGACGCGTTCCAGGATCTCATTCGCGGCATTGCCCAGGTAGCGCTCTCCACCGACGGCACCGTTGAAGCCGTCAGCGCCGCCACCTATCCGGCAACCGGCAAGTCCGTTTCCGACAGCATCAAGGACGCTATCGCCACCATCGGCGAGAACATGACGCTGCGCCGTTCGGCAGCACTCGAAGTCGAGCACGGCGTTGTCGCGACCTACATCCACAATGCTGCCGGCGAAGGCATCGGCAAGCTTGGCGTTCTCGTTGCCCTGAAGTCGGTTGGCGACAAGGCCGTTCTGAGCTCCATCGGCCGCCAGGTCGCCATGCACATTGCTGCAACCAACCCGCTCGCCATCCGCGCCGAGGAAGTTGACGCAGCCGTGGCCGAGCGCGAACGCAACGTCTTCATCGAGCAGGCCCGTGAATCCGGCAAGCCGGAAGCCATCATCGAAAAGATGGTTGATGGCCGTATGCGCAAGTTCTTCGAAGAAGTCGCTCTTCTGTCGCAGGCTTTCGTCATCAACCCCGACATCACTGTCGGCGCTGCCGTCAAGGAAGCTGAAAAGGAAGCCGGTGCTGCCATCGAAGTGACGGGCATGGTTCGCCTGCTGCTCGGCGAAGGCGTCGAAAAGGAAGAAAGCGATTTCGCAGCAGAAGTCGCTGCAGTCGCCAAGGGCTGATTATATTTACCCAATCTTGGGAAAACGGGAGGGCATCGCGTGACAACGCGGTGCCCTTCGTGTATCCGCGTTTCGGTTACATTTCCGAGGAGTCATGATGTCTTCCAAGCCGATCTACAAACGTGTTCTTCTCAAGGCTTCCGGCGAAGCCCTTATGGGCGATCAGGGTTTCGGTATCGATGTGGCGGTTGCAGACCGTATCGCCTCCGATATTGCCGAGGCGAGGGCGATGGGCGTTGAAGTCGGCGTTGTCGTCGGCGGTGGCAATATTTTCCGCGGCGTTGCCGTGGCGTCCAAGGGCGGTGATCGCGTTACCGGCGACCATATGGGCATGCTGGCCACCGTCATCAACGCGCTGGCGCTCGCAACCTCCCTGCGCAAGCTCAGCATTGACACCGTCGTTCTGTCCGCAATTGCGATGCCGGAAATCTGTGAGAGCTTCTCGCAGCGTGCAGCGCTCCACCATCTGGCGCAGGGCCGCGTGGTGATTTTTGCCGGCGGCACGGGCAACCCCTTCTTTACAACCGATTCCGCTGCAGCGCTGCGCGCCGCGGAAATGGGTGCGGAAGCAATCTTCAAGGGCACCCAGGTGGACGGCATCTATTCCGCCGATCCGAAAAAGGACCCGGCAGCCACCCGTTTCGACGAGCTGACCCACAGCGAAGTGCTAGGCAAGGGACTGGCAGTCATGGATATTGCAGCTGTCGCGCTTGCCCGCGAGAATCACATCCCGATCATTGTTTTCTCGATCCACGAGAAGGGCGGTTTCGCGCAGATATTGACCGGCGGCGGCCGCAAGACCATCGTGCACGACAAATAATCAAAAAACGATGTCGCCCCTGTGGCGTATTCCGGCCGCCACGGCCGATAGAGATGGAGTATCAAGATGAGTGGTATTGACCTCAACGATATCAAGCGCCGCATGGATGGTGCCATCAATGCATTCAAAAGCGATATCGCATCGCTGCGCACCGGCCGCGCTTCGGCCAACATTCTCGATCCGGTGACCATCGAGGCCTATGGCTCGCGCGTTCCGCTAAACCAGGTCGCAAACATCACGGTTCCGGAGCCGCGCATGCTCGGCGTCAACATCTGGGACAAGTCGATGGTGAACGCCGTCGACCGTGCCATCCGCGAATCCAATCTCGGCCTCAACCCGATCGTTGATGGTCAGAACCTGCGTATCCCGCTGCCAGAACTCAACGAGGAGCGCCGCAAATCGCTCGTCAAGGTAGCTCATGACTACGCCGAGAAGTCCAAGGTGGCGATTCGTCACGTGCGTCGCGATGGCATGGATGGTCTGAAAAAAGCCGAAAAAGACGGTGATATCGGTCAGGACGAAAGCCGCGGACAGTCGGAAAAAGTGCAGAAAATCACCGACGACACGATTTCGGAAATTGAGCGCTTGCTTGGCGAGAAGGAAAAGGAAATCATGCAGGTCTAGTATCGCTTGCGATAGACCTGTATTTTATTCGTTTTAATTCCGCGCTGCCTGTTACTGGATCGATATGCCGACGACGACACGTTCCTCAATACCCGAGCACGTCGCCATCATCATGGATGGAAATGGGCGATGGGCAAAACAGCGCGGTCTTCCGCGCGTGATGGGGCATCGCCGCGGGGTCGAGGCTGTGCGCGAAACGGTGCGTGCGGCCGGCGACTGCGGTGTCCGCTACCTCACACTTTTCGCGTTCTCGTCGGAAAACTGGCGCAGGCCCGAATCCGAGGTCAGCGACCTGATGGGGCTCTTAAAGGCTTTCATTAGGCGCGACCTTGCGGAACTGCACCGCGAAAACGTGCGTGTACGCATCATCGGCGATAGGCAGGGGCTGAAAAACGATATCCGCAGTCTTCTCGAAGAAGCGGAACACATGACGGCTGACAACACCAGGCTGACGCTGGTGATTGCCTTTAATTACGGCAGCCGCGACGAGATTGCCCGCGCGACAATGGCTATTGCCCGCGATGTCGCCGAAGGCCGGCTGGATGCAGAATCGATCACGCCGGAGATTATTTCGGCCAGACTCGATACATCAGGAATACCGGATCCTGATCTGATCATCCGCACCAGCGGTGAGGAACGGCTGTCGAACTTCCTGCTCTGGCAGGCTGCCTATTCCGAGTTCCTGTTCGTTCCCGAATATTGGCCCGACTTCGACCGGCAGCGGTTTTTTTCCGCAATCGAGCAATATGCAACGCGTGATCGCCGTTTTGGCGCTCTGGCCGAGCAGGTTGCCGTGGCAGGCGCCTGATGAGCCGTGAACTCAGACTGCGGATCATATCCGCAATCGTCATGGCGGCGGTCATTTTGGCTGCGACCTGGTATGGCGGCATTCTGTTCCGCATCGTGGCCGGTCTGCTGGCGATCCTCATCTATTATGAATGGGCGACAATCACCCGCATGTCGGAAACCAATTCCACCGGCAATGCCTGGGGCTGGTTTGCGGTTGCCGTCATCGCCGGCAACACGATTTTCGGCGAACCTTCGCTCGACCTGCCTCTGCTCTCTGGCTTCACGCTGACGGCAGCACTTTTTCCCGTCTTGCGTGGCAGAAACTGGTGGCTGGTGGGCGGCATCGTTTATGCGGGTCTGAGCGGCATATCGCTGGCCGCCATTCGCGGCGATGAGCTGACCGGTTTCGTCGCCATCCTGTTCATTTTCGCTGTCGTCTGGTCAACGGATATTCTCGCTTATTTCGTCGGGCGCGCCATCGGCGGGCCAAAGCTTGCGCCGTCGATCTCACCGGGCAAGACTTGGTCAGGCGCAATCGGCGGAGCGGTGGCCGCATTGATCGGCGGCGGCGCGGTGTCTCTTGCCTATCACGGCAGGATCAGCCTGCTGCTGCTTGGACTCGCTCTCATTCTTTCGGTGTTCAGCCAGATAGGCGATCTCTTCGAATCCTTCGTGAAACGGCGTTTTCAGGTCAAGGATTCGAGCCATCTCATTCCCGGCCATGGCGGCTTCATGGACCGGGTTGACGGTCTTGTTTTCGCCTGCTTTACGGTATTCCTCATTGCTTTCGTGCATGCGGCGGCAACCGGCGACGTGCCCGGATCGGGCGGCGGCCTGTTGCCGGGCTTTTAAGCGGCACGCAAGGTCATGAAATAAAGGGCAGATTGTCATGAACACAGTAATGGCGGCGACCGGTTTTCTGACCGGCTATATCGTGCCCTTCGTCCTCGTACTTTCCCTGCTCGTTTTCGTCCATGAAATGGGCCACTACCTTGTCGGCCGCTGGAGCGGCATTCGCTCCACGGCCTTTTCCATCGGTTTCGGCCCGGAGCTGATCGGCTTTACCGACAGTCACGGCACGCGCTGGAAGATTTCCGCCATACCGCTCGGCGGCTACGTAAAATTCTTCGGCGACGAGGATGCGTCCAGCAAGCCGGATAGTTCCGGCCTGTCGCACATGTCGCTTGAGGAGAGGGCGCAGACGCTTTCCGGCGCTAAGCTGTGGAAAAGGGCGGCGACGGTTGCCGCCGGACCTATTGCCAATTTCATTCTCGCCATTCTCATCTTCGCGGTCCTGTTCGGTGTCTATGGCCGTATGATCGCCGATCCGGTCGTGGCGGAAGTGCGTGAAAACAGCGCGGCTGCGGCCGCCGGCGTGCACCCCGGTGACCGCCTCGTTGCGATCGACGGTGAAAAGGTCAAGACGTTCGAGGACGTACGCCGTTATGTCGGCATCCGTCCGGGCACGCCGATCACTGTGACCGTCGAAAGGGCAGGCGAGGAGCTGAAGCTGCCGATGGTTCCGACCCGCACCGAAACCACGGACCAGTTCGGCAACAAGCTGGAAATGGGCATCATCGGCATTGTCACCGACCAGAACAGCGGCAATTTCCGCCACATCGAGTATTCGCCGTCTGAGGCGCTGCTTGAGGGCGTGCGTGAAACGGGCCACGTCATCACCGGTACTTTCAACTACATCGGTAACCTCGTGACCGGGCGCATGAACGCCGATCAACTGGGCGGTCCCGTCCGCGTAGCACAGGCTTCCGGTCAGATGGCGACGCTCGGTATTTCGGCCGTCATCCAGCTCGCAGCGGTTCTTTCCGTATCGATCGGTCTTTTGAACCTGATGCCTGTGCCGGTTCTGGACGGCGGACATCTGGTGTTTTATGCAATCGAGGCCATCCGCGGCAGACCGCTTGGTGCCGGTGCGCAGGAGGTTGCGTTCCGTATCGGCATGGCAATGATTTTGGGTCTTATGGTTTTTGCAACATGGAATGATATCAGCAGCTTGATTGGCTGAGGATAGTTTTTTAACGGTTTTGTTAGTCGATTGTTTACCCTGTTTTTATCCCGAAGTGGCGAATGCGCCACTCTGGATCACGAAGTAAACAGAATTTAACGTTCTGACTTGCTTGTAGGGGAAAAGCAGGTAAAACGACGCACATGGCCGGAGTCGGGTTCCGCCCGCTGAGGGACAACGTAAAAAGGTAAGAATTGAAATGAAGGCTGGTTCAAGATTTTTGAACGCGGTGTCGGCGGTTGCGCTGTCTGCTGGTGTTTCTTCGGTTGCGGGCCTCGGCGTGCTTGCCTCTGCTGGTGTTGCGAATGCAGCCGTCATCAGCAAGATTGATGTTCGTGGCGCTGAGAGATCCGGTGCGGACTCCGTACGCTCCAACATTACCATTGCGCCGGGTAAGAACTTTTCCAATTCGGACATCGATGAATCGGTGAAGCGTCTTTACGCTACCGGTTACTTCTCGAATGTCTCCATGCGCGTTTCCGGCAGCACGCTGGTTGTAACGGTCAACGAAAATCAGCTCGTCAATCAGGTGGTTTTCAACGGCAACCGCAAGATCAAGGACGACAAGCTCGCTGGCGTCGTGCAGACCCAGCCGCTCGGCCCGTTCAATCAGGCAATCGTTACTGCCGATATCGCGCGCATCAAGGAAGCCTATTCCGCGATCGGCCGCAGCGACGTCGAAATCACCACCCAGACCGTTTCCGTTGGTCAGGGCCGTGTGAACATCGCTTTCGTCATTAACGAAGGCGAGCGCACGAAGATCGGCCGCATCGATTTTGTCGGTAACAATTCCTATAGCGACGGTCGTCTGGCCGCTGTCATCAATACCAAGAAGTCCAACATGCTGTCGTTCCTGACACGCAAGGACGTGTATAACGAGGACAAGCTGCGCGCCGATGAAGAGGCGCTGCGCCAGTTCTACTACAACCGTGGTTATGCCGACTTCCGGGTCGTGTCGTCCGACGCGGTGCTTGATGAGTCCAAGAACGAATACACCATCTCCATCACGGTCGACGAAGGCAAGAAGTACGACTTCGGCAACGTCGCAGTCGAATCGACTGTTCCGGGTATTGACGGCTCCGAGCTTCAGGGTCTCGTGGAAACCCGCCAGGGCGCTAGCTACAGCGCCAAGGAAGTCCAGCAGAGCATGGAAGCGATTTCCAAGCGCGTTGCCGGTGAGGGGTATCCTTTCGCCCGTGTAACGCCGCGCGGCGACCGCGATATGTCCGGTAACACCATCGGTGTGACCTATATCGTCGATCAGGGCGAGCGCGCCTATGTCGAGCGTATCGAAATCCGTGGCAACACGCGTACGCGTGACTACGTCATTCGCCGCGAGTTCGATATTTCCGAAGGCGATGCTTTCAACCAGACGGTCATCACGGCTGCCAAGCGCCGTCTTGAAGCGCTCGGTTATTTCTCGAAGGTCAATGTCTCGACTGCCGGCGGCAGCGCGCCTGATCGCGTCGTCATCGTTGTCGACGTGGAAGATCAGTCGACTGGTTCGTTCGGTATCGGTGCGGGTTACTCGCAGAACGACGGTGTGCTGCTTGAAGCATCGATCGAAGAGAAGAACTTCCTCGGTCGTGGCCAGTACATTCGTCTCGCCGCCGGTGCGGGTGAAGACGATGCACGCAGCTACACGCTGTCCTTCACCGAGCCGTATTTCCTTGGTTACCGTCTGGCCGCAGGTTTCGACCTGTTCAAGAGCCAGAGCCGCAGCGAAGACTATTACGATTACGACGAGCAGGGCTTCGCACTGCGCGTGACGGCTCCGATCACCGAGAACCTCTCGACGACGTTCAAGTACACCTACAAGCAGCTCAACTACGACGGTGAGGGCGATTGGGAAACCGGCAGCAATCTTGCCGAGCCCTATAAGGCTCTGATCCGTGGCGGTGACTGGACACAGTCCATCATCTCCAACACGCTGAACTACAATACGCTCGACGACCGCAACATGCCGCGCGAAGGCTGGCAGGCTGCCTTGACGAACGAATTTGCAGGCCTCGGCGGCGATTCCGAATATTACAAGATCTACGCCAAGGCGCGCTTCTACTACACGCTTTCGGATGAGTACGACGTTATCGGCTCGCTCACCGGTCAGGCGGGTCACGTGGTTCCGACGGGCGACAATCTGCTGGTGTTCGATCAGTTCAAGTTCGGTGGTCGTCAGGTTCGCGGCTTCAAGAACGATGGTATTGGCCCGCGTATCGGTTCCGACTCCATCGGCGGCACGACCTACTTCGCGGCTTCTGCTGAAGTCACGGCTCCGATGCCAGGTGTTCCGGAAGATTTCGGCCTTCGTCTCGCCGGTTTCGTCGATGCCGGTACGCTGTACGGCAACAAGGTTGCCAACAGCGCAGGCGTGAAGGATGACAACTCCATCCGCGCATCCGCCGGTATCGGCGTGATGTGGGCATCGCCCTTCGGCCCGATCCGCGTCGACTATGCGGTTCCGATCGCCAAGGAAGACTACGACGAGGAACAGCGTTTCCGGTTTGGCATGTCCAACACTTTCTGATATCGGCAGTCCAGAACTGCAACTTTGAACGTTCTGGAGTGTCCGGCTAATGGAATACAACGCGTTTTTTCCGCCCCACGAGGGACTGCGATTGAAAGACATCGCAGACCGTTTTGGGGCGGAACTGTCTGATGAGGCGGCGGGAGAACGGATCATCAGGTCCGTTGCGCCGGTCTACCGGGCAAAACCCGACCAGCTCTGCTATATTCTTTCTCGCAAAAACCGCGATGAGTTGCCGACCTGTGAGGCTGGCGCCGTCATTTGTGACGCCGCGCTTGCGGATATGCTGCCGTCTCACATCCCGGCGCTGATATCGAAAAACCCGCACACGCTTTTTGCGCAGGTAGGTGCCTTGTTGCATCCCGCCGCGATGCGTCCCGGTACGATTGTGGTGATGGAAGCTGAAGTTTCCCATACCGCGCATGTCGATCCGTCTGCAAAGCTGGAAGCTGGCGTGATTGTCGAGCCGCTCGCCGTGATTGGCGCTGGTGCCCATATCGGCGCCGGTACGCGGATCGGGCCTGGTGTCATCATCGGCGCGGATGTTCAGGTGGGGCGTGATTGCACGATTGCCGGCGGCGCGAGCATTCTTGCCGCTCTCATAGGCAACAATGTGATTATTCACAACGGAGCGCGCATCGGTCAGGACGGGTTCGGTTATGCGCCCGGTCCGCGCGGCATGCTGAAAATCGTGCAGATCGGCCGGGTTATCATTCAGGATAATGTTGAGATCGGCGCTAATACGACGATCGACCGTGGCACGATGGACGATACGGTCATCGGCGAAGGTACCAAGATCGACAATCAGGTTCAGATCGGCCACAACGTCCGCATCGGCCGCCATTGCGGCATCGTCAGCAAGGTCGGCATTGCGGGCAGCACCCGCATCGGCGATGGTGTGATGATCGGCGGCGCGGCGGGTATCAACGGCCATATCACTATTGGTGACGGCGTGCAGATTGCGGCGATGAGCGGTGTTGTCGCCGACGTTCCGGCCGGCGCCCGTTATGGTGGGACGCCAGCGCGTCCGATGAAGTATTTCCTGCGCGACATGGCCGATATTCTGGCGCGCGCTGAAGGGCGTGATAAAAAAACAGGAGAAAAAAACGATGGCTGAAGAAACCAAAACGACGCTCGCCGCGGCTGACATTCTGGAAGTCATGAAGCTTTTGCCGCATCGTTACCCGTTCTTGCTCATCGACAAGATCATCGAGATCGATGGTAATAATTCGGCGATTGGCATCAAGAACGTGACGGTCAACGAACCGCATTTCACCGGTCATTTCCCGGATCGCCCGATCATGCCGGGTGTTTTGATCGTCGAGGCCATGGCCCAGACGGCAGGTGCGATCTGCGCCCGCAGCCAGGGTGAGGGCGGTTATCTCGTCTATTTCATGACAATCGACAACGCGCGCTTCCGCAGACCCGTCGTTCCCGGCGATCGTCTGGAAATTCACGTGGTCAAGCAGCGCCAGCGGGGCAATGTCTTCAAATTTCATTGCGAGGCCAAGGTCGAAGGCGCGCTGGTGGCGGAAGCTGACGTCGGCGCGATGATGATCCCCGAGGACGAGCAATGAGCACTATCGCGGCTTCGGCAAAAATTCACCCGACCGCCGTTGTCGAAGACGGCGCGGTTATCGGTGAAAATGTCGTCATCGGTGCCCTGAGCTATGTCGGCGCGAAAGTTACTCTGCAAGACGAGGTCACGCTGCACAATCATGCCGTCGTCTCCGGTCTCACCGTAATTGGCCGTGGTTCGGTCATCCATCCAATGGCCGTTATTGGCGGTACACCGCAGGCAATTCGCCACGATGGCTCGGAAACGACGCTCGAGATCGGTGCGCGCTGCATCATGCGCGAAGGCGTAACGATGAATGCGGGCAGCTCCGACGGCAGCGGCAAGACGATTGTCGGCGATGACAACCTGTTCCTCGCCAATTCGCATGTGGCGCATGATTGTCGCCTCGGCAACCATATCATCCTGTCGAACAATGTAATGCTGGCGGGACATGTCACCATTGAGGACCGCGCTATCCTGGGCGGCGGCTGTGCCGTGCACCAGTTCACCCGAATCGGTCGTCAGGCCTTCATCGGCGGGTTGTCGGCGGTCAATTATGACGTCATTCCCTATGGCATGCTGAACGGTAATCCAGGCATTCTCGGCGGGCTGAATGTCGTTGGCATGACGCGTTCCGGTATCGACCGCGCGGATATTCACAAGGTCAGGCGCGTCTTCAAGCAGATATTCGAAGGCGAAGGCGCCATCCGCAGCAATGCGGCTGCGATTGACCGCGCAGAATATCTCGATTGCCCCCAGGTCATCGAAATCCTCGATTTCATCGGTGCGGACAGCGACCGCGCGCTTTCCTCGCCAAACCGGGGCAAGTGAGCCGTGACAGGCGGCGGGCGTCTCGCCATCGTGGCCGGCAGCGGCCAGCTGCCGCTGCATGTCGCGGCGGCCGCGCGAGAGATGGGGGAGAACCCCTTGATTGTACAGCTGCGCGATGATTCCCAGTTTGACTGGAGCGGTTTCGACAATGCGGTGATTAGCGTCGGCGATGTCGCCGGGCTTGGCCGCCTGCTACGCGAAAACCAGGTGGACCGCGTCGTGCTTTCCGGCGCCGTGGCGCGGCGCCCTGAATTGCGGGAAATCCGCCCCACGATCGGCATATTGCTGAAACTGCCATCCATCGTCCGCACCCTGCTGTCGAGCGGCGATGACGCCGTTTTGCAGATGGTCATCAAGGTCATCGGCACGCTTGGGGCAAAAGTCATTGGCGCCCACGAGATCGCACCCGGTCTGCTTGCGACGACCGGCCCTTTCGGTGCGCATAAACCTGCTGAAGACGATCTGCGCGACATACGCAAGGCTGCGCAGGCCGCACTGGCACTCGGCACGCTTGATGTCGGGCAGGGTGCAGTCGCCGTTGGCGGCCGTATCGTTGCACTGGAGGGCGTCGAGGGCACAGACGCGATGCTGGCGCGTGTCGCGGCATTACGCGCTGAGGGCCGCATCTCGACCCGTCGCAAGGGTGTTCTGGTAAAGCTCTGCAAGCCGCAGCAGGATATCCGCGCTGACTTGCCGACCATCGGCGTGGAAACGGTGGAGAACGCGCATAAGGCCGGGCTGGCGGGGATCGCCGTTGAAGCCGGGCGCGCGCTGGTACTTGATCGCGATGAGATGTTGAAGGCGGCAGATCAGGCCGGCATATTCGTCTGCGGTATCGATACGTCACTCGGTGAAGACATGATGGGCGGAGACATGGTGGGATGACGGCAACGTTGAAGGTGGCGGTTATAGCCGGCGAGGTATCGGGCGATCTTCTGGGTGCCGATCTCATCCGGTCCCTGAAAGGCCATTACTCGGGTTCTGTCGAGTTGATGGGCGTCGGCGGTGAGGCTCTGGAGGCGCAGGGGCTGGTTTCGCTGTTCGATTATTCCGAACTCTCCATCATGGGCTTCACGCAGGTTCTGAAGAAGCTGCCGAAGCTGATTTCGCGGATCAACCAGACCGCGCAGGCAATCATTGTCGCCAAGCCGGATATTCTGCTGATCATCGACAGCCCGGATTTCACCCATCGTGTTGCGAAAAAAGTCCGCAAACAATTGCCGCATCTGCCGGTCGTCAATTATGTCTGCCCCAGCGTATGGGCGTGGAAGGAATATCGCGCCACTGCGATGTTGTCCTATGTCGATCACGTTCTGGCCCTGCTTCCATTCGAGCCGGAGGCGATGCGGTGTCTCGGCGGCCCGCCGACAACCTTTGTCGGCCATCGCCTCAGCGTCGATCAAGACGTGCTCTCCGTGCGGCAGAGGCGGGCTGAGCGGCCCCTGCCTGCCAACGGCGAACCGAAAACCATTCTGCTCCTGCCGGGGTCACGTTCCACCGAAACGACCCGGTTGATGGAGCCGTTTCAGGAAGCGGCAAAAGCATATGTCGAGCGCAATGGCCCGACGAAGTTTCTGCTGCCGACAGTGCCGCGCCAGGAAAACCGCATCCGCGAACTGGCGGCAACATGGCCGCAGGATATCAGGCCTGAAATCGGCATCGATCCCGCCTTCAAGTGGAATGCATTTGCGCGCGCCGATGCGGCGATTGCCGCGTCCGGCACCGTTATTCTCGAGCTCGCGCTCGTCGGCGTACCAACCATATCGGTCTACAAGACCGACTGGATTTTCACAATGCTGAGCAAGCGGGTGAAAACCTGGACCGGTGCGCTTCCGAACCTGATTGCCGACTATGTCGTGGTGCCGGAGTATTTCAACGAGGTGGTACGGGCAGGGTCGATGTTGCGCTGGGCCGAACGGCTCTCATCCGACACCACCGAACGGCGGGCGATGCTGGACGGCTATGCTCTTGTGCAGGAGCGTTTGCACACAGAAGTGCCTCCTGGCGAAACCGGCGCCCTTATACTTCTCGATGTGCTGAACAGCCGCAAGCAGCAAGGCTGAACCGGTAGCGATCCTCTCTGCTTCCTGGGGTTGGCAGGGCAGGTTTCGCTATTCTTATCGATGATCATATCCAACAAAAAAGCCGGCGGATAAAACCCGCCGGCTTTTTTATGTTGGTTGGTTTCCCGGCTTAACGCTTGGAAACCGGAACGTAGTCACGCTTGCCGGCGCCCGTGTAGAGCTGACGCGGACGGCCGATGCGCTGCTGCGGATCCTCGATCATTTCGTTCCACTGCGCGATCCAGCCGACGGTGCGGGCCAGTGCGAACAGCACGGTAAACATGGTCGTGGGGAAGCCAAGCGCCTTCAGCGTGATACCCGAATAGAAGTCGACGTTCGGGTACAGCTTCTTCTCGACGAAATAAGGATCGGAAAGAGCGATCTTTTCGAGTTCGAGCGCGACCTGCATGATCGGATCGTCGGAGTTGCCGGTGGCTTCCAGCACTTCGTACATCGTCTTCTGCATGATCTTGGCGCGCGGGTCGTAGTTCTTGTACACGCGGTGGCCAAAGCCCATCAGGCGGAACGGATCGTTCTTGTCCTTGGCGCGGGCAATATATTCCGGAATGCGGTCAACCGTGCCGATTTCGTTGAGCATGTTGAGCGCCGCTTCGTTGGCGCCGCCATGTGCCGGACCCCAGAGGCAGGCGATGCCCGCTGCAATACAGGCGAACGGGTTTGCACCCGACGAACCGGCAAGACGCACCGTGGAGGTGGAAGCGTTCTGCTCGTGATCCGCATGCAGGATGAAGATGCGGTCCATGGCGCGAGCCAGAACCGGATCGACCTTGTACTCTTCGCAAGGCACGGCAAAGCACATGTGCAGGAAGTTGGAAGCGTAATCGAGGTCGTTCTTCGGGTAAACGAAGGGCTGGCCGATATGGTACTTGTAGGCCATGGCGGCGATCGTCGGCATTTTCGCGATCATCCGCAGCGAAGCGACCATGCGCTGGTGCGGATCCGTAATGTCCGTCGAGTCGTGATAGAAGGCCGAGAGCGCGCCGACCGTGCCGCACATGACAGCCATCGGATGTGCGTCGCGACGGTAGCCGGTGAAAAAGCGGCTCATCTGCTCGTGCACCATGGTGTGGCGCGTTACGCGGGTGTCGAAGTCCTTCTTCTGCGCAGCCGTCGGCAATTCGCCGTAAAGCAGCAGATAGCAGGTTTCCAGGAAGTCGCCCTGTTCGGCAAGCTGCTCGATCGGGAAGCCGCGGTGCAGAAGAACGCCTTCGTCACCATCGATATAGGTGATCTTGGATTCGCAGGAGGCTGTCGAGGTGAAGCCGGGGTCGTAGGTGAAGGAGCCCGTGTGCTTGTACAGCGTGGCGATATCGACGACGCTTGGTCCAATCGTGCCTTCCCTAACCGGGAGTTCGACCTGTTTTTCGCCAAGTGTCACTGTAGCGCTTTTTTCCGTCATACTGATCCTCCGAAAACATGCGGGTGGGGGCGTTGAGATACGCCCCGCGGTTAAGCGTCTACCGATTAGCTATATGATCCTTGCGCGGATGCCAAGCTATCCAAAGGTCAAATTGTGCATTGCGGCAAACGCAATCGCGTTGCTTCAGGCTTTCCCGGCAGCAGCAATTCAATCTCGGTCAACGCATCGTTAAAGTAAAGGATTGCAATCCCCAGCGCTGGTCTGCAAACCTGTTTTTGGTGCGGCAAGGGGCGGTGGGGATTGCTCGGTCAAGGGGAAAAACAGCATTTCGTATATGCTAAAACGATGCAGGGAGACATGCCCGGCACGCGGGAAATTCTGTTTCCTCTCCGCCGAAGCAGTGATGCGACAACATATGACACTCCCGCCATTATTCCCGAGATTAACCGCAACACTACCGTGGCCGAAAAAATCGCCACGTGCCTGGCCGAGGAGCGCGCATTCGGCCACTATTTTCTTTTCATTCCCGTTTTCATCGGCTGCGGCGCGGTACTCTGGTTTTCTCTAGATGCCACGCCTTCCCCGGTCATTTTGATTGCCACATTTCTATTTGTCGCCGTTCTGGCGCTCTTTGTGAGATATAAAGCTGGCATTGCGGCGGCGGTTTGCGGCCCTTTCGCTTTTCTATTGCTCGGCATGCTCCTGGCCGATTTCGAAACCCGACGGGCAGGGACCGTGGTGCTGGATACCCCCGTGACCACCACCATCACCGGCACTGTGGTGCGCCGGGAGGTCGATGCACGCGGCTACTGGCGATATGTCGTCGATCTGACCGCAACAGCGGACCCGACATTGTCGCGTCCGCCGCAGAGGATATCGGTGCTTTCGCGTGGCGGAGGCGAGCCGATCGCACTCGGAGCAACCCTTCGCGGCAAGGTCCGCCTCTCGCCGCCGTCCGGCCCGGCCTTGCCGGGACTGAACGACTTCGCCTTCACGTCCTATTTCAGAGGCATAGGCGCGACCGGTTTCTTTTATAAATCACCGGATGCGCTTGTATCACCCGTTGGTGACGCAAGGCCTGACAAGGGTTGGTTGGAATGGGCCGATATGCGGCTTTACGGCCTTCGCAGCGCAATTGCCGAACGCATCCGCACCACCATCGGCGGTGATGCCGGAGCCTTCGCCGCCTCCATCATCACCGATGAGAGACAGGCTATATCGGCGGAGACGATGGAGGCGTTGCGGCTCTCCGGCCTTGCCCATATCGTTGCCATATCCGGGCTCAACATGGCACTGGCCTCCGGCATATTCTTTGTTGGCCTGAGACTGGCTTTCAGCTTGTTTCCCGCCTTTGCGCAGCGCTGGCCGGTCAAGAAGATCGCGGCTTTCGCGGCACTGCTGATGACGCTTGCCTATTATCTGATTTCCGGTTTTGCCGTTTCCGCCGAGCGTGCTTGGCTGATGATGTCTGTGATGCTGATTGCTGTCCTTTTCGATCAACCATCACTCAGCCTCAGAAACGTTGCCATTTCCGCCCTGATCATTCTGGCTTTCTCGCCCTCGGAAATCATGGGTCCGAGTTTTCAGATGTCATTTGCGGCCACCATAGCGCTTGTGTCCGCCTATGCCTTCTGGAGCCGTTGGCGCACGGACCGCGAACGGCTGTTCATCGGGCGCAAGCCCGCATGGCTGAAGGTGGCGGAAATGATGGGCGCGGTCATTGGCGGCGTTATCACGACGTCGTTGATCGGGGGCCTTTCTACGGCGATCTATTCGGCCGAACATTTTCACCGTGTCACCACCTATGGACTGTTCGCCAATCTGGCTGCAATGCCGCTCATGTCGCTGATCGTCATGCCATTCGCTCTTCTCGCCATGCTGCTGATGCCCTTCGGGCTCGATGCGCCGTTCCTGAAGATCATGGGTTATGGCATGGCACTCGTCATCGAGGTTGCAAACGAGGTGGCCTCCTGGGGCGGCAGCGCAGCGACTGGGCGTCCGCATGGCTGGTTTATCGGTTTGGCTTCGGTGGGTTTCCTGCTGCTGACATTGCTGCGCAGCCGGCTTGCGCTTCTTGGCATCCCGTTTCTGCTCTTCGCCTTCGGCGTGTCGGCAGTTACGGCCTATCGTGATCTGCCGGATCTATTGATTCACGAGGACGGCGAATTGGTGGCACTCGTGGAGGAAGGCAAGGTCTCAACCACAAAAGCCCGTCCGCAGGGCTTCGTTTACGGCCAGTGGCAAAGGGCGCTGCTGCTGCCGGAAAAAACCGTGCCGCCAGATTTTATAAATGGTGAGAGCATGGCAAATACTGCTGGTTCTGACTCGAGATCGAAACTGTCGCCCGAAGACATGGCTGTGGTGGTACGCGAGATGACGGCGGCGCTCAAAGACGCCAAAGTTGGCGTCTTCACCTGCAGGAAAGACATATGGTGCGTAGCGAGCGCCGCAAGCGGAGAGTGGATCGTCGTTCTGGACGATGGCCGCTTCGCCGGAAAAGCCTGCGATATTGCCGATATCGTCGTTGTTTCCCGCAGAACCTCTTTTTCGCAGTGCCGCTCGGGTGCACTCCTGCTCAGCCGTGACATCTTGCGGCGTCTCGGTTCTGTGGAAATAGATTTTGCTAACAAGAGGGAGGAGGGTGTGGCGAGCGGGCTGCGCGCCGCAATCGCCGGAACGGACAGGCCCTGGAGCCAGCACCGTTATTACGACTGGAAAAGCGGACGTTTCGACCGTGATCTGCCGCAGCCCATCATCCGGCTGCTGGCGGCGTCGCAATGACAGCCGCCAGCATGGATCATCGGGCCTTGGCGCGCAAATCTTCAGTCAATTCGCCGATCTCGCCAACTTCCTCTTCATGACCAGCGTCGCGCCAGCTCTCCTTCAAACCGGCCTCGTACCATTCTTGCATGGCAGGCAGGGCGAGCAGCCGGTCGCAATAGGCTTTCGCTGCTGGCGAAAGATCCGCGCTGCCATAGGTCTGGAAACGGAATGCAACCGGGCAGAAGAAAGCATCGACCGCCGTGAACTTTTGACCGGCGAGATATGGCCCGCCGAATTTTGTGAGACCCTCGCTCCACAACGCATCGATCCGCTTTATATCGGCTTTAAGCCCGGCATCGCCGCCCCTGGGTTTGACCCGAATGCCCACCGACATGGGATAGAGATTGCGCAGCGAGGAAAAGCCGGCATGCATCTCACTTGCGGCCGAACGCGACCAGGCCCTCGCATGCTTGTCGCTTGCCCAGACACCCTGGTGTCTTTCGGCAAGATATTCGACGATCGAAAGCGTTTCCCAAACCGTCATACCCTCGTCGACCAGGCAGGGCACCTTGCCCGTCGGCGAAAAGGAGGAGAAGGAGACGCCTTCGCCGAACGGAATGAGCTTTTCATCAAAGGCGATACCGAGCGTGCGCATCAATACCCACGGCCGCAGCGACCATGAAGAATAGTTCTTGTTGGCTATATAAAGATCGTACATGGCGTATCTCCCGGATATGACGCGTATTTCTACACCTGCCAAGCGTTCACGGAATATCGAAAATTATCCATGGCTCCCATAAACGCCGTTGATGAATGGTGATGTGGGGTCGCTGAGAGCGCGACTTGCGATAAGTCACCCTTTGGTGACCACTAAAACTGACTGCGCAACACGACAGAACAACGTCGCTAAAAAACAGCGGATGGGATCGCTTCGACAATTATAGCGAACAGCCCATTCGCCACCACGCCTGTAGCGAAACCGAAGCATCTTTATGGAGTAGGAACTCAGTTTAGAAAGGGCAACGCGCATAGGCTGAATGGCGCATATCCTCGTGCACCCGCAAAAGCACGCCACGTTTGGAAACAGCCAAACCCAATATAGGCGCCATCTTCACGATGACGCCTATTGTAAAGTGAATACGTTCGGTTCGATAAGATCAATGGTAGCGGCGGATCAGCCCCACCAGCTTGCCCTGAATTTTCACCCGGTCGGGCCCGAAGATACGGGTCTCATAGGCTGGGTTTGCCGCCTCGAGCGCAATGGAGGCTCCCTTGCGGCGGAAGCGCTTCAGCGTGGCTTCCTCGTCATCCACCAGAGCCACAACGATGTCCCCGGGATTGGCGGTGTTGCCGTTGCGGATGATGACTGTGTCGCCGTCGAAAATGCCGGCCTCGATCATCGAATCACCCTTGACCTCAAGAGCGTAATGTTCGCCCGTGCCAAGCATGTCTACTGGCACGGCCACATCATGGGTGTTGTTCTGGATGGCGGAAATCGGCACGCCCGCAGCGATGCGGCCCATGACCGGCACGGTGACAGCCCCGCCCAGATCATTGGCCGGCGTCTTGGGGGCAGGGGCCGGTTCCGGCGTCTTGGGCTTGCCAAGGCTGCCTTCGATAACGCTCGGCGAAAAGCCGCGCTGCGGCCTTGCACCCGGCGTATAAGCCTCGGGCAGCTTGATGACTTCCAGCGCCCGAGCTCTATTCGGTAGCCGACGAATGAATCCTCGCTCTTCGAGAGCGGTTATCAGGCGGTGGATGCCGGATTTCGAAGCAAGATCGAGTGCGTCCTTCATTTCATCGAAGGAGGGCGGCACGCCGGACTCTTTCATTCGTTCATGAATGAAGAGAAGCAATTCCTGCTGTTTGCGCGTGAGCATGAGGAAAACACCCTTTAGAATCGTAGTGGAAGTCGCGAAACAAATACAGAACGAACACTATATGTTCCATATGTGTTCTGCAATCCCCTAAAATTTCGTGAAGGTGCCATCTGTTGCTGTGATGATTTGCCTCATAGCACGCAATTGTGCTTTTGTGCGGTCGAAACCGTCCCGGCATGCTCCGGGCGGAAGGCCAGCAGGATACATTTTCATGACGAAACCCTATAGCGTTGACCATCTCGTTTTGCCCGTGGAAGTCATAGGCGTCGCCGTGAAGCGCCTCGTCAGTCTTGGCTTTACGGTTGCGCCGGAGGCTCTGCATCCTTTCGGCACCCAAAATGCCTGCGTATTTTTCGCCGATGGCACCTATCTGGAGCCGCTCGCAATTACTGATCCGGCTAAATATAATGCGTCAATAGAGAGGGGTGATGTTTTCACTGGCAGGGATGTGGCCTTCCGGCAACGGGACGGGCAGGAGGGTTTTTCGGCTCTTGTCGCCAGGACTGAAGACGCCTTGGTTGACCATGAGCGGTTTCGGGCAGCCGGCCTTTCGGCGGGCGATGTTTTCGAGTTTTCGCGGCCTGTTCGGATGCCGGATGGCTCGCAAGGCGAGGCGGCGTTCCGGCTTGCTTTTGCTGCAAGCGGGGCGGCCGCGGATTTCTTTTTGTTCAGTTGTCAACGGGTTCAAGCCCTTCCGGGCGATCGCACCATGCTGGAGCGCCACGCCAATGGTGTCACCGGCCTCAGTGAAATCGTCCTGTTTACCGGCGGCGATATGAAGGTGGCGGGCCTGATCGAGACGGTGTTTGGCTGTGAAGGCAAATGGTCTCCGGGCGGTGATATGGTTTTCGCGACCGGCAATGCCAGCATCAGATTGACCGGAAAACCGGCTTTCAGCGGGCAGGCCCTGAATGCTCAGGATGGCAACGAAGGCGGATTGCGCGGCGCGGGCATCGTCTTTTCGTCACACGATCTTGCCGTGACAGAGGCGGTGCTTGCTGCTAATGGCGTGTCCTGCGCAAAAGCGGACGGCCGTCTGGTGGTGCCCGCAGCACCCGGTCAGGGTGTTGCCTTCGCCTTCGAGGAAAAATGATGAGCGTTACGAACAATCTTAAAGTCACCGCCGGCGACGGCGCCAGCAAGGTTTCCTTCTCGAATACCGAGCGGTTTTCGCTGATTGCCGGCCCCTGCCAGATGGAAAGCCGCGAACATGCCTTCATGATCGCTGGCGTCCTGAAGGAGCTTTGCGACAAGCTGGGAATAGGGCTTGTCTACAAGTCCTCTTTCGACAAGGCGAACCGCACTTCGCTTTCCGGAAAACGCGGCATCGGCCTGGATAACGCGATGCAGGTTTTTGCCGATCTCAAGAAGGAATTCGGTTTTCCTGTTCTGACCGACATCCACACGGAAGATCAATGCGCCATCGTTTCCGAGGTGGTGGATGTGCTGCAAATCCCGGCGTTCCTTAGCCGCCAGACCGATCTTCTCGTCGCTGCCGCCAAAACCGGCCGCGTCATCAACGTCAAGAAGGGCCAGTTTCTGGCGCCCTGGGACATGAAGAACGTGCTTGCCAAGCTCAATGAGAGCGGCAATCCGAATGTGATGTTGTGCGAGCGCGGCGCGTCCTTCGGTTACAACACGCTGGTTTCCGACATGCGCTCGTTGCCGATCATGGCTTCGCTCGGCGCTCCGGTCGTGTTTGACGCCACCCATTCGGTGCAGCAGCCGGGCGGGCAGGGCGGTTCCACCGGCGGACAGCGCGAATTCGTCGAGACTTTGGCGCGTGCGGCCGTTGCGGTTGGCGTGGCTGGTCTCTTCATCGAGACCCATGAGGATCCGGACAATGCGCCGTCAGACGGCCCTAACATGGTCCACCTGAAGGACATGCCGAAACTGCTCGAAAAGCTTCTGGCTTTCGACGCGATTACGAAAGCCTGATCGGCTGACCGTTACAGCGGGCACTTTTGTGCCAATCGATTTTAATGGCGGGCGGGCTGTTTCCGCCGTCCGCCGTCATTGTAATTTCTTCGCCATCGTCTAAGACAGGCGACGGAAAATATCTGTTCCATTCCCAAGGGAGAGACCATGACTGCCATTACCGATATCATCGCGCGCGAAATTCTCGACAGCCGCGGCAATCCGACCGTTGAAGTCGACGTTTATCTCGAAGACGGCTCCATGGGCCGTGCCGCCGTTCCCTCCGGCGCCTCCACCGGCGCGCATGAGGCGGTTGAGCTGCGCGATGGCGGCAAGCGTTATCTCGGCAAGGGCGTGGAAAAGGCGGTCGAAGCCGTCAATACGGAAATCTTCGACGCGATTGGCGGTTTCGACGCTGAAAACCAGATCCAGATCGACCAGATGATGATCGCGCTCGACGGCACGCCGAACAAGTCGCGCATCGGCGCCAACGCCATCCTCGGCGTGTCGCTCGCCGTTGCGAAGGCTGCCGCTGAAGCCTCCGGCCTGCCGCTTTACCGTTATGTCGGCGGCCCGAACGCGCATCTGCTGCCGGTTCCGATGATGAACATCATCAACGGCGGCGCGCATGCCGATAACCCCATCGACTTCCAGGAATTCATGATCCTGCCGGTCGGCGCAGAAAATATTCGCGAAGCCGTGCGCATGGGCTCCGAAGTCTTCCATACGCTGAAAAAAGAACTGTCCGCACAGGGCCACAACACCAATGTCGGCGATGAGGGCGGTTTTGCACCGGGTCTCGAAAGCGCGCCGGCAGCACTCGATTTCATCATGAAGTCGATCGAAAAGGCTGGCTACCGTCCGGGCGACGACATGTTCATCGGTCTCGACTGTGCGGCGACCGAATTCTTCAAGAACGGCAATTACGTTTATGAAGGCGAAGGCAAGACCCGTTCGCCGATCGAGCAGGCCGAATACCTGGCCGAGCTCGTGGCGAAATATCCGATCATCTCCGTCGAAGACGGCATGGCTGAAGACGACTGGGATGGCTGGAAGGCGCTGACCGATCTCATTGGCAACAAGTGCCAGCTGGTGGGCGACGATCTTTTCGTCACCAACTCCGCCCGCCTTCGCGACGGTATCAAGATGGGTGTCGCCAACTCCATCCTCGTCAAGGTCAACCAGATCGGTTCGCTTTCCGAGACGCTGGACGCAGTCGAAACCGCGCACAAGGCAGGTTATACCGCCGTCATGTCGCACCGTTCGGGCGAAACGGAAGATTCCACCATCGCCGATCTCGCGGTCGCAACCAACTGCGGTCAGATCAAGACCGGCTCGCTTGCCCGTTCCGACCGGCTCGCAAAGTACAACCAGCTTATCCGCATTGAAGAAATGCTGGGCCCGCAGGCTGCTTACGCCGGCCGTTCGATCCTGCGCGGATAATCCGCGTTCGGGTTTCGCGATATGGCCCGCCGCCTGGCGGGCCAGTCTCAGGGATGGGCGGTTTATCCGCACTGCTCACTCCCGAGTTGATCCGGGGTTCAGTCAGCCCAGGTCCCTGGGTTGAAAAGACTCTTTTCACGGCGAAGACGCGCTGTGGCTTGATGCCGGATCACGCTCGGCATAACGAACTCTCTCTGATATCTTCGTCATTATTAGCCCGCCTCTGGCGGGCTTTTTTGCGTCTATCAGCCGCGCGGAATTTAAGGTCAACGGATAGTTAAACAATCCGCATTAGTCTCGAGACTCACATTATGCGTTTTAAGGCTTCTCTCCGGCATGTGGACCAGACATCATAAAAAGAGACGATTCGGCCGTTTGATCGTTCCGGCCATTACGATCGCTTTTCTTTCCTATTTCGGGTATCATTCCATCCACGGCGACTTCGGCCTTCAGGCGACGGAGCGGCTGGAGCGACAGCGTATTGCCAGAACGGCAGAGCTTGCCAAGCTGACGCAGGCGCGCGTTGCGCTGGAGCGGCAGGTCGAATTGTTGAGCGACGGTTCTCTCGAACGTGACATGATTGACGAGATTTCCCGTTATCAGTTGAATATGTCCCGTACGGACGAAATTGTCATCATGAATACCTACTTCTAATTAACCGAAATCAAGTTAATTAATGATTTGTGATTTATTCACAGCACTTTAGCGTGAATATGTGCCATGCGTTTAAAGCATTGCTGCATGGCATTTTCTTGCATATGGTACGCGCCAATCTATCCATTCAAACGGCAACTCAGGGAGGGATGAATGGCGCCGCGAAAAACCGCGTCCGTATCCGGCCGAAAGACAACGGCAAAGGCTGCAGGCGAATTCACCGGTAAGAACAGCCCGGACTTTTCGAAGGAAGAAGAGCTTCACGCCTATCGTGAGATGCTTCTCATCCGTCGCTTCGAGGAAAAAGCCGGCCAGCTTTACGGCATGGGCTTCATCGGTGGTTTCTGTCACCTCTACATCGGTCAGGAAGCCGTTGTTGTCGGCATGCAGATGTCTCAGAAGGAAGGCGATCAGGTCATCACCGCTTACCGTGACCACGGCCATATGTTGGCTCTGGGCATGAGCGCGCGTGGCGTCATGGCCGAATTGACCGGTCGCAAGGGCGGCCTGTCGAAAGGCAAGGGCGGCTCGATGCACATGTTCTCCAAGGAGAAACATTTCTACGGCGGCCACGGCATCGTCGGTGCGCAGGTTTCGCTCGGAACCGGTCTTGCCTTCGCCAATAAATATCGCGGCAACGACAATGTCTCCGTGACCTATTTCGGTGACGGCGCCGCCAACCAGGGTCAGGTCTACGAGAGCTTCAATATGGCCGCTCTCTGGAAGCTGCCGATCATCTATATCGTTGAAAACAACCGTTACGCCATGGGCACCTCGACCGCCCGCGCCACCGCACAGTCGAACTATTCGCTGCGCGGCCAGTCCTTCGGCATTCCCGGCATCCAGGTGGATGGCATGGATGTGCGCGCCGTAAAGGCCGCCGCCGATCAGGCGCTGGAACATTGCCGCTCCGGCAAGGGTCCGATCATTCTGGAAATGCTGACCTACCGTTACCGTGGTCACTCCATGTCCGACCCGGCGAAATACCGTTCGAAAGACGAAGTGCAGAAGATGCGCTCCGAACATGACCCGATTGAGCAGGTCAAGGCACGGCTTCTGGAGCAGGGCTGGGCAAGCGAAGACGAGTTGAAGGCCATCGACAAGGATGTCCGTGATATCGTCGCCGATAGCGCAGACTTCGCCCAGAACGACCCAGAGCCGGATGTATCCGAGCTCTACACCGATATTCTGCTCTGATCGGGAAAGGGAAACCCATGCCAGTAGAAATTCTTATGCCCGCCCTTTCCCCGACCATGGAGGAAGGCACGCTTTCCAAATGGCTTAAAAAGGAAGGCGACAAGGTCACTTCCGGCGACGTGATTGCCGAGATCGAGACCGACAAGGCAACCATGGAAGTGGAAGCTGTGGATGAAGGTGTTATCGGCAAGCTGCTGATCGACGCCGGCACCGAAGGCGTCAAGGTCAACACGCCGATCGCCGTTCTCATCCAGGAAGGCGAAAGCGCTGCCGACATCTCTTCTTCCGCCAAGAAGGAAGAGCCGAAGGCTGAAGCTGCAAATTCCGATTCGGATGCCGCAGGCGGCAAGACCCGCGAAGCATCCGAGGAGCCGAGCGCTGCCAAGGAAGCCGCAAAGGTTCCGGCAGCACCTAAGATCGAAGTCGCTGCCGATCCGGATATTCCTGAAGGCACCGAAATGGTGATGACGACGGTGCGTGAAGCGCTGCGCGACGCCATGGCCGAAGAAATGCGCGCGGACGAAAAAGTCTTCGTCATGGGTGAGGAAGTCGCCGAATATCAGGGCGCCTACAAGATTACCCAAGGCCTGTTGCAGGAATTCGGCGAACGCCGCGTTATCGACACCCCGATCACCGAGCACGGTTTTGCCGGTATCGGCGTCGGTGCGGCAATGACGGGCCTGCGGCCCATCGTCGAATTCATGACCTTCAACTTCGCCATGCAGGCGATCGACCAGATCGTCAACTCGGCTGCGAAGACGCTTTACATGTCGGGCGGCCAGATGGGCGCACCGATGGTGTTCCGTGGCCCCTCGGGTGCTGCTGCCCGCGTTGGCGCTCAGCATTCGCAATGTTACGCCGCATGGTACAGCCATATTCCGGGCCTCAAGGTCGTCATGCCCTACACGGCAGCGGACGCCAAGGGTCTCCTGAAGGCAGCCATCCGCGATCCGAATCCGGTCATCTTCCTTGAGAACGAAATTCTCTACGGCCAGAGCTTCGAAGTGCCGAAGCTCGACGATTTCGTGCTGCCGATCGGCAAGGCGCGCATTCACCGCAAGGGCAAGGATGCGACGATCGTTTCCTTCGGCATCGGCATGACCTACGCAATCAAGGCGGTTGCGGAACTCGAAAAGCTCGGCATCGACGTCGAACTGATCGACCTTCGCACCATCCGTCCGATGGATCTGCCCACCGTCATCGAATCGGTCAAGAAGACCGGTCGTCTGGTCACCGTCGAGGAAGGCTTCCCGCAGTCATCGGTTGGTGACTTCATCGCCAATCAGGTCATGCGTGCCGCTTTCGACTATCTCGATGCGCCGATCCTGACGATTGCCGGCAAAGACGTTCCGATGCCTTACGCGGCAAACCTCGAAAAGCTGGCTTTGCCGAACGTCGATGAAGTCGTTCAGGCTGTCAAAACCGTCTGCTACAAGTAAGGGGAGGCGTTTCGATGCCGATAAACATCACCATGCCTGCCCTTTCTCCCACCATGGAAGAGGGCAATCTGGCCAAGTGGCTGGTCAAGGAAGGCGACAAGGTCGCACCCGGTGACGTGATCGCCGAGATCGAGACCGACAAGGCAACCATGGAAGTGGAAGCCGTCGATGAGGGCACGGTCGCCAAGCTCGTGGTTCCCGCAGGCACGGAAGCGGTCAAGGTCAACGCCCTGATCGCTATCCTCGCCGCCGATGGCGAGGATGTGGCTGAGGCAGCAAAGGGCGGCAATGCTGCTCCTGCCGCGTCCCAGGCCAAAGCCGAGGCTCCGAAGCAAGAAGCTGCGAAGGCCGAAGCGCCAAAGGAAGAAGCTGCGCCAGCCAAGGCTGAAAAGCCAGTTGCCGACCAGTCCTCCGCACCTTCCACCCCGGCCCCGGTTGCAAAATCCGGCGAGCGCATCTTCGCTTCGCCGCTTGCCCGTCGTCTCGCCAAGGAAGCCGGTCTCGACCTCACGGCCGTGTCCGGTTCCGGCCCGCATGGCCGTATCGTCAAGACTGACGTGGAAAAGGCTGCCGCTTCTGGTGGTGCGAAGGCTGCTCCTGCCGCCGCAGCATCCGCAGGCGCACCGGCTGCCGCACTTGCCAAGGGCCCGTCCGAAGAAGCTGTTCTCAAGCTGTTCGAACCCGGTTCTTACGAACTGGTGCCGCATGACGGCATGCGCAAGGTCATCGCCAAGCGTCTGGTCGAATCCAAGCAGACCGTTCCGCATTTCTACGTTTCCGTGGATTGCGAACTGGATACGCTTCTGGCGCTGCGCGCCCAGCTCAACGCCGCCGCTCCCGAAAAGGACGGCAAGCCCGCCTACAAGCTTTCGGTCAACGACATGGTCATCAAGGCGCTGGCTCTCGCGCTACGCGATGTGCCTGATGCCAACGTCTCCTGGACGGAAAGCAACATGGTCAAGCACAAGCATTCGGATGTCGGCGTTGCCGTTTCCATTCCGGGTGGCCTGATCACGCCGATCATCCGCAAGGCGGAAGAGAAGTCGCTCTCCACCATCTCCAACGAGATGAAGGACTACGGCAAGCGCGCCAAGGAGCGCAAGCTGAAGCCCGAGGAGTATCAGGGCGGCACGACGGCCGTGTCCAACATGGGCATGATGGGCGTCAAGAGCTTCTCCGCCGTCATCAACCCGCCGCATGCCACCATTCTGGCAGTCGGCGCGGGCGAACAGCGTGCTGTCGTGAAGAACGGCGAGATCAAGATAGCCAATGTCATGACGGTTACGCTCTCTACCGACCACCGTTGCGTCGATGGCGCGCTCGGAGCCGAGCTGATCGGCGCCTTCAAGCGCTACATCGAAAACCCGATGGGCATGCTGGTTTGATCGGAGAGTGAGATGGTAAAGTCGGTCCTCTGCTTTGGCGATTCCCTGACATGGGGATCAGATGCGGAAACGGGTGGCCGGCACAGCCATGACGATCTTTGGCCGAGCGTCTTGCAAAAGGCGCTCGGGCCTGATGTGAAGGTGATCCACGAAGGGCTGGGTGGACGAACCACCGCCTATGATGATCATACCGCTGATTGCGATCGCAACGGCGCAAGGCTCTTGCCGACGCTTCTGCACAGCCACGCGCCGCTTGATCTGGTCATCATCATGCTCGGCACCAACGACTTGAAACCGTCGATCCATGGCTCGGCCATCGTCGCGATGAAGGGTGTGGAGCGGCTGGTCAAACTGGTGCGCAACCATGTCTGGCAGGTGCCGGACTGGGAAGCGCCGGATGTTCTGATCGTCGCGCCGCCGCAACTGTGCGAAACGGCCAACCCCGTGATGGGCGCTATCTTTCGCGATGCGATCGATGAATCGGCGATGCTCGCCCCGGTCTACCGGGATTTGGCCGACGATCTCGATTGCGGATTTTTCGATGCGGGATCAGTTGCCCGCACGACGCCCGTAGACGGCGTTCATCTCGATGCTGAAAACACGCGGGCTATCGGGCGCGGGCTGGAGCCCGTCGTTCGCATGATGCTCGGACTTTGACAACAATTCTCGTTTCGGAACGGCATGCCGTGACCCGATAGGACAAGGCAGGATACCTATGGCTCAATCTTATGACGTCATCATCATCGGTTCGGGACCGGGCGGTTATATTGCCGCGATTCGCGCAGCCCAGCTCGGCATGAAGGTTGCCGTGGTCGAGCGCGAGCACCTTGCAGGCATCTGCTCCAACTGGGGCTGCATTCCCACCAAGGCGCTGCTGCGTACTGCCGATGTCTTGCATACGGCTCAGCACGCCAAGGAATACGGCCTGACGCTCGAAGGCTCGATCAAGCCTGATGTCAAGGCGATCGTTGATCGTTCGCGCGGCATCGCGCACCGCATGAACAACGGCGTCGGCTTCCTGTTCAAGAAGAACAAGGTCGATATCATCTGGGGCGAGGCCAAGATCACCAAGCCCGGTGAAATCGTAGTTTCCAAGACCCAGAAGAAGCCCGTCGAACCGATGGGCCCGGTTCCGAAGAACACGCTGGGCGAGGGCACCTATACCGCCAAGCACATCATCGTCGCCACAGGCGCCCGCCCGCGCGCGCTTCCAGGCATCGAACCGGATGGCAAGCTGATCTGGACCTATTTCGAGGCAATGAAGCCGGAAGAACTGCCGAAGTCGCTGCTCGTCATGGGTTCCGGCGCCATCGGCATCGAATTCGCCAGCTTCTACCGCACCATGGGTGTCGACGTTACCGTCGTTGAAATCATGAGCCAGGTGATGCCGGTCGAAGATGCGGAGATCTCTGCCTTCGCCAAGAAGCAGCTGGAGAAGCAGGGCATCAAGTTCCATCTGGAAACCAAGGTTGCCAAGGTCGAGAAGGCTGCGAATTCGGTTACTGCGACGCTCGAGAAGAAGGACGGTTCGTCCGAGAAGATCACCGCTGACCGGATGATTTCGGCTGTCGGCGTCGTCGCCAACATCGAAGGCATCGGCCTTGAGGCCGTCGGCGTGAAGACCGATCGCGGCTTCATCGTCATCGACGGTTACGGCAAGACCAACGTGCCTGGCGTCTACGCCATCGGCGATGTCGCCGGCCCGCCGCTGCTCGCCCACAAGGCCGAGCATGAGGCCGTGATCTGCGTTGAAAAGATCGCCGGTCTGCCGAATGTTCACCCGATGGACAAGCTCAAGATCCCCGGCTGCACCTATTGCAATCCACAGGTCGCCTCTGTTGGTCTCACCGAAGCCAAGGCGAAGGAACTGGGCCGCGATATTCGCGTTGGCCGCTTCTCCTTTGCGGCCAACGGCAAGGCCGTGGCGCTCGGTGAAGATCAGGGCATGGTCAAGACCATCTTCGACAAGAAGACAGGCGAGTTGATCGGCGCGCACATGGTTGGTGCGGAAGTCACCGAACTCATTCAGGGCTTCGTGGTCGCCATGAACCTCGAGACCACAGAAGAGGAACTGATGCACACGATCTTCCCGCATCCGACCATTTCCGAGTCGATGAAGGAAAGCGTGCTCGACGCCTACGGACGTGTGCTGAACGCATGAGTGCCCCGTGATGCCCGGCATTGTCTAACCATGCCGGGTGTCCCATATGTCTCAACGCTGGTTCTATAAGGGAGCGCGGGAATGGAAAATATCGGCTGGATTGCGGCAATCATCATCGGCGGTCTTGCCGGCTGGCTCGCCGGCAAACTCATGGATATGCGTTTCGGCATCTTCATGAATATTGTTCTCGGCATCGTCGGTTCGGTGGTTGCCGTTGCGGTGCTGAGAACCTTCGACGTTTTCGTGCAGGACAGCAGGCTCGGTTATTTCGTAACGTCCTTCATCGGCGCCAGCCTGTTGTTGTTCATGGCTAAGCTGGTACGGCGCTGACTAGGCTTCGTGCCCGGAAGGGGCTTACGCTTTTTCTGGAATTGTTCTAAAGCATCGCGTCAATAAATGTGATGATCGCGGCAAGCGATAGAAACAGGTTTCTTATGGTCACTATTCTCGACAGGACTTCGTCCGAAGAAAAGCGTATCCGCCACCCGGAAAAGGCCCATCGGCCCGATACCGAAGTCATGCGCAAGCCGGAATGGATCCGCGTCAAGGCGCCGACATCCAAGGGCTACCACGAGACGCGCGAACTGGTGCGCAGCCACAAGCTGGTGACGGTGTGCGAGGAAGCCGGCTGTCCAAATATCGGCGAATGCTGGGACAAGAAACACGCGACCTTCATGATCATGGGTGAGATCTGCACCCGCGCCTGCGCCTTCTGCAACGTCGCGACCGGGAAGCCCAATGCGCTTGACATGGACGAGCCGGAAAACGTCGCCAAGGCCGTCAAGCAGATGGGCCTCAGCCACGTCGTCATTACCTCGGTTGACCGCGACGATCTTGCCGATGGCGGCGCGGAGCACTTCGAAAAGGTGATCTGGGCGATCCGCGCTGCGTCTCCCAACACCACCATCGAAATTCTGACCCCGGACTTCCTGAAGAAGCCCGGCGCGCTGGAGCGTGTCGTCGCGGCGAAGCCCGATGTCTTCAACCACAATATGGAAACCGTTCCCGGCAATTACCTCACGGTTCGCCCCGGTGCGCGTTATTTTCATTCCGTGCGCCTGTTGCAGCGCGTCAAGGAACTGGACCCCACCATGTTCACCAAATCAGGCATCATGGTCGGCCTTGGCGAAGAGCGCAACGAAGTGTTGCAGTTGATGGACGATCTGCGCAGTGCTGACGTAGACTTCCTTACGATTGGCCAGTATCTGCAGCCGACACGCAAGCACCACAAGGTTGAGGCGTATGTCACGCCGGAGGAATTCAAGTCCTATGAGACGGTCGCCTATACCAAGGGCTTCCTGATGGTCTCCTCCAGCCCGCTGACGCGTTCTTCCCACCATGCGGGCGACGATTTTGCACGCCTGCGCGCAGCCCGCGAGAAGAAGCTTCTGGCCGCTGCGGAGTAAGTGGGCGGGGCGGGCAATTTCTCTCACGCGTCATCCTTGGGCTTGTCCCGAGGATGACGTTGCTGCTTTCACCTGAAGTCATGCCACAACCTTCTCCGGCCGATGCGCGCGCATGCACAGGATGACGCTCAGCACGACTGAGCAAATCGCCAGGACTTCCACGATTGTTGGCCCACGACCTTCCCAGAGGAAACCATAGAGCAAGGCAAAGAGCGTCTCGAACAGGATCATCTGTCCAACCATGGTGAGCGGCAGCAGGCGGCTCATGCGGTTCCAGAGAGCATTTCCGAGAATGGATGCGGTGAAACCGAGACCGGCGGCGATGGCCGCAAAATGCAGCCAGTCCTCGGAGCTATGGCTTTCCCCGCCGAAAGCAAAGGCCGGTATGGCGAGCGCCAGCGCCAGCCCTCCGGTCACCACACCCGTCATCATGTTCCAGTCGTCGGCGCTGACATCGTGAAGGCGTGACAGCCAGCGGGCATTGCCAACCGCAAAGGCCGTCCATGAGGCGAGCGCGCCAAGCGCACAGGCCAGCCCGATCAGGCGGGATACATCCAGCCCCGCATCGCTTTCCGTCAGCGACTGCCAGGATATGCCGATAATGCCGATTGCGCCAAAGGCGAGCGACGGCCACAGACGCTTGAGCGATACCGCGCCATGATCGCGCGTGCCGATGATGGTGACGGCAACCGGCAGGAATCCGATGATGATGGACGTGAAGGCAACGCCGCTCAGTTTCACCGCCGTTGATATGAAGACATAATAGGCGATGTTGCCGATCATGCTCAGCCAGCCGAGCGCGATCCATTCGCGCGCGCCGAAATGGGCCGATACCCGTTTCAGGCGCGGTCCGATGATGATGAGCGAAATCAGCCCGTATGTCAGGTAACGGGCCGTTGACAGTTGCAGGGCGGAAAAATCCGGTACGAGTTTCGGGGCGAGAAAGATCGCACCCCAGAGAGCGCCCGCCATCATGCCGTAGATAACACCGAGGCTTGTCTTGTTCATGTCATGTCACATCCGCATTCACGATTGCCCGCGATGTGCCACAGCCACGTACGGCTGTCTTGACAAAAACTCCTGAGAGAAGAGGTGCTGTGCTTTCAGTGAATTCCGAAGGCCCGGCGATAAGCGGCAGGCGTTTTGCCCATCGCGTTGCGCATGGCGCGCGTCAGTGCCGTCTGGTCGGAGAAGCCGGCCCGCAAGGCAATTTCCGCAATCGGCAATGTGGAGTGGCGCAGCAATGCGCAGACCTTGTCCATGCGCAGCTCTGCAAGCCAGCGGTGAGGAGGGAGGCTAAACTCTTCCAGAAACAGCGCATGCAGGCGGCTATCGCTGATCGCGGCGCAGGATGCGAGCGTCTCGATGGTCCAGGGGAAAAATGGCTCCGCTCTGACGATCTCGCCCAGCGCATGCAGGCGGTGGCGGATATCGGTCTTTTCAGTCGCAAGGCTGTCGATCAGGAGCGGTGCCCAGAGGTTGGCAATATCCTCACGCGGCCCATCCGATCCGATGACGCCGCGCATGTAAGCGATCAGCTGCCGTGTATCCCGTGCGATATCGAGAAACGGCTTGTGGACAAATCTCTCCAGCACCCGTTCGGGAACAGCAGTTTCGTCGATATCGACCACCAGCGACCGGTTGATCGTCGTCGCTTCCTGTGTGTGCGATGTGTTGGGATGAATGAAGACCGCGCGCCCGGTGGACAATTCGTCCTGTAGCCCTGCTACATCGATCCGCAGACATCCCGAGACCGGAAGAACGATCTGCACGAAGCCGTGCCGTTCCTTCGGTCTTTCCTGCGTATAGGTTCTGATATCGGCGGATGCGGCGATCATGAGATTGTCATTTCCATCGTGCAAAGAAACGGCCGCCTCGAAAAGCGGCCGGTTTCAGTCCTGATTATGACATCGTCTTGAAGATTGGGCCAGCCGGCTTTATCGAGCCGGCGTCTAACATTCTTCCTTGGCGGTCGATTCGCCGCGTTTGCGCTTGCGCAAAACCGGCTTGTTCTCTCTCGCCTCGCATTTCGCAACGTCGATGAGATAGGCAAGCATCGGCATTTCGTTCATCGATGCAAGTTGCTTGGCGGATTCGAGAAGGTTGATGATGTTGGAAAAATCGTCCATCGGCTCACTCAGTGGCTCAAAGCGGGTTATGTGGGTGTGAACCCAGGGATGAATAAGCGCGGTGAAAATGGGAGGTTCCAGCGCCGTTGCATCCCATGGGTGTAATATTAGTCGCAAATAAATAGCAATCCCTGCGAGGGGGTTGCAATAGTTAAATTTCCGTAACATCGGACGCCGCGGCCATGCCGCCGCAGAGTAATAGCCGCGCTATTTAAAAATGGCATGGTGGCGAAGACGAGGTTTATTCGATGCCGAACTATCTTGAAAACGTGGAGGACGCGGCTGCGATTATCGCATCTGCGCAGCGTATTTCGGTCGTTGGTTGCTCCGGAGGCGGAAAATCGACGCTTTCCCGGAAGCTCGTAAGACGCTTTAGATTTGAATACATTTCCATGGATCGCGATATTTTCTGGTTGCCCGGCTGGCAGGCACGCCCGCGCCAAGAACAGCGGCAGAGGATCGCCGCCATCGTCACCAAAGACCGGTGGCTGATGGACGGCAGCAATCCATCGTCTTTCGACATGCGTCTGCCGAGATCCGACATCGTCCTTTGGGTGCGCATGCCGCGCTGGCTTTGCCTTTGGGGCGCCATCACTCGGATTGCCAAGGGGTATGGCAAGGCGCGTCCTGAAATGGCTGAAGGGTGCCCCGAAAGACTGGATCTCGATTTCCTGCGCTATATCTGGAATTTCGAACGCCGCCACGCCCCGATCTTCGAGCAGAATTTCGCGCTTTATGGTCCCAACGTGCCGGTATTCCAGCTTAAAAGCCGAAAACAGCTTCGCCGCCTTCTTGATCTTCTTGTTATCGAGGATTAACTCCCGCTCATGCCACAGTTCGAAACGCATCGCCTTGTAAAACACTCGCCCGACCGCATGTACGACCTCGTCGCCGATGTGGAGAAGTATCCGCAGTTTCTGCCGCTTTGCGAAGCGCTGGTCATCCGCTCGCGCAAGGAGCGGGACGGCAAGACTCTGCTGGTGGCTGATATGACGGTGGGCTACAAGGCCATTCGCGAGACCTTCACCACGCAGGTGCTGCTGAACCCGGCAGAGCGCGCTATCGACGTGAAATATATCGACGGCCCGTTCAAATATCTCGACAATCGCTGGCGTTTTGAAGCCTCCGCAGAGGGCGGCTCGGCCATTCATTTTTTCATCGAGTATGAATTCAAGAACCGGCTGCTCGGTGCGGTCATGGGATCGATGTTCGACAGGGCCTTCCGCATGTTCGCCGAAGCCTTCGAGACCCGCGCCGATAAAATCTACGCGGACCCAGCCTGATTGAGGGTAATCAGCATCTCGAGCGCCGTTCTGATGGTTGCAAGACGGATTTCCGTGCGCCCGATCTCTCCGTAGTGCATTTCATGGTGCAGGATTTTACCGCTGCGCGCCCTGGCGGCCAGATGCACCAACCCCACCGGTTTTTCAGCCGAACCTCCGCCCGGACCGGCAATGCCGGTCACGGCTACGGCAAAATCCGCCCGGGAACGAAATAGCGCGCCATGCGCCATTTGCAGCGCGGTCTGTCGGGATACGGCGCCGAAATTCGCCAGCGTCTCAGTTCCAACCCCAAGCATGTCCATCTTGGCCTGGTTCGTGTAGGTGACGAAGCCGCGATCGACGACGGCAGAAGAGCCGGCGATTTCCGTTAGCGAACCAGCAATCAGGCCGCCCGTACAGCTTTCCGCCGTCGAGACCATGAAGCCGCCGGCGGTAAAGTCAGAAATGATCCGCCGCGCCAGTTCTTCTATATCCGCAGGAAACAGGCTCATAGCGGTCTGCCCTTGTAGACCACAGTGGCAGTGGCAATCGCAGCAATACCTTCGCGGCGGCCGACGAAGCCAATCGTCTCGTTGGTGGTCGCCTTGACCGAGCAGCGCTCCAGCGCGATGCCGAGAATGTCGGAAAGCGCCTCACGCATGGCCTGCCGATGCGGTCCGATGCGCGGCGCTTCGGCAATCAGCGAGACATCGGCATTCATGATCGTGCCGCCATTGCCGCGGACTACCTTGGCCGCGTGTTCGAGGAAGATGCGCGAAGCGGCACCCTTCCATTGCGGATCGGAAGGCGGGAAGTGATCGCCTATGTCGCCAGCGCCGCAGGTGGCGAGCAGAGCATCCGTCAGCGCATGCAGCGCCACATCGGCATCCGAATGGCCTTTGAGTTTCTGGTCGTGTTCGATGAAGACGCCGCACAGTGTCACACCGTCTCCTGCTTCCAGCTGGTGCACGTCGTAACCATTGCCGGTGCGCACGTCAGGCAGTCCGTAGGAGAGCTTTTCATCGGCCATGGCGATATCCCGTTTGAGAGTGAGTTTCACATTGTCGACCGAGCCTTCGGTCAGCGTCACAGGCAGACTTGCCCACTCGGCGATCGAGGCGTCGTCGGTAAAGTCGGTTTTTCCGGATGTGGCAGCAGCGCGATGCGCGGCGAGGATTTCGCCATAGCCAAAGCTTTGCGGTGTCTGCGCCGCATAAAGACCCTGCCTTGAAACCGTCTCCACGACGGAATCGCCTGCGCCACGCTTCAGCGTATCAGTGACGGGCAGGGCAGGCAGAACGCCGACAGCACCCGCCTTGTGCAGCGCCACGATGCGTTCCAGCATGTCCACGGCGATGAAAGGCCGCACGGCATCGTGGATCATCACATGTGTGAGGTCTTGCGCGGCCAGAGCTTCCAGACCAGCGAGCACCGATTGCTGCCGGGTTGCGCCGCCCGTGACTGTGACGATCCGCTCCCCGGCATTCAGCCGTTCAAGGATTGGTGACAGGAGTGCCGCATCGTCGGCATGGATAACGACCACGATAGGATATGTGCCTGCCCAGGCAAGAAAGGTCGACAATGTATGCTCGATCACGGCCTTGCCACCGATCGGGCGATATTGTTTCGGCCCTTCCTCGGGGGAGCCGGCTCTTTCTCCGCGTCCTGCGGCGACAACGACGATGCCGAGTTTCATAGTACTTTCCTGCATTGGTCTTATGCTTTGTGCGCAACCCTTAATGGTTGACAGTCCTGCTCTAGCGTTTCAAAACCCGAATGGCCAGCCCGATAAGCCGCCCACCCGCACCCACATGCCGCAGGATCGGTCATCCCGTTTGTTCAAACCTGCACAAATTGCCGCCGCCAGCAAAACAGGCAGGCAGGCCACGCGCAAATAAAAGGTGCAACCCTGTAAAAGTGCTTGGCAACTGCGCAAACACTGTCTAAAAATAATGCATATAACTCTTCTGCACGAAAGATCATCACTTGCCCCTTCCGGAGTTGTCAGTCCCGTTCAGCATCGGCTCAGTCGCGATCCGTAATCGCGCGGTGCTGGCGCCTATGTCGGGCGTGACAGATTTGCCTTTCCGTCAGCTCGCCTGGCGTTACGGCGCGGGCCTTGTGGTGACTGAAATGGTCGCAAGCCGGGAACTTGTCGCCAATCGTGGGGAATCCTGGGCGCGGCTGAAAAATGCCGGGATGGTTCCGCATATGGTGCAGCTCGCCGGGCGCGAAGCGCATTTTATGGCGGAAGCGGCAAAAATTGCGGCTGACAATGGCGCTGGCATCATCGACATCAATATGGGTTGTCCGGCCAAGAAGGTGACGGGCGGGTACTCCGGTTCAGCCTTGATGCGGGATCCTGATCATGCGCTGTCGTTGATCGAGGCGACCGTCGGCGCGGTCGATGTGCCCGTGACGCTGAAGATGCGGCTCGGCTGGGATGAAAACACCATCAATGCACCCGAAATTGCTCGCCGCGCTCAAGCCGCTGGCGTCCAGCTCATCACCATTCACGGCCGCACCCGCATGCAGTTTTACGAAGGTCGGGCGAACTGGGATGCCATTCGCGCCGTGCGCGAGGTGATTTCCGTGCCGCTGATCGCCAATGGCGATGTCGAGACCGCCGAAGATGCGCGTGAAATCCTCAGCCGTTCCGGCGCGGATGCCGTTATGGTCGGTCGCGGTGCACAGGGTCAACCCTGGCTGCCGGCGGTACTGGCCGGACATGCAGCGCCGCAACGCGCCGATATTGCCGATATCGCCGTCGAACATTACGACATGATGCTCGAATTTTATGGAAGGGAAGCCGGTCTTCGGCATGCCCGCAAACATCTGGGCTGGTATCTCGACCGTTTCGCGACGGAGATCGCCACTACCGACAAGGCTAAAATCATGACATCGCGTGATACGGGGGAAGTGGCTGATCTGCTGCGCTCCGCCCTTTGCGACAATGCGGGCGAAGAAGCCGCAAGGAAGGCCGCATGAGCGCTGATAAACACAGCCCGGCAGATGCGAACCCGCTCGCTATGGCGGTTCTGAACGCGGTGCAGAATCCCGTTATTCTGGTGGATGCCGAAGGTTTCATCGCTTTTGCCAATTGGGAAGCAGAAGCTTTTTTCGGGGCCAGCGCCTCCCATCTCGCTCGCTACCGCGTCTCCACCTTCATTCCCTTCGGCAGTCCGCTGCTTGCGCTGATCGATCAGGTGCGGGAACGCCGCGCGCCGGTAAATGAATATCGGGTCGATCTGAGCTCCCCCCGGCTTGGACAGGACAAGCTCGTCGATCTCTATGTCGCGCCTGTTGTCAGCGAGCCGGGGTCTGTTGTCGTCGTCTTCCAGGAACGGTCGATGGCTGACAAGATCGACCGGCAATTGACCCATCGGGCTGCTGCACGATCTGTCACCGGCCTTGCCTCGATGCTGGCGCATGAGATCAAGAACCCGCTTTCGGGCATTCGTGGTGCCGCGCAGCTTCTCGAGACATCGGTTGCCGATGAGGACCGTGCGCTGACGCGGCTGATCTGCGACGAGACCGATCGTATCGTCTCGCTGGTTGACCGCATGGAAGTGTTTTCCGACGAGCGTCCGGTGGACCGCGTGCCGGTCAACATCCATTCGGTGCTCGACCATGTGAAGGCCATAGCCAAGGCTGGCTTTGCCCGCAACATCAAGATTTCCGAGAATTATGATCCATCGCTGCCGGCGGTTTATGCCAATCGCGACCAGCTGGTGCAGGTCTTTCTCAATCTGGTGAAAAACGCGGCGGAAGCCGTCGGGAATCAGTCGGAGGGCGAGATCGTGCTGACGACGGCATATCGTCCCGGCATGCGCATGTCCGTGGCCGGCAGCCGCGAACGCATCTCGCTGCCGCTTGAGTTTTGCGTGCATGACAATGGGCCGGGAGTGCCGGCCGATCTCCTGCCGCATCTCTTCGACCCCTTCATTACCACCAAGACGAATGGTTCGGGCCTGGGTCTGGCGCTTGTCGCCAAACTGATCGGCGCCCATGGCGGCATTGTCGAATGCGACAGCCAGAACCATCGCACGACTTTCCGCGTATTGATGCCCGTCTCGCCTGAAGTGGCGCTGGACGACCGCATCTTGCCGAACTCGACAGGAAATGACAGATGACAGCTACTATCCTCGTCGCCGATGATGATGCCGCGATCCGCACCGTGCTTAATCAGGCGCTCAGCCGTGCCGGTTACGATGTGCGTATCACGTCCAATGCCGCAACGCTCTGGCGCTGGGTTTCTGCCGGCGAGGGCGATCTGGTCGTTACCGATGTCGTGATGCCCGATGAAAACGCCTTCGATCTGCTTCCGCGCATCAAGAAGGCTCGCCCGGACCTGCCGGTTCTGGTGATGAGTGCCCAAAACACTTTCATGACCGCGATCAAGGCCTCGGAAAAGGGCGCTTACGATTACCTGCCCAAGCCCTTCGACCTGACAGAGCTGATTGCCATCATCGGCCGCGCACTGTCGGAGCCGAAGCGCAAGCCCGCCAAACTGGACGACGATATGCAGGACGGCATGCCGCTCGTCGGCCGCTCGGCCGCCATGCAGGAAATCTACCGGGTTCTCGCCCGCCTGATGCAGACCGACCTGACGCTGATGATTACCGGCGAATCCGGCACCGGCAAGGAACTGGTGGCGCGCGCGCTGCATGATTACGGCAAGCGCCGCAACGGCCCCTTCGTCGCCATCAACATGGCGGCAATTCCGCGTGATCTGATCGAATCGGAACTGTTCGGCCATGAGAAGGGCGCCTTCACCGGCGCGCAGAACCGCTCGACCGGCCGTTTCGAACAGGCCGAGGGCGGCACGCTGTTTCTCGACGAAATCGGCGATATGCCAATGGACGCCCAGACGCGGCTGCTGCGCGTATTGCAGCAGGGCGAATATACGACGGTGGGCGGACGCACGCCGATCAGGACCGATGTTCGCATCGTCGCCGCCACCAACAAGGACCTGAAGCAGTCGATCAACCAGGGCCTTTTCCGCGAAGACCTCTATTACCGCCTGAACGTCGTGCCGCTGCGGCTACCGCCGCTACGCGACCGCGCTGAGGATATTCCCGATCTTGTGCGCCATTTCATCCAGACGGGTGAAAAGGAGGGGCTGGAAGGAAAGCGCTTCGAGACCGAGGCGCTGGAAGTCATGAAGGCCTATGCCTGGCCCGGCAACGTGCGCGAACTCGAAAACCTGATCCGTCGCCTGATGGCGCTTTATCCGCAGGAAGTCATCACCCGCGAGATCATCGAGCAGGAATTGCAGTCGGATGTTCCAGACAGCCCGCTCGACAAGATGGCGGTCCGCACCGGCTCGTTGACCATTTCGCAGGCGGTCGAGGAAAACATGCGGGATTATTTCGCAAGTTTCGGCGAAGGCCTGCCGCCGCCGGGTCTCTACGACCGTGTTCTGCGCGAACTGGAATATCCGCTCATTCTAGCCGCCCTGACGGCGACGCGCGGTAACCAGATCAAGGCTGCCGATCTTCTTGGCCTCAACCGCAATACGCTGCGCAAAAAGATTCGCGAGCTTGGCGTTTCCGTGTATCGCAGCTCCCGCCCCAGCTGAGAATGTTGACAAGGCCGCGGTTGTCGTTGCATTTTCGCCACATTGTGTTGCTTGGAAAACACTAGGATGGAGAGGGATTCGCCGGCACGAGGCGGATTCGCCCATTTTCATGAATGTGGTGCTGGCTAGCCAGCGATTGGGAGAAATGCATGCGGAAACCCGCCGCCGAAAAAGCCGTTGCCGAAGACGCAGCGGGAATGGTGGTAGCCGATCGCAGGATGTCTTTCGCTCTGCCGGGGCTGGTGCTTGCCGGTGTCGCCCTTGTTTGCGCCATACTGACGCTTTTCGTGCTTCTGGGCGTAACACCGATTGCGCCGACATCGAATGTCGTCATCGCCTCGGTCGTCATCAATTCGGTCTTTGTGATCGGACTGATCTTTCTCATCGGTCGGGAAATCAACCGCCTGCTGAAAGCGCGGAAAAAGGGCAGGGCGGCGGCACGATTGCATGTGCGCATCGTCGTGCTGTTTTCCATCGTTGCGATTACACCGGCCGTTCTTGTCGCCATCTTCGCCAGTCTGACGCTGAATGTCGGTCTCGACCGCTGGTTTGCGCTACGTACCCAGTCGATCGTCGATTCCTCCAGCAATATCGCCCAGGCCTATATGATGGAGAATGCCGGTTATCTTCAGGGACAGACCCTGTCGATGGCCACCGACCTCGACCGCAATCGCGCGCTCTTTTATCTCGACCGCACCGGCTTCGTCGATCTCATGACCCGTCAGGCCAAGGGCCGTGGTCTTCTCGGCGCATTCCTGGTGCAGGAAGACGGCGACGCCGTCGCGCAAGCCGATATCAAGACGGAAAAGCCGCTTCCGGCCATTCCGCACGATGCGCTTGAAAAGGCCGCCGCTGGTCAGCCAACCCTTATTCCGCCTGGCATCACCAATCTCGTCGGCGCCATCATCAAGCTCGAGGGCATCAGCGGTACGTTTCTTTATACCGTGCGTGCCGTCGATCCCAAGGTGATGGGCGCGATGCGGCTGATGGAAGAGAACCGCGCCGAATACAAGGCGATGGAGGCCGGCCGTGCGCCGTTGCAGATTGCGTTTGCAATCCTTTATCTCGGTTTCGCGCTGATCGTGCTTCTGGCGGCGATCTGGACCGCGATTGCGGTGGCCGACCGTATCGTGCGTCCTATCCGTCTCCTCATCAGCGCCGCAGACAGTGTCGCCACCGGAAACATGCATGTGCTGGTTCCCGTTCGCGCCATCGATGGCGACGTTGGCCGCCTGTCGCGCACCTTCAACAAGATGGTCTCGGAACTGCGCAGCCAACAGGAACAGATCATTGAAGCGAAAGACGACATCGATGATCGCCGCCGCTTCATCGAGGCCGTATTGTCGGGCGTTACCGCCGCCGTTATCGGCATTGATGAAAATCGCAGGATCACCATCGTCAATCCTTCGGCTGAAGAATTCGTGGCGCTTTCCTCCGACCAGCTGATCGGTGCGCAACTATCTGATATCGCGCCTGAAATCGAAGAGGTCGTGACCGAGGCCAACACCTGGTCGCGCGGCAATTTCCGCAAGCAGATCAACATCATGCGGCGCGGCACCGAACGGACGCTCAATGTGCAGGTGACCCGTGAGGATGCACGCGACAGCCGCGACAGCTACGTCATCACGCTCGACGATATCACCGATCTCGTCATTGCCCAGCGCTCGACCGCCTGGTCCGACGTCGCGCGGCGTATTGCGCATGAGATCAAGAATCCTCTTACACCTATCCAGCTTTCCGCTGAGCGCATCAAACGCCGCTTCGGCAAGCAGATCGACGAGAACGATCGCGCCATCTTTGACCAATGTACGGACACCATCGTCCGGCAGGTTGGTGACATCGGCCGGATGGTGGATGAATTCTCGGCCTTTGCGCGCATGCCGAAGCCCACGAAGGAAAAGTCGGACCTCCGTTCGATCTTGAAGGACGCGGCATTCCTGCGCGAAATAAGCGCCGCAGACACGAAATTCTCGACGGAATTTGGCGATGTCCCGCTGGAGGGCATGTTCGATGCCCGCATGCTGGGACAGGCGTTCGGCAATCTCATCAAGAATGCAACGGAAGCGATCGAGGCGGTGGAAGGCGAAAAGCGGCCAGGTAAAATCCTGGTGCGCGCATCCTTCGACGAGGCCAATTCGCGGTTCGTGGCCGACATCATCGACAATGGCAGAGGCCTGCCCGTCGAAAACCGTCACCGCATTCTCGAACCCTATATGACGATGCGGGACAAGGGCACGGGCCTCGGCCTCGCCATCGTCAAGAAAATCATCGAAGAGCATGGCGGGTATCTGGAACTCCACGATGCCCCGCCGGAGTTCGACCATGGCCACGGTGCCATGATCAGAGTGCTGCTGCCCTATATCGAGGCGGTCGGCGGCAAAAATAACAAGGAAGCAGCATATGGCGTCTGATATTCTGGTCGTGGATGACGAGGCGGACATTCGCGAAATCGTAGCGGGTATTCTTTCCGATGAAGGCCACGAGACGCGTATGGCGTTCGACAGCGACAGCGCGCTGGCCGCCATTTCCGAACGCGTGCCGCGTCTCATCTTTCTCGACATCTGGATGCAGGGGTCGAAGCTCGACGGTCTGGCCCTGCTGGATGAGATCAAGAGCCGCCATCCCGATATCCCTGTTGTGATGATTTCCGGTCACGGCAACATCGAAACCGCCGTCAACGCCATCAAGCGCGGCGCGTTCGATTTCATCGAGAAACCGTTCAAGGCAGACCGCCTGATCCTGATTGCCGAACGCGCGCTGGAGAACTCCAAGCTGAAGCGGGAGGTGCAGGAACTCAAGAAGCGCACTGGCGACGCGGTTGAACTCGTCGGCGCGTCGCTTGCGGTTTCCCAACTTCGCCAGACCATTGACCGCGTGGCGCCCACCAACAGCCGCATCATGATTCTCGGCCCCTCCGGTTCCGGAAAGGAGCTGGTGGCGCGCATGGTGCACAAGAAATCCTCGCGTGCCACAGGACCTTTCGTTGCGCTGAACGCTGCGACGATCACGCCGGACCGCATGGAAATCGCCTTGTTCGGTACCGAAGGTCTGCCCGGGCAGCCGCGCAAGGTGGGCGCTCTGGAAGAAGCCCATCGCGGTGTTCTCTATCTCGATGAAGTCGGCGAGATGCCGCGCGAAACCCAGAACAAGATCCTGCGCGTGCTGGTCGATCAGCAGTTCGAGCGTGTCGGTGGCGGCAAGCGGGTAAAAGTGGATGTGCGCATCATCTCCTCAACCGCCCATCACCTCGAAAGCCTGATCGCCGAAGGCCAGTTCCGCGAAGATCTATACCATCGCCTCGCCGTGGTGCCAGTGAAGGTGCCGGCGCTGTCCGAGCGGCGTGAGGATATTCCTTTCCTCGTCGACATGTTCATGCGGCAGATTTCCGAACAGGCCGGCATCCGCCCGCGCAAGATCGGCGATGACGCCATGGCCGTTCTCCAGACGCATGACTGGCCGGGTAACATTCGCCAGCTCCGCAACAATATCGAGCGGCTGATGATTCTGGCACGCCCCGAAGGCGGTGAGGCACCAATCTCGGCAGACATGTTGCCGGCGGATATTGGCGACATGCTGCCGAAGATTTCGGCGCAAGGCGATCAGCACATCATGACCCTGCCGCTGCGCGAAGCACGTGAAATGTTCGAGCGGGACTATCTGGTTGCCCAGATCAACCGCTTCGGCGGCAATATTTCGCGAACGGCGGAATTTGTCGGCATGGAAAGATCGGCACTGCATCGCAAACTGAAATCTCTCGGCGTATAAGAGACGAAGGCCCAAGTCGTCGTAATCGATTATTCCGTCAGAGAGACAGCATGAAAGTCATCATTTGCGGCGCAGGGCAGGTGGGTTACGGCATTGCCGAACAACTGTCGCGCGAGGATAATGAGGTATCGGTCATCGATACCTCCGCGACCCTCATTACCGCCATTACAGAGACGCTGGATGTGCGCGGTTATGTCGGCCATGGCGCCCATCCCGACATGCTGGCAAAGGCGGGGGCGGACCAGGCCGACATGATCATCGCCGTGACCCTGCATGACGAGATCAATATCGTCGCCTGCGAAGTTGCGCATGCGCTGTTCAGCGTTCCGACCAAGATCGCCCGCATCCGCGACCAAAGCTATCTGAAACCGGAATATGCCGATCTGTTCAGCCGCGAAAACATGTCGATCGACGTGACGATTTCGCCTGAAGTCGAAGTCGGCAAGATGGTACTCAGGCGCATCGCCTTTCCGGGTGCCACCGATGTCGTGCGTTTCGCCGACGACACGGTCTTCATGCTGGCAATCGAGTGCATGGAGGACTGCCCGGTCATCAACACGCCGCTGCAGCAGCTTTCCAACCTCTTTCCGGACCTTATCGCAACCGTGGTGGGTGTCTACCGGAACGGCATCCTCAAGGTCGCGCACTCCTCCGAGCAGCTGCGCGTCGGCGACCTCGCTTATGTCATCTGTCAGCGCCAGCACGCACGCCGCACCCTTGGCCTCTTCGGCCATGAGGAGCAGGAGGCGCAGCGCATCGTGATTGCGGGCGCCGGCAATATTGGCCACTTCGTCGCGCAGAAGATCGAGGAGTTGCAGCCTAAGACGCGGGTAAAGATCATCGAGGCGGATCGCGACAGGGCTATTGCCGCATCGGAACAGCTCAGCAACACCATTGTCATGCATGGTTCGGCGCTGGACCAGAAGATTTTGCTGCAGGCCGATATTCAGGATGCGGATCTGATCGTGACGCTCACCAACAGCGATCAGACCAATATACTGGCGGCGGTGATGGCCAAGCAGCTCGGCTGCAAATCCAACCTTGCATTGTTGAACAGCTCGTCCTTTCACGAGGTTGCGGATTCACTCGGTCTCGACGCCTATATCAATCCCCGGGCCGTTACCATTTCGCGCGTTCTCCAGCATGTGCGCAAGGGCCGTATCCGGTCGGTTTATGCCGTTCAGCGCGGCTCGGCGGAGGTAATCGAGGCAGAGGCGTTGGAGACTTCGCCGCTGGTCGGCCAGTCCTTTCGTGACATCGATATGCCTGATGGCGTGCGCATCGGCGCGATCTATCGCGACGGTGTGGTGATCCGCCCGGACGGCAGCACGAAGATCAAGGCGAAGGACCGCGTCGTGCTGTTTGCATCTGCCGATGCGGTGCGCAACGTGGAACAGCTTTTCCGGGTTTCGATACAATATTTCTGACTGTTTCGAATCGAAAAAGCAGGTCAATACTCGTACTCATTCGGCTGTTTTCGCCGTTGCGGAACAGGACACGATTTGATACCAGAGTTGCAGGTCGGCCAAGCGGGGGACTAGACTCGGCCGGCTTATTATTGATTGATTATTTTCCGGTATCCCTGCCGGCAAAAAAGAAAGAAGCGGCGCCATGGCGGAACGTTCTCAAAACCTTCAGGATCTTTTCCTCAATACCGTTCGTAAGCAAAAGATTTCGCTCACGATTTTCCTGATCAACGGCGTCAAGCTGACGGGCGTTGTCACCTCCTTCGATAATTTCTGCGTGCTTCTGCGCCGTGACGGTCACTCGCAGCTTGTTTACAAGCATGCGATCTCCACCATCATGCCCGGCCAGCCGATGCAGATGTTCGAGAGCGAAGAAGGCGCAGCCTGATCAGGCTCCCTCAACGGTATCTTCGATATAAGCCGACCTGAACCGGGAACATTTCCGGTTCAATCAGGTTAATCCAGATAGTCGTCCGCACTGATGCGGTCGGCTGCAATGTCATTTCTTGATAAGGCTGAACCCATTACGACGCGCGACACCTCGAACGAATCGATCATCCCCGAACAGGAAAAGCACCGCGACGACATGCGTGCGGTGGTCATCGTGCCTGTCCTCAAGCAGCAGCGCGAAAGCCGTGATGCGGTGGCGGGTCCGGTTTCTCCTGTACGGTCTGTTGAGGCCAAGCTTGAGGAAGCAAAGGGGCTGGCGCTCGCCATTGATCTTGAGGTGACGCAAGGTCTTGTCGTGCCGGTCAACCAGCCGCGTCCGGCGACATTGTTTGGAACCGGCAAGATAGAGGAAATCGGCCATCTTCTGGATGAAACCAATTCCGGTCTGGTGATCGTCGATCATCCTTTGACCCCGGTGCAGCAGCGCAATCTTGAAAAGCAGTGGAATGCGAAGGTCATCGACAGGACGGGCCTGATCCTCGAAATCTTCGGCCGCCGTGCCTCCACCAAGGAAGGCACGTTGCAGGTCGATCTTGCGCATCTGAACTATCAGAAGGGCCGCCTCGTCAGAAGCTGGACCCACCTTGAACGCCAGCGCGGAGGCGCGGGCTTCATGGGCGGTCCGGGTGAAACGCAGATCGAGGCCGACCGTCGGCTGCTGCAGGATCGCATCGTCAAGCTCGAGCGCGAGCTGGAGCAGGTCGTGCGCACCCGCCAGCTTCACCGCGCCAAGCGCCGCAAGGTGCCGCACCCGATCGTGGCGCTGGTCGGTTATACCAATGCCGGCAAGTCCACCCTCTTCAATCGCATTACCGGTGCTGGCGTTCTGGCGGAAGACATGCTGTTCGCAACGCTCGATCCGACCTTGCGCCGCATGAAGCTGCCGCATGGCCGCACGGTTATCCTGTCCGATACCGTCGGTTTCATCTCCGATCTGCCGACGCATCTCGTCGCCGCTTTCCGCGCAACGCTGGAAGAGGTGCTGGAAGCCGATCTTATTTTGCACGTGCGCGACATGTCCGATCCGGATAATGCCGCCCAGTCGGCCGATGTGCTGCGCATTCTTGGCGATCTCGGCATCGACGAAAAGGAAGCCGAAAAGCGCATCATCGAGGTCTGGAACAAGGTCGATCGTCTCGAACCAGAAGCGCATGACGCCATCATTGAACGTGCCGAGGGCCGCTCCGATATTCGTGCCGTTTCGGCGGTCACGGGCGAGGGCGTCGATGCCCTGATGGACGAGATTTCCGGCCGTCTGTCAGGTGTCCTGACGGAAACGACCGTAGTCCTCTCCGTCGAGCAATTGCCGCTGATCTCCTGGGTCTACAGCAACTCCATCGTGGATAGCCGTGAAGACAATGAGGACGGTTCGGTTTCGCTTGATGTTCGCCTTTCGGAAGCGCAGGCCACCGAGCTGGAACGGAAGCTTGGAAAGTCGACCATCCGCGAGCGGGAAGACTGGGAGCAGTAAACGCTCCCAGAACGATTGCGGTATATTCCCTTATACTCAACGTCATCCTTGGGCTTGTCCCAAGGATCTAGACACACAGATACAATCAGGACGTCGCAGATGCTCGGGGCAGGCCAGAGCGTGACGCAGGAGAGGTCTAGATTTTCGTCACCACTGTCGAAAGCACCGGGCGCTCTGAATTTTTCGGCATATCTGGGTTATCAGGACGAAACCATATCCAGCGAGCGTTCGATGCGTTTTGCCGCCTGCCACAGGTCTTCCATTCTCTCAAGGCTCGCTTCCTGAAGCGTTTCGCCATTTTCGGTGAGCGACGTCTCGATGTGATTGAAACGCCTCCGGAATTTCGTGTTGGTGCCGCGCAGCGCGTCTTCCGGATCGGCCTTGACGTGACGGCCGATATTGACCAGCGCGAAGATGAGATCGCCAAGTTCATCAGAGACCTTCTCCGGCTTTCCCTCCGCTAGCGCTTCACGCAGTTCGGCGATTTCCTCCTCGATCTTGTCGAGAATGGGGGCTGGATCCGACCAATCGAAACCGACACGCGCAGCCTGTTCCTGCAACTTCAGAGCCTCGGTCAGAGCCGGCTGGCTACGCTGCACACTGCCTAAAAAGCCGGCCTTGAAATCCTCGGTGATACCGCGGCGGGCGCGGCGTTCCGCACGCTCGCGCTTTTCCTCGGCCTTGATCTGGTCCCATTGCAGCTTGACGCTGTCAGGCGTATTGGCGGCGGAAACGGCAAAGACGTGCGGATGGCGGCGGATCATTTTGGACGTCACGGCCTCAACCACGTCACCAAAGGCGAATTCGCCCCGTTCCTCGGCGATGCGGGCATGGAAAACCACCTGCAGCAACAGGTCGCCCAGTTCTTCGCAAAGATCGTCCATATCCCTGCGCTCGATGGCGTCGGCAACCTCATAAGCCTCTTCGATGGTGTAAGGCTTGATCGTCTCGAAGGTCTGGACGACATCCCAGGGGCAGCCGGTTTCCGGCTGGCGCAGGGCTTCCATGATCTCGATCAGGCGGGAAATATCCTTCGAGGCTTCCATAGTCTTTCAAACCTTCGTTCTTTATTTTCATACATATCCAGGCGGAAAACCGTCTAGAAATGCTCTAGTTCAGCGGAATATCGTTGCCGCTCTTCGATGACTGATAGCTGGTGGAAAGCTCGTCATAGGCAGCCTTGATGCGGGCCGTCTGCGCCTTCAGCTCGGTCTTCAGCGGATCGTCTTCGCTCTCCACCAGATCGGCAATGAAGAAAGAGTTCCAGAAGGCGTTGCTGCGGCGATACCCGCCCGGCTCCAGCCCGAAAACTTCCTTGAGGATTTTCAGGTCGTGCGGAATGGCGAAAGCGTCGCGCGAATCCTCGTGGCTGAAAAAGGAGTAGAAATTGTCGAAGCCGGCCCAGGTGATGGCGGACATGCACATGGTGCAGGGTTCATGGGTGGAAAGGAAAATCAATTCCTTGGTGTTCGGCTTCTCACCCAGCTCGTAAAACCGCTTAAGCGCGTGCACTTCGCCATGCCAGAGCGGGTTTTCCAGCTCGTTATTCGTCTCCGCGATCACCAGCGACAGGTCGGATTTGCGCAGGATCGCCGCACCGAAAACCTTGTTGCCGAGGCTGACGCCGCGTGCCGTCAGGGGCAGGATATCGTGTTCGATGACATCGAGAAGACGGGCGGCAATTGTCGAGCTGGTCAAGGGTCTGATCCTTCGTACCGCCTCAGGGTGAAGCGGTTTTTGCATGGAGAAATCGACGAAAATAGTCCCTTCTTGTTCGGCGCGAGGGCCTGGTTTGTCAAGGGATTCTCATGGGATTTCGAGGCGTTCGACAGGGTTGATAAAGGTGCGCCGGTTAGTTTTCCTCAAAAACAGGGGTGTTCGAGAAATAAAAATCCAGGTGTCGGAAAGGCTTGAATTTCTGTTTCTTCAATCTTGCGCCGCAATGCGGGATAAATGCCCGATGCACAACGAACATGATTTTTCCGCTTCTGGCGATCGCCTTTCGACCTTCCCCGCGTTCTTCCGGGTTGAGGGACGGCAGGTCGCTGTTTTCGGCAATGGCGACGAGGCCTTTGCGAAGGTAAGGCTGCTTGCCAATACCAATGCACATATCATTGCTTATGCCGACGAGCCGGAAGCGGATTTTGCGCGCTATATCAGCGAAAACGGCATCGATCATCGGGCCTTGAGTTTCGCAGGCCCACTGATTGAAGGCGCGACGCTGGTTTTTGCCGCCACTGGAGACGAGGCACTGGACCGTGAGATCGTTTTGGCTGCGCGCGCCAAGAAAATCCCCGCCAATGCGGTGGATCAGCCGGAGTTCTGCGATTTCTTCACGCCCGCACTCGTCGCCCGCGCACCCGTCGCCATCGCCATTGGCACCGAAGGCGCCGGCCCGGTTCTTGCCCAGATGATCCGTGCACGCATCGATCAGATGCTGTCTCCGTCGCTGGGCAAGCTTGCGCGTCTCGCCGTGCAATATCGTGACGCCGCCGAGCAGAATGTTCCCAAGGGCGCGTTGCGGCGCAATTTCTGGCGCCGGTTCTTTTCCGGTGCTGTCGCAGATGCCGTCGCTCTCGGCGATACATCATCCGCCCGCCATGCCGCTGACCGTTTGCTGCAATCGCCCGAGCGCAGCGAAGGCCGCGTCTGGCTTGTGGGCGCTGGTCCCGGTGCTGAAGATTTGCTGACGCTGCGCGCGCAGCGCGTGCTGATGGAAGCGGATGTGATCGTCTATGATGCGCTAGTGCCGCAGGCAATCGTTGACATGGGGCGCCGCGACGCCGAGCGGCTGTCCGTCGGCAAACGCAAGGGGTGCCACAGCAAGTCGCAGGATGAGATCAACCGCCTGCTGGTGCGTCTTGGTAAAGACGGCAAGCGCGTCGTGCGCCTCAAATCCGGTGATCCGCTGGTCTATGGCCGGGCGGGAGAGGAAATGGCGGCGCTGCGCGATGCCGGTATCGGTTACGAGATCGTTCCGGGCATCACCTCCGCCTTCGCCGCTGCTGCGGATTTCGAATTGCCCTTGACGCTGCGCGGTGTCGCTTCGTCGCTGATTTTCACCACCGGCCACGATCTGACCGGCGATGTCCTGCCGGACTGGGCGCGGCTTGCCGTCTCCGGCGCTACCATTGCTGTCTATATGGGCCGCAGCGTTGCCGCGTCGGTCGCGACGAGGCTGATAGAGGCAGGTCTCGGCGTGGAAACGACCGTAGCCGTCATCGAAAATGCCAGCCGCGCGGATCGCCGCCTGCTGCATGGCACTTTGAACGATCTGCCCGACCTCGAACATCGCGACGAACTGACCGGTCCGGTCATGGTCATCATCGGCGATGCGGTGGCGGGCGCCAATTTTGACAGGTCCGAGGCGCTGGCGCTTGTTGCGCGGCCAGCGAACCTTAAAAGGGAGTATGCAAATGGCTGACAAGGTTTTGACCGCCAACCGCTTGGGCGATGGGATCGCTGTATGGCTCGATGCCAATGGCGAATGGACGGAGAACCTGCAGGACGCAATCGTCGCCCGCCACGCAGAGGCCGTCGCTTCGTTCGAGGAAATCGGCAAGCGGGATTTTTCCGCCAACAAGGTCGTTGACGTGAATGTCATCGACGTGGTGGAGGAGAATGGCAAGCTTTGGCCGACGCGGCTTCGTGAGCGAATTCGCGCCGCTGGCCCGACCATGCACTATGCCAACGGCTTCAAGCCGGCCGATGCAGCATTCATCGCAGTCTGAGGAAGAATATGTACCGTTACGACGAGTTCGATCATGCATTTGTTGAAGGCCGCGTGGCACAGTTTCGCGATCAGGTCGAGCGCCGGTTGTCCGGCGAGCTTGCCGAGGACGCGTTCAAGCCGCTGCGCCTTATGAACGGTGTCTATCTCCAGCTCCATGCCTATATGCTGCGCGTCGCCATTCCCTACGGCACGCTGAATTCGCAGCAGATGCGGATGCTGGCCCATATCGCCCGCAAATATGACCGGGGTTACGGCCACTTCACCACCCGCCAGAACATTCAGTACAACTGGCCGCGCCTGTCCGACACGCCCGATATCCTCTCCGAACTGGCAAGCGTGGAAATGCATGCGCTGCAGACCTCGGGTAACTGCATTCGCAACGTGACCGCCGACCATTTCGCGGGCGCCGCCGCAGACGAGGTCGCCGATCCGCGTCCTTATGCGGAAATCTTGCGTCAATGGTCTTCCGTGCATCCGGAGTTCTCGTTCCTGCCGCGCAAGTTCAAGATCGCTGTAACGGGCGCCGAGCGCGACCGCGCCGCGATTCAGGTTCACGATATCGGCCTGCATCTGAAAAAGAACGACAAGGGCGAGATCGGTTTTGCGGTCTATGTCGGCGGCGGGCAGGGCCGTACGCCGATGATCGCCAAGAAGATCCGCGACTTCCTGCCGGAAGAAGACCTGCTGTCCTATACCACGGCCGTCATGCGCGTTTACAACCTGCACGGCCGCCGCGACAACAAGTACAAGGCGCGTATCAAGATCCTCGTGCATGAAACCGGCGCAGAAGAACTGGCCCGCCAGGTCGAGGTCGAATTCGCGGAGCTGAAAAACACGGAATTGAAGCTGCCGGATGCCGATATTGCAGCCATCACCGCCTATTTCGCACCGCCAGCATTGAAGGACCGTCCTGAAGGCTGGGAGAGCCTGGCGCGCTGGAAGCGGGCGGATGAGGGTTTTGCCCGTTTTGTCGAGCAGAACGTCCAGCCGCATAAGCATCCGGACTACGGCATGGTGACGATTTCCCTGAAGCCGATTGGCGGCATTCCCGGCGATGCGACCGACGAGCAGATGGAACTCGTCGCCGATATCGCCGCCGAATACGCGTTTGACGAAATCCGCATCAGCCACGAGCAGAACATCATCCTGCCGCATGTGGCACTGGCCGATCTCGAGCCGGTCTATCGCGCACTTGTAGGAGCCGGACTGGCGACTGCCAATGCCGGGTTGATCACCGATATCATTGCCTGTCCCGGGCTGGACTATTGCGCGCTTGCCAATGCGCGCTCCATTCCGGTGGCGCAGGAAATCTCCACCCGTTTTGGCGCGCCGGAACGTCAGGCGGAAATCGGCGAGCTTAAGATCAAGATTTCCGGCTGCATCAATGCCTGCGGCCACCACCATGTCGGCCATATCGGCCTTCTGGGTGTTGAGAAGAAGGGTGCGGAACTCTACCAGATCACGCTTGGCGGATCGGGTGATGAAAACACCTCGATTGGTGAGATCATTGGCCGCGGTTTCGAGCCGGAAAAAGTGACCGACGCGGTGGAAACCATCGTCGACACCTATCTGGGCTTGCGTCTTTCGAAGGAAGAAACCTTCCTCGAAGCATATCGCCGCGTCGGACCGCAGCCGTTCAAGGATGCGCTCTACGGTTCCGCCGCTGAAGCCGCCTGAGGAGATTGCCATGACGAAAATCTGGAACCGCGACGGCTTCGTGGAAAACGATCCCTGGGTGATCGAAACGGAAGAAGTGAAGGCAACTGCCGAGCAGAAACCGGTGCTGTCGCTTGCTGATTTCCTTGTCCGTGCGGCTGAAAGCAATGATGTCGGCCTCGGCGTTCTGATTGCGCCTGCCGACGATGTCACCCGGCTCGAGCCCTATCTCGACCGTATCGACCTTGTCGCCGTCAGCTTCCCGGCCTTCAATGACGGGCGTGGTTTCAGCCATGCCTCGTTGCTGCGCAGCCGTCTTGATTTTGCCGGCGAGGTGAGGGCGGTTGGCGATGTTCTGATCGACCAGGTGCCGCTGATGCTGCGCACCGGCTTTACCAGCTTTGCGGTGACGAACGAGACGGCGATCCGCCGCCTCTCCGAAAATCGCCTGCCGGAAATCCCGGTCTATTACCAGCCGACGGCCCTTCCGGCCAACGGTGGAGAGGCCTATAGCTGGCGCCGCCGTGCGGCCCAATGACGCGTTGCGCGGAAATATGAGTTTTAGATGCATATTTTCTGCGCGCATGGCAGTATTGATATTCTCATGCCTTCAAACCGCGGCAAAAATGGTATAATTGCCCGGTCGAAGAATGTCGCTTATCGAATGAATGGACGGAACCTGAAATGAACGCGCCAGCCAAGACGGAAGATTTCGCGATCAAGATACCTGATGGTGTTTACGCCGAGACAGTTTTGTCGGTGGAGCACTATACGGATCACCTGTTCCGTTTCCGCATGACGCGTCCGGCCGGCTTCCGTTTCCGTTCCGGCGAATTCGCCATGATCGGCCTGATGGTCGGCGAAAAGCCGATCTACCGCGCCTATTCCATCGCCAGCCCTGCCTGGGACGAGGAACTTGAATTCTTCTCGATCAAGGTTCCGGATGGCCCGTTGACCTCGCATCTTCAGGCGATCAAGCCCGGCGATACCGTGCTTATGCGCAAGAAGCCGACAGGCACTCTGGTTCTGGATGCGCTGACACCAGGCAGACGGCTCTATATGTTCTCGACCGGCACCGGCATCGCACCCTTCGCAAGCCTGATCCGCGATCCCGAGACCTATGAAAAGTTTGAAGAGGTCATCCTCACCCATACCTGCCGCGATGTGGCCGAACTGAAATACGGTTTCGATCTGGTCGAGGAAATCAGGAACCATGAATTCCTGAACGAGATCGTCGGCGACAAGCTCAAGCACTATGCGACTGTCACGCGCGAGGATTATCCCTTCAAGGGCCGCATCACCTCGCTGATTGAGAACGGCAAGCTGTTTGCGGATCTGGGTGTTCCCGCACTCGATCCCGCTATCGATCGCGGCATGATCTGCGGTTCTTCGGCCATGCTGAAGGACACGAAGGAGCTTCTTGAAAAGGCCGGCCTTAACGAAGGTGCGAACAACAAGCCTGCCGAGTTCGTCATCGAGCGTGCTTTCGTCGGATAACCGACACTTGCGCAAGTTGGATGAAGGAGGCCGTTAGGCCTCCTTTTTATTTGTACGGTTTACTGAGGCAGTGCTTCGTCGGCCTGCTTCGGGGCGATCTCGTTTCGGTAGATGAAGAAGAGAGCGATGGCGATGGCCGATATGCCGCCGCCGACCAAGTGCGAAAGGGCGTAACCGCCTTTGGTGACCAGCCAGCCGGCAACGACGTTGCTGAGGGACGCACCAATGCCCTGCACCATCATGACGCTTGCAAGGCCGACATTGAACCGGCCGGTTCCCTTGAGAATGCGTTCGGCGGCCACAGGCGTCACGATGCCCAGAAGGCCGGCACCGATACCGTCAAGCAGCTGTACCGGAAAGATTACCCAGAAATCCGTGAAGGCGGATGCCAGCAGACCGCGGATCGGAAGGGCGGCAAGCGCGATCAGGAACACCGTCGCAAGACCGAAGCGACGGATCAGCCACGGCGCCAGGGCCGCAACGAAGATCATGGCAAATTGCGCGACGCCAGTAATGATCGCTGTCGTGCGAAATGGTGTCTGCAGTTCGATGGCAAAATTCTGCGCGATAAGCCGCCCCATCGGCGCGTTGCCGAAGTGGAAGATGAGAAGAATGATCGCGAGGAATATCAGACCGCGTTCGTGAAGCAGCACGTTGATGCCTGAGGGCCCCGGTTCGCCCTTGTCTTCGCCAAGGCCTCGCGCCACCTTGTGGTCGATCCTGTCGGGGTCGATGGCGGCGGCGGCAACAAGTGCGCCGGCAGCCGTCAGAAGCATCAGTCCGATGACGCCATGCAGGCCGAAGAAGGAAACAGCAACGTAAGTGGCGAAGAGCGATGCGAAATTGCCGCCATGGTTCCAGAATTCGTTTCGCGATATCTGACGGGAGAACAGGCGTTCACCGACCAGACCAAGCGTCAGTCCGGCCAGAGCCGGTCCCACGACGGCGCCGACAACCGCAGTCATGATCTGGCCGGTCCAGACGATCCACGCATCGGGAAAAATCAGCGTAATCAGCGCTCCGACGGTCACGAGAACGACGGGGATGGCAATCAACGTTCTTTTCCACGTCGTGCCGTCCACCAACGCGCCGCAGAGCGGTGTGGCAAGCAGACCGACGAGGCCGCCGACCGTGGCGATCATCCCCAGCGAAAGCGAAGACCAGCCCTGTGTCGCCAAAAATGCATCCAGAAAAGGCCCTAGCCCGTCGCGGGCATCGGCCAGAAAGAAATTAAGCGCCGCAAGGGCAAAAAGCGTGCGGTCTGACATACCACCGCTGCGAGGCAGACCGCCGGAGGGGAGGCTGCCGCGCGGTGCCAAAACGCCGATCGTCGTCATGAAATATGCTCCGAAAAATACGCGGTAGGTGATCAGAAATTGATCGACGCTGGCGAGAAACATCTATGCCTGCATTTGGTTGCATCGGCACGAGAGAAACATGAGCCTCTCGAATTTTTTGACAGTTGCTAAATAAACGGGAGGAACGTTTGACGGTGCAAGCGAGTTAGTCTTCGTGAAAAATTGGATACGCGCCATGAAAACGACGGCTATCACGAGTTTATTTTTTGCAGGGCTGCTCGGTGTGCAGCCGGCATTAGCGGACGAACGCGAATTCCTCTCGTCGCTGAAAGGTACATGGGCGGGCAAGGGAACCGTGATCACCCGCATTGGCACGCCGCCGATCAACGTCAATTGTACGCTGAATTCCAAAACGGGGACCTCGTCGCTCAATATGTCCGGCACATGCCGTGGGCTTCTGGTGGTCAGGCGCGCAATTGCAGCCGACCTGTCGGAGAAAGGTGGACGTTACAGCGGCGCCTACACCGGACCCTCTGGCCGCCCGTCTGCCCTTTCCGGTACGCGACAGGGAAATGCAATCAATCTGACGGTTCGCTGGAACCGCGACATCAACGGCGACCGCGTCGCAGCCATGACAATCGAAAAAGTCGGGCAAAACGGCCTGCGGCTTCGCACCACCGACAAAGACGGCAGGACCGGCAAGACTGTGGTGACGAGCGATATCCGGCTCGTGCGCTGACCAAACCGTGAGATGAAGACAACGACCGATAAGGCGGCTTAAGCCTCTAGCTGAATTCGAGCAGCAAGGGGCAATGATCCGAGACTTCTGGCTGTCTCACCACATCAAAGTGATCGACCTGCACAACCGGATTGACCAGCATGTAATCTGCAAAACGGTTTTGTTTGGCATAGTGCGAGGTGCGCGTGTCTGTGAAACCACGTGTTGTGACGAGTTCGATGAGATCCAGTTCCTTCAATACCGTGAAGGTGTCGCTCTCAGGCAGAACATTAAAATCGCCGCAGACGATGATCCGGTCACCATCCTCCGCGATGTCTTTGACGAGTTTCACGAGGCGTTTTGCCTGCATCAAACGGGCGGGAATATCGTGTTTACCGTTGGGGTCACGCAGCCCATGCATATGGGCGATGACGGCTGGCTGGCCGGTCGTGAAGTCGAAAACCCTGACAGCATGGCCCGTGCGCGAACGCGGGTGATCTCCGTACCCATTCGCAGAAAAGCAGCCGTGCACGAAACCTTGAGCCTGCGCAACAATCGCGATGGATTTACGCACGAAAGTCGCCAGCCCCCATTGAGAGGGATATCGTGTCTCCCCGTGCCAGAGGTCACCCTGTGCCGCCGGGCAAAAGATTGCCAGATGATCGGGTAGGGCTTCTTCGACATCGCGAAGAAAGTTCGCCCTTTGCGGCAGATCCCTACCGTCATCGCGATAGCTCAGCCAGTCCTCTTCGGCTGCCGGTGTATGCACCACTTCCTGCAAACATAGAATGTCGGGATCGGACGCGGAGATATAGGGAACAAGCTCGTCATGGAGCTTTCCGCCCCAACCATTCAGGCAAATCAAACGCATTCAAACTCCATCACCGCTTAAATTGCAGCATCCGGTTTAGCATGGAACGGGTTACGATCAATCGCATGTGACGTGGTCGCCCGGTCTTGGGGCTTGTGTCCGGAACGAAAAAGGCCCGGATCGCTCCGGGCCTTCATAAGTTCGTTCGTACCGATGCCTTTATTCGGCGGCCTCGGCATAAGCCTCCATCGGCGGGCAGGTGCAGATGAGGTTGCGGTCGCCATAGACATTGTCAATGCGGTTTACCGGCGACCAGTATTTGTCGATGCGGAAGGCGCCGGGCGGGAAGCAACCCTGTTCGCGGCTGTAAGGACGATCCCACTCGCCGACGAGATCTTCCACCGTGTGCGGCGCGTTCTTCAGCGGATTGTTGGTCTTGTCCGCACGGCCTTCCTCGATGTCGCGGGCTTCCTCGCGGATCGCCAGCATGGCATCGCAGAAACGGTCGATTTCCGCCTTGGTCTCGGATTCCGTTGGCTCGATCATCAGCGTGCCGGCAACCGGCCAGCTCATGGTCGGCGCATGGAAACCGCAGTCGACGAGGCGCTTTGCAACGTCGTCCACCGTCACGCCGCAGCTGTCTGCCAGCGGGCGGGTGTCGATGATGCACTCATGCGCCACTCGTCCCGTTTCGGACTTGTAGAGCACGTCGTAAGCGCCCTTCAGCCGTTCGGCGATGTAGTTGGCGTTGAGGATCGCAACCTTGGTCGCCTGCGTCAGCCCTTCGCCGCCCATCATCAGGCAGTAGCTCCAGGAAATCGGCAGGATCGACGGCGAGCCGAAGGGGGCAGCCGAAACCGCACCTTCACGACCGTCCGTCGTCGGATGGCCGGGAAGATAGGGAGCAAGATGCGCCTTGACGCCGATCGGCCCCATGCCCGGACCGCCGCCGCCATGCGGGATGCAAAAGGTCTTGTGCAGGTTGAGGTGGCTGACGTCGGAACCGATATCGCCGGGACGGGCAAGACCAACCATGGCGTTCATGTTGGCGCCGTCGAGATAGACCTGACCACCGTGTTTATGGGTGATCTCGCAAATCTCGCGAACCGTCTCCTCAAACACGCCATGGGTGGACGGATAGGTGATCATGCAGCACGAGAGGTTTTCCGCATACTGCTCTGCTTTTGCTCGGAAATCGTCGATATCAATATCGCCATTTTCCCGCACTTTCACCGGCACCACTTTCATGCCGACCATCTGCGCGGAGGCTGGATTGGTGCCATGCGCCGAGGTTGGAATGAGGCAAACGTCGCGATGTGCGCCGCCATTGGCGATGTGGTAGTTGCGGATGGTCAGGAGCCCCGCATATTCCCCTTGCGCGCCGGAATTCGGCTGCATGGAGAAGGCGTCGTAACCGGTGACTGAGCACAGCTTTTCCGAGAGGTCATCGATCATTTCCTTGTAGCCGAGCGCCTGATTGGCTGGCACGAAGGGATGGATGTCGGAAAATTCCGGCCACGTGATGGGCAGCATTTCCGCAGTTGCGTTCAGTTTCATGGTGCAGGAACCGAGCGGGATCATCGAGCGGTCGAGCGCGAGATCACGGTCCGAAAGACGGCGGATGTAACGGGTCATCTCGCTTTCGGCACGGTTCATGTGGAAGATCGGATGCGTCATGTACTGGCTGGTGCGCAGCAGTTCCTTCGGCAGGCGATATTCCAACTCGAAATCCGAGATCGAGAAATTGCCGCCGAATGCGCGCCAGACCGCCTCAAGCGTCGCGGGACGCGTGCGCTCGTCAAGGCTCATGCCGATCTTGGTCGCGCCGACCTTACGCAGGTTCACACCTTCCGCAACGGCCGAGCGCAGGATGACGCCCTGCATATGGCCGACTTCGACGGTGATGGTGTCGAAGAAGGTTTCCGGCTCGATGACGTAGCCAAGCTTCTCCAGGCCCTTGGCCATCAAAACGGCCTTCTGGTGGGTCTGCTGCGCAATCGCCTTGATGCCCTGCGGGCCATGGAAGACGCCATACATCGACGCCATGACTGCAAGCAGCACCTGCGCGGTGCAGATGTTGGAGGTAGCCTTCTCGCGGCGGATATGCTGCTCGCGGGTCTGCAGCGACAGACGATAGGCGCGATTGCCGCGCGCATCGACTGAGACGCCGACCAGACGGCCAGGCATGGAGCGCTTATGTGCATCCTTGACGGACATGTAAGCCGCATGCGGACCACCATAGCCGACCGGAACGCCGAAACGCTGCGAGGTGCCGATGGCGATATCCGCACCCATTTCACCGGGTGACTTCAACAGCGTCAGCGCCAGAAGATCGGCGGCAACGGCAGCGATGGCACCCGTCTGGTGCAGGCGGGAAATCAGGCCCGAGAAATCGCTGACATGACCGTGGGTGCCCGGATACTGGAAGATCGCGCCGAACACGTCGACAGGATCGAGATCGGTAAATGGATTGCCAACGATAACCTTCCAGCCGAGTGGCGCCGCGCGTGTCTCGATCAGCGCGATGGTCTGCGGATGGCAATTGGCATCGACGAAGAAGGCGGTCGCCTTGGACTTCGCGACGCGCTGGCACATCGCCATGGCTTCGGCAGCGGCAGTCGCTTCATCGAGCAGCGATGCATTGGCGACATCGAGGCCGGTCAGATCGCAGACCATGGTCTGGTAGTTCAGCAGCGCCTCAAGACGGCCCTGGCTGATTTCTGGCTGGTAAGGCGTATAGGCTGTGTACCAGGCCGGGTTTTCCAGAATATTACGCTGGATCACCGGCGGCGTGATTGTACCGTAATAGCCCTGGCCGATCAGCGAGGTCAGCACCTGGTTCTTGTTGGCCGTCTCGCGCAGGCGGTCGAGCGCCTCGCGTTCGGTCAGCGCTGCACCCCAGGTCAGCGGCACCTTCTGGCGGATGGAGGAGGGAACGGTGGCGTCGATCAGGGCATCGAGGCTCTCGTAGCCGATGACCTTCAGCATCTCCGCCATTTCCGACGGCGACGGCCCGATGTGACGCCGGTTGGCGAAATCATAGGGCTGATAGTCGGTGAAATGGAATTCCGTGGGCGTCGTCATTACGCGATCAGCTCCTTGTAGGCTGCCTCGTCGAGCAGCGTATCGGCATCCGCGGCGTTGGAGAGCTTCAGCTTGAAGAACCAGCCGGCACCCTGCGGATCGGAATTGACCAGCGAGGGATCGTCGACGATGGCCTGGTTGATTTCCACCACTTCGCCATCCAGCGGACAATAGACATCGGAAGCCGCCTTGACGGATTCAACGGTCGCCGCGTCGCCATTCTTGGAGAAGGTGGCGCCCACTTCCGGCAATTCGACGAAGACGAGGTCGCCAAGCTGTTCAGCGGCGTGGCTGGTAATGCCAACGGTGGCGATATCGCCTTCGAACTTCAGCCATTCGTGTTCTGCGGTAAATTTCAGCATCGTATTCTCTCCGGAGATGGGATGAAGATTATCGTTTGTAGGTAGGCTTGATGAAGGGCAGGGCAGCGACGGTGACGGGCAGATATTTGCCGCGCACTTCCGCAAAGATCGCCGTGCCGGGAGCAGTATAGGCCGCAGGGACGTAACCCATGGCAACGGGACCTTCGACCGACGGACCGAAGCCGCCGGAGGTTACTTCGCCGATTTCCGTCTTGCCTTCGGCATCCGCGAAAAGCTTGGAATGACCGCGCACCGGTGCCTTGCCCTCTGGCTTCAGGCCGACGCGACGGCGCGATGTGCCGTCCTTGAGTTCACCGAGAATACGCTCCGCCCCAGGGAAACCGCCTTCGCGATCACCGCCGGCGCGGCGCGCCTTCTGGATCGCCCATTCAAGCGAGGCTTCGATCGGGGAGGTCGTTGTATCGATATCGTTGCCGTAGAGACAAAGGCCAGCTTCAAGACGCAGGCTGTCGCGTGCTCCAAGCCCGATCGGCTCGCAATCAGGGTGCTCAAGCAGGGCCTTGGCGATCTCTTCCGCCTTTTCGGCAGGCACGGAGATTTCAAAACCATCCTCGCCGGAATAACCGGAACGGGAAACGATGCAGGGAACGTCGTGCAGGGGAACTTCCAGCACGTCCATGAACTTCATTTCGGAAACACCGGCCCAAAGCTCGGCCAGAACCGCTTCCGCGCGTGGTCCCTGAAGCGCAATCAGCGCACGATCATCCAGAAGGGTAATGTCGCAAGTGTCAGAAAGATGCGCCTTCATATGGGCGACATCGGCGTCCTTGCATGCCGCGTTGACGACGACGAAAAGGTGATCGCCGCGATTGGTGATCATCAGATCATCGAGGATGAAGCCGTTTTCATCGGTGAAGAAACCGTAACGCTGGCGGCCTTCCTTTAGGCCGAGAATGTCAACCGGCACCAGTTTTTCAAGCGCGATTGCAGCGTCGGCATTGTTGCCCGACTTCGCCTTTACGATAACTTGGCCCATGTGGGACACGTCGAAGAGGCCAGCAGAGGTACGGGTCTGAAGATGTTCCTTCAGCACGCCCGCCGGATATTGCACCGGCATGTCGTAACCGGCGAAAGGCACCATGCGGGCGCCAAGGGAAACATGCAGGGAATGGAGCGGCGTGATTTTAAGCTCGGCGGTATCGTCCAAGGACGCCTCCAGGGTTGCGCGAAAGATCGCGCGGGCTCAGGTCATGACGCAAAAAACGCGCCGGGTTCAAGAGCCCCCTCTGTCCTTGTCGCCTGAGATTGTTATCCCTTCGGCGAGCCGTCCTTATGAAAGGTGGCTTCTCTCCAGAGTTCCGTCGTCACCGGTGGTCCTTTTGCCTGAGAGTTTCCGGGGCGGTTGCTCCTTCGGCACCGCAATGAAGCGGTTTCTCCCAACGATGATGCGAGGCTCATTATCTTCGAAGCCCGGTCATTGGCAAGGACGAAATGACGCATCTGAACAGATTTTTGCTCCATCTGCGCCATCGCTGGCTAGATACACGGCGAGTTCCAAGCATGAAGCGTGCCGTCAGTCTGATTTTTTCTCCGGCAGACCCTTGCGCTTTGTCGACGCCAGTTCATCAAGTTCCTTTTCTGTCATGGACTTCTCCATGCTTTTTGAAGCACCTTGTAAACTGGATTTCTTGACTTCACCGCGTTTGGCGGCCAGCGCCGCACCTGCGGCTTTCTGCTGGGCTTTCGATTTGGCTGGCATGTCGGTACTCCTTCCGAAACGATCCGTATTGGAAAGGAAATGCCGCCCTGTATCGATTGTTCCTTTGAGCGGTTGGGCCTGCGGCAAATTTCCCCTTTGAAATCGGAAAGAAAGAGGGGTATCGCCAGAAGATGGACGCAAATCGAAAACGACCGCTGACAAGGGTGGAGAAAATGCTTCGCATTTTCTGCGCGCTTTTGATGTTGTCGCTTGGTTTTGCCCACAAGCCCGCGCTCGCCGCGGCACCTGCCGTTCTTCTGGATGAGAGCTACCGGCTGCCGGACGGCACCTTTGCCGAAATCTGCCTTGGCCACAGCGGCAGGGTAAATGCCTCGCACCCCAATGACGGCCCTGCCCATTCAAGCGATGCGATCCTGTTTTGCGAGGCCTGCCTGCTGGCCTCGTCCATTCTCTTGCCGGTGCCCGATGCGGCCGGCTGGCTGAGGACGGAATTCGCTTGGCTCGACAATCGCCTGACCGCGGAATGGGGCTTTCACTCGGTCCAGACGATCCGCAAACCGTCCGCACGCGGCCCGCCATCCCTGTCCGCCTGATCTCTTCGTTTCACAGGATCATCGCCGCCGGGTGGCGGCACGGAGCAGCTGCCCGGGCCAATGGCGCCGCAGTCGCAAGGACAAACAAATGAAAACCACCAAGATCATCACCTGCACCCTGTTCGTCGCCTCCGTCTCGACGGCGCAGGCCTTCGCCCATACGACCTTCGTTGACGGTTCGGCCGAACAGGAAAGCACAATCGTTGCCGCACTTCAGGTGCCGCATGGCTGCGATGGCGGACTTGCCACCACGGAAGTGCAGATCAAGCTGCCGGAAGGCTTCATCACTGCCAAGCCGCAGCCCAAGGCCGGTTGGAACCTTGAGGTCATCAAGGGCGACTATCAGAAAGCCTACAAGAACCACGGGAAGGACATCAAAAGCGGTGCGGTCGAAATCCGCTGGAAGGGCGGCAATCTGCCGGATGAATTCTATGACACCTTTGCCGTTCAGGGAAAAATCTCCGGCATAGAGGCCGGGCAGGACCTTCCCTTCAAGGTAACGCAGCTCTGCGGCGACAAAGGCAAGGTTTCCTGGGACGAGGTGGCGGCCGCAGGCGTCGATCCGCATTCGTTGAAAAGCCCGGCGCCGACCATCCGCGTTACCGCAAAAGCCCATGCCGGCGGGCATGACCATTCCGCTATGGCCATGGATATGGATATGGACGTGGTGAAGGCTGGCAGTCTCGAGCTTTCGGCTGGCGCGACAAAGGCCATGCTGCCCGGTCAGCCCGTGGGCGGCGGTTATGTGACGATCAAGAATACCGGTTCCAGCGACGACAAGCTGATCGGCGTCGAATCCTCCGCCGCCGGCCGTGCGGAAATTCACGAAATGGCCATGGTCAACGACGTCATGAAGATGCGCAAGCTGGATGACGGCATCGTCATTCCCGCCGGCGAGACAGTGGAGCTGAAGCCCGGCGGCCTGCACATGATGTTCTTCAACGTGAAGAAGCCGTTCGCCGAAGGCGACAAGGTGCCGGTGACGCTGATCTTTGAAAAGGCTGGCAAGGTCGAGATTGTGCTTTCCGCAGGCTCGGCTAAGGGTGGTGACGACAAGAACGCTCACCAGCACAACTGACGCAAAAAAGAGGCTGCCGGAACGCAATACTCATCCGGCAGCCTCAGCTTGTTCGACCAATATTATTTTGTAACAGTCAGCTTGGCCTGCATACCCGCTTCGTAGTGACCTTTTATGTTGCATAAGAGGAGATATGTGCCGGGCGTAAGCTTTGCCTTGAGCTGACCATCGCCGCCCGGCTTCAGGTCGGCCACTTCGCCAAGACTTTTAAGCTGTTTTTCATCGACACGGTGTTTCGCGGTATTGAGCGGTATTTTTTCGTCTGCAGACTTCAGCTTGACGAGCACCATTTCGTGCTGCTCGCTCATGGCATCATTATGCACATGAAACACGGCTTCACCGGCTTTGACCGTCGTCTGGTCCATCACGAGTGTCATTGGTCCGCCACCTTCACCGCCTTCGGTGACCTTGATGGTCGTGGCCGCGAAAGCCGGCGCCGAAACAAGGAGCGCGATCGTGGTGGCTGCGACGTGACGGGCAATAGAAATCATGATCTTCCTCCAGTTGGTACCGAAGGACTAAAATTTGAATCTGACAACAACCTGAACGGGCGAAATGCGCACCAAAAAACTTATGAATCGATTTAATAAGTATGGATATCGAATTGATATTATAAGTTTTTATTGGATTGATTTTCCTCGTAGGCCTGCACGGCCTGATCGAGTGTTGTCTGGCGGGCGTTGCGATGGCTGGCGCTTGTCAGGAAATAGAGGGTCAAGGCCGGCGGCTTGATGGCGGTGAGCAAGGCTCTCAACTGGAAATCGTCTCCCTGTTCGGCCTTGCGCGCCAATTCGTGAATGGCTTCCTCAACCTCGCTTCTGCGCGATACACGCTGCGACGGCTTCACGGCCTCCAGTGCGTAGGCCGCAGTGTTTGCAGAAACGGAAAGAACCTGTGTCATCCAACCTCCGGCCATCCTTCGCCGACCCGTAAAACCGCAGATTAGCAGCTGCGTCTTGTTGGAAGCCTAAATCGCGGACGTGCAATTTAATCGAGTTTTAATCGAAAAAAGGTCGGGACGAGGGGGTTTCACCACCCGTGGCTATGTTCTAGAAAACGTCTTCAACAGACCCGTCGGGTATTTCTCCGGAGACATTCCCCAAATGCTGAATATCGCTCTTGTCGCAGCAGGCGGCGCAATCGGTTCGGTTTTCCGCTATCTCGTGGGTCTGTTGAGTGTGCGCCTTGTCGGCATGACTTTCCCTTGGGGAACGCTGGCGGTGAATGTGGTCGGATCCTTTCTCATCGGTTTCCTGGTTGAGCTTGTTGCAAGGCGGCTGAACGCGTCCATGGAGATGCGTCTGTTTCTGGTCACCGGCGTTCTCGGTGGCTTCACCACCTTTTCGTCCTTCTCGCTGGATGCGGTAGCGCTTTTCGAACGTGGCGCGCTCGGCCTTTCAGCGGTTTACATCACGGCAAGCCTGGTGGTTTCCATCGCGGCGGTTTTCGCCGGGCTGGCCTTGGGCCGCAGTTTGTTCTAAAGGCTTGCTCCAAACGGTGCGCCGGATAACAGGGCGCGCGATCAAGACAGAGAGACTGGAAATTTCATGGCAGGTATCGAGCATATCAAGGTCGAGGCCGACGAGGCCGGTATGCGCCTCGATCGCTGGTTCAAGATTCACTATCCGGGTCTGGGGTTCGGGCAGCTGCAAAAGCTTCTGCGCTCCGGACAGGTGCGTGTGGACGGCGGCCGGGTGAAGACGGACGCACGGGTGCAGCCGGGGCAGATGGTGCGTGTGCCGCCTGTTGATTCCGACCTCAAGGTCAAAAGCGGACCAATCGGATCCAGGGACCTCAAACATTCGGCAGACGGCGAACTTCTGGCGCGCATGCTGCTGCATGAGGACGACAAGGTTCTGGTGTTCAATAAGCCGGCCGGCATTGCCGTGCAGGGCGGCTCGGGCGTCAACCGTCACATCGACGGGCTTCTGGAAGCATGGACCAGCCCGAAGGGCGAAAAGCCGCGTCTGGTGCACCGTCTGGACCGTGACACGTCGGGCGTGCTGGTGGTGGCCCGCACCCGAGGTGCTGCACAAAAGCTGACGGCCGCTTTCCGCGAGCGCGATACCAAGAAGACCTATTGGGCGCTGGTTCGCGGCGTACCGCGCAAGCATCAGGACAAGATTTCCACCTGGCTGGTCAAGGAACAGACCCCCGACGGCGACCGCATGCGCATTGCCAAGCACGGCGAGGAGGGGGCAGATCACGCCATTTCCTATTACCGTGTCATCGATACCGCCGCGCAGAACCTCGCCTGGCTGGAAATGGAGCCCTATACCGGCCGTACCCACCAGCTGCGCGTTCACGCACTGCATATGGGGCACCCGATTATCGGCGATCCGAAATATTACATCGATGATCCGAACTGGGATTTTCCGGGCGGTGTACAAAAGCGTCTGCACCTGCATGCACGCCATATCGACATTCCGCACCCGAATGGCGGCCGGCTTCGCGTCAGCGCGCCTTTGCCACCGCATATGGTACAGACTTGGAACCTGCTCGGCCTCGACGTGGCCGATGGCGACAGGGAAGGCTGATATCAGATGAAACTCGTTCTTTTCGATTGTGACGGCACGCTGGTCGACAGCGCCGGCCTTATCCATGCCGTCATGGTGGATACCTTCGCCGATTTCGGAAAGCCACGGCCTGATATTGCACAGACCAAGGCAATTATCGGCCTGACGCTCGACATCGCCATCGCCCGCATGCTCGGTAAGGCGCATGTGGATGACGAGGCGCGCGCGATGACTGAGCGCTATCGGGAAATCTATCACCCGATCCGCGCCCGACCTGGCATGATCGAGCCGCTGTTCGACGGTATCGCGCCCTTGATCGACACGCTCGCCAGGCGGGATGAGGTGCTGATCGGCGCGGTCACCGGCAAGGGCCGTCGCGGGTTGACCCATATTCTCGAAACGCATGGTTTTGCCGAGCATTTCATCGTGTCGCGCACGGCGGATGATTGCCCTTCCAAGCCGCATCCGGCCATGGTGATGGAATGTTGCCATGAAACCGGCATGGTTCCGGCCGACACTGTCGTCATCGGCGATGCTATCTATGACATGCAGATGGCAAAGGCCGCCGGCGCAAAGGCCATCGGCGTTGCCTGGGGCTACGCCTCGGTCGATGATCTCTGGAAGGCAGGCGCAGACGCCGTCGTCAGCCATCCGAGCGAAATTCCGGCCCATGTTCCCGCCGATATTCTTGAATGATCCTTTCTATTCGACTGATGAGGACGTGCCATGCGTGATCTCCTGAACGACCTTTCGGAAGGCCTCAGCCACCCCGATCCGATCCTTCGCGCCCAAATCCAGATGCAGCGGCCCCTGCCGAAACGTTTCTATAAGGACGTTACCGTTGCTGACGTGGAAGACGGCGGCTTCACCATCCATCTCGATGGCAAACCTTTGCGCACGCCCGCCAAGAAGCCGCTTGTCTTGCCATCGAAGGCGCTTGCGGACCTGCTTCGCGATGAATGGGATGCGCAGAAAGAAGTGGTGAACCCGGTCGTCATGCCGGTCTCGCGGCATGTGAACACCGCCATCGACGGCATCGCCAGCGACACCCAGGCGGTTTTCGAGGACATACTGCGCTTTTCCTCTTCCGATCTCCTGTGCTACCGCGCAGGTCAACCGGAAGCGCTTGTGGCGCGGCAGGCGGACCATTGGGATCCGGTGATCGACTGGGCGGCCAATGTTCTCGGCGCACGCTTCATTCTCGTCGAAGGAGTCATGCATCGCGATCAGCCTCGGGAAGCCGTTGCAGCCTTTGCCGTGACGCTCAAAAAATACGATACGCCGATCGCGCTTGCCGCCCTGCACACCATGACGTCGCTGACCGGCTCCGCCATTCTGGCGCTGGCACTGGCGGAAGGGCAGCTGACGCTGGAGGAAACCTGGGCGCTGGCCCATCTTGACGAGGACTGGACCGCCGAACATTGGGGCGAGGACGAGGAGGCGCTGGAGCGCCGCGCCACCAGGCTCATCGACATGCGTGCAGCACTCAACGTTCTGGAGGCGTTGAAGAGCGCGCCTTAACGCTTTTCTAACCCTGATGACCGAATATGCGGTTACCTCACGTTAGGGGAGCCGCAGATCATGAACACTCGATTGAAACGCCTTGGCATTGTTGTGCTGGCGTGTTTCACGCTCATGTCTTTCAGGCTGGAACCGGAGGCGACCAATGCCGACCGGCTGCTTTATGATGTGCGCGGCGCCTTTGTAGCGGCACGGCCGGATGTAGCGCCAGCATTGATGCAATCCATTCATGCGCAACTACAGAATGCCATCAAAACGACGGCACGCGGCGAAATCAGACCGCGCGTTGTGCTGACCATTCGCCTCGCATCCGTCACCCGCGGCCCCTTCCTGTTTGGAGAACGGGCATCGGCCCGTGTCATCGTTCGTGCGGCCGCCGTGGCGACGGGCGAGGTGATCGCCGAGGCCAAATTCACAGCCACCGTCGTCAGCTTCGACAATCAGTCGATCGAGCAGGATCTCGCTTACGGCGTCGCGGAGCGCGTGATCCGCGAGTTCCGGCTGAGCCGACCCGGACCGACAACGCTGGCGACGGCGTTGTTTCCGTGAACAAGTATGGTTTCCAGATAGAGTTTAAACTGGTTTCACAAGAAGGCCGGTGGCCATGGACTGGAAAGCCTCGACAGCCTTCGGCAGCACCCTCACGGGATCGTCACTGGCGGCGATCCATAGCGCAGCATTAAGTGCAGCGCCGCTTAGAAGCCGGGCAGCAGCTTCCGCATCGACTGACTTGATGATCCCCTGTTCGATGAGGCTCTGAACCGTTCCCTTGGTCGTCTGCAGACAACTGCTCTGGCTAGGCCACTGCGACGGATCACCCAATACCGCAGGCCCGTCGAGCAGAACGATGCGTTGTACTTCCGGATCAAGCGCCATTTCGATATAGGCGGCGCCCTCGGCGAGCAAACCTTGCCAATCGTCCTCGGCCAGTGCCCCGATCTCTTGAGCGCGAGACGCCATTTCAGAATCGATCTGATCGACCACCGCCGCCAGCAGCCCACGCTTATCTCCGAAATTGTGATAAAGCGCCCCACGCGTCAGACCAACCTGAGCAGTCAACTCGTCCATTGATGCGGAAGAGTATCCCTTTTCGGCGAAAATCTTTCGTGCAGCCGCGATCAGTTTTACGCGATTTTCCTCCATCGTTTCCGCGCGTCGTTTCGCCATTCTCTCCTCAATTTTACATACGTGACGTATATGGGTTGACATACGGCATGTATGCCACCAAATTCAAATACGCACCGTATATCAAATAAGGCGTTGTGTGAAGCGCTCGAAGCGTAACGTTCCGCCCAGAGAGTGCACTTGATTACAAAGAAGAGAGATTTAAAAATGGCGAAGCGCGAAGCAATCTTTCCCGCAAACAGACATGCTCTTTACGAGGAGCACGGCTATTCGGCGGCTATCCGATCCGGGGACCTTCTGTTCGTTTCCGGGCAGGTGGGCAGCCGTTCCGATGGAACGCCAGAACCCGATTTTGAACGTCAGGTACAATTGGCTTTCGAAAATCTCAAAGCCACGCTGCATGCAGCGGGCTGTACATTTGATGATATTGTCGACGTGACGACATTCCATACGGACCCCGAAAAACAGTTCGGAACCATCATGGCCGTCAAGCAGCAGATTTTCAGCACGAAGCCTTACCCGAACTGGACTGCAATAGGCGTGAACTGGCTCGCGGGCTTCGATTTCGAGATCAAGGTCATCGCCCGCATTCCTTTGGATGCATAAATCTCCGAAAGCCATGGCGAAGACGGCGTACTGAAAACGCCGTCACGTCGCTGTTCAAGATGTCGGACGAATCCAAACCGCGCAGGTTAAGCTTCCCCTTTCGCAGCCTTAGCCAAGTCGCTCGGCATGCCATTTCAGATGGTCATCCATGAAGCTGGAGATGAAATAATAGGAGTGGTCGTAACGCTCGTGCATGCGCAGCGTCAGGCCGATATCGGTTCCTTTGATCGCCTCTTCGAACAGCCAGGGACGCAGGCCTTTTTCGAGGAAACTGTCGGCCTTGCCCTGGTCGATCAGGAATTCCGGAAAACGGGCGCCGTCTTCGATCAGCGAGCAGGCATCGTATTGCCGCCATGCGGCACGATCCGTTCCGAGATATTTTTCCAGCGCCGGTTCGGACCAGTCGGCAGAAGAGGGGGCGACGATTGGGGCGAAGGCGGAGCAGCTCTTGAAGCGGTCTGGGTTCTTAAGCGCAATCGTCATGGCGCCATGGCCGCCCATCGAATGACCGAAAATGCCCTGACGGCTCAAATCCGCGCGGAAATGCTGGCCAATGAAGGCTGGCAGCTCTTCCGTCACGTAGCTGTACATATGGTAGTGCTCCGACCAAGGCTCCTGCGTGGCGTCGAGATAAAAGCCCGCGCCCTTGCCCATCTGCCAGTTGGTCACTTCATCAGGCACATCGTTGCCACGCGGGCTGGTATCAGGGCAAACGATAATCAGCCCGAGTTCGGACGCCATGCGGCGATATTCGCCTTTTTCCATGACATTGGCGTGGGTGCAGGTGAGGCCGGAAAGATACCACAGAACCGGGCACGGCTCGCTGATCGCCTTCGGCGGCACATAGACTGCAAAGGTCATCTCGCATTTCAGGGTTTCGGATGGGTGCGAAAATACGCCCTGCATGCCGCCAAAGGCCGTATTTTGCGAGATGATATTCATGAAGCCATTCCTTTATGAAGAGTTTTTTCCGGTTCAGCCCGCAAGCGCGACCGCAGCATTGACCGCCGCTGCTACCAGAACCGTGTTGAAGAAGAAGGAGACGATGGAGTGCAACAGCGTGACCTTGCGCATCGGTGTCGTGGTTACAGCAACATCCGAGGTCTGCGCCGTCATGCCGATGACAACAGCGAAATAGAGGAAGTCGTAACCGCAGGGTTCCTTCGTTGCCGGGAAATCCATGCCGCCTCTATGCTTGCGCTTGCCATCAACGGTTTCCGGACGCCAGTAAAGATGGGCATAGTGCAAGGCGGTCATGGTGTGGATTGTCAGCCACCCGAAAATCACGGAGCCGAAGGCGAGCAGCAGCGTCCAGACGGTTTCGCCGGAATGGTTGAGTGCCTGGAAAAGTGAAACGACGGCGACGGTGGCAGCGATCAGCGTAATGGCGATGATGGCCATTGCCGGCAGGTCATCACTATCGGCATGCGCTTTCAGGTGCTGGGCCGTTAATTTCGGAAGCCGAAAGGCCACCAGCCCGAGATAGGTCAGGAAAAACAGAATGGCTGCAATTTCGATGGCGAGCGGCCGTGCGAATGCCAGCGCCAAGCCGAGGCCGAAGGCGCCAACAAAAAGAGCGACGAAGAAAGGCTTATGGCGGCTGTAGGTGTTGCTCTGCGGATTGGCCGGGGTCATGGGCTGCGCCTTCCTGTTTACGCGGTCATTTTTTGACACGGCGGCAGAAACGGTCAAGCGTCTCCAGAAAAGCAGACCGGTCGCGCGGCGAGAAAGCCGCGTTATATCCCTTGCTCTCACCGGTTTCGCGCAGGTGTGCGCCAAGGTCGCGCATCGCAGTTGCCATGCCGATGTTGGTTTGGTCGAAAACGCGGCCGGTCGGTCCCGTCACCAGCGCGCCCCTGGCAACGCAACGCCCGGCGAGCGGCACATCGGCGGTAATGACGATATCGTTTTCGCCCGCACGCTCCGCAATCCAGTCATCCGCCGCATCGAAACCGGCCGATACGATCACGTTTTTCACCATCGGATCGCGCGACGGGCGCAAACCGGAATTGGCAACGAATGTCACCTCCAGCCCATGCCGTTCCGCCACCTTGAGAATCTCGGGTTTCACGGGGCAGGCGTCGGCATCGACATAGATTTGCGGGGTCTGCGACATGGGCACTCTACGAGGATCATTTATGCATCGCTTTTAAGGGCAAACGCTGCGATTACCAAGCCCGCCATCTGTGAAAATATGGCGACAGGCAGGGTAAGGAATACGCTTGCGACCTTCACACAAGTCCAGTACGTTCACTTTATGTTCCTGATGTGAGGTATTCCCGATGCTGGAAGAATTCATCGTGCAGGCCAAGTCCGCCACTTATGTGGGCGGCGGCAACAAATCCTCGACGCCCACCCGCATCGGCTCACACGACCTCGGCTTTCGAAGTGGCGACTGGAACTACATCGATAGCTATTTCGGCGGAACCGACTTCATCGGTCAGGAGGTCGTCTGGCATCAGGGAATTCCACTTTGGGCCATGAATTATTACGGCCGCGTCATCCGCCCTGAGCTAATCGACGGCACGGTGGCGGGCAGGGTGATCCAGCGATCGCTTTCCACGCTATACAGGGAAGGGCGCTTCCTCGGCGGCTTCACCCACGAGGTCGAAGACATGATCTATGTCGATACCAATGAGGGCGAATTCCGGTCTTTTACCGGCGTGGAGCGCATATATCGGGACAGCGTTGAGGTGTACCGGCTCGACTACCACGGCGGCGTGATAAAGCCGTAGCCGCGCCGCGAATAAGATCAAACAGGGACGATGGAGATCCATCGCCCCTTTATCGATTTCAAATCAGCCGGGCTGCTTCGTCTTGCGCAGGTATGGAAGAACTGTGTCATAGGAGCCGAAACGGGCAATCGCATCCTCGTTGGAGACGGCGGCGGTGATAATGACGTCTTCGCCCTGTTTCCAGTTTGCCGGTGTCGCCACCTGATGTTTAGAAGTCAGCTGGATGGAATCGATCGCGCGAAGAATTTCGTCGAAGTTGCGCCCGGTGGTCATCGGGTAGGTGAGGACCAGCTTGATCTTCTTGTCGGGACCGACAACGAAGACGGAGCGCACGGTGGCGTTGTCGGCCGGCGTGCGGCCTTCGGAACTGTCTCCAGCGCCCGCGGGCAGCATGTCATAGAGCTTCGCGACTTTCAGGTCCTTGTCGCCGATCAGCGGATAATCGACATTAAAGCCGGTCGCGGTGCGGATGTCGTTTTTCCATTTCTCATGGCTTTCGACCGGATCGACCGAAATGCCGATGATCTTGACGCCGCGCTTTTCGAATTCCGGCTGCAGGCCGCCCATCGCGCCTAGTTCCGTGGTGCAGACCGGCGTGAAATTCTTCGGATGTGAAAACAGGACCGCCCAGCCGTCGCCGATCCATTCGTGAAAGCTCACCGGACCGTGTGTGGTCTCGGCGGTGAAATCGGGTGCGATGTCGTTTATACGCAGGCTCATCTGATAGTTTCTCCCTAATGATTTAAATTGAAATCCTGAAGGTTTTGGCAATCCGCGTCCGGCGCAGGAGCTTAGAGTTTTTGCGTGAAATGGCCAGCCCTTTCCACGGCAAACGGCACGCTAATGACCTGTCATTGAAACGTACAAGGATTGTTTTCGTTCTGGCAAACGCCTATTCTGACGCGCTGCCTTTTCCGGTCGGCGCAAAAAGCTGATGCTCGACCACAATGAGCCAATAGTCTCCAAACAGACGCGATGGGGAACAGCAATGACGATCACGATTACCGCTTTTGAACGCTCGCCCGATGGCGGCAAGGGTCTGGCCCGCGACATGCGCGTGCGCTGGGCGCTGGAGGAAGCTGGACTGTCCTACGATGTTCGCCTTCTCTCCTTCAAGGCGATGCGGGAACCTGCGCATCTGGCACTTCAGCCATTCGGACAAATCCCGACCTATGAGGAGGGCGACCTCGTACTGTTCGAATCCGGCGCGATCATTTTCCACATCGCGGAGCGCAATGCCGGCCTGTTGCCGCGGGATGTGAATGCGCGGGCACGGGCGATAACCTGGATGTTCGCCGCGCTCAACACGGTGGAGCCGCCAATCGTTGACCGCTCGATTGCCCGATTTCTGGAGGGCGACAAGAGCTGGTACGAAGAGCGCTTGGCGATGATCGATAAAAATATCAGCAAGCGGCTCGGCGAACTCTCCCGCTCCCTCGGTGACGACGACTGGCTCGACGGTGCGTTCAGCGCTGGAGATCTGTTGATGATATCGGTGCTGCAAAGGATAAAAAGCTCAGGCATCCTCGACGAATATCCAAACCTTTCAGCCTATGTGGCTCGCGGTGAGGCGCGTCCGGCCTATCAACGCGCCTTTGCCGACCAGCTTGCCGTCTTCAAGGCCGCCTCGACCGCTTGAACGTCGGTGAATAGCGAGGGCCTTAGGTAAGAACCCACTACACTGTCTGTAAAGGATCGCCCGCCCTCAAAGGCTCCCGCAGCCGCTTCGGTGATTGTTGTGCCTCTATCGCGGCCGGTTCTACTTCTTGATTGAAACGGAAATCTGCGATAGCAATAAAATTGAGGTACGTACATCAAATTGAAAACCGCACAAATGCGGACAAAGAATAACAATCGATATGTCAGCAATATCCAGGCGTTTTCGTCTGGTGAAGCTGATGGGAACAACGGGGCAACGTCACAAGGGTGAGGTATGATGACGGCGTTTGAACTTGATCCGGAATTTGCAATAACAGATGAGCCATCGCTTCGAGGATTGTTCGAGGCCACCCACGCGCTGGCGATATTGAAGTGTCAGGACACCATTGGCGAGCATGCGCGGGAATTTATCAGACGCTCTCCGTTCCTGTGCATAGGAACGCAGAATTTGGCGGGAAGTGCTGACGTAAGCCCTCGCGGCGACCCTGCGGGGTTCGTCAAGATTCTTGATGAACGCACACTCGCGATACCGGATCGACCGGGTAACAATCGTCTGGATACGTTGACCAATATCATTGCCAATCCAAGCGTCGGGCTGTTGTTTGTCATACCGGGATTTGACGACACGTTGCGTGTGAACGGGCAGGCAAAGCTCGCAACCGACCCGGAACTTCTGAGAAGCATGAGCATCAATGATCGTGCGCCCAAACTCGCGATTGTCGTCAGGGTGAGTGAGGTTTTCATGCATTGCGCCAAGGCGTTTCGGCGGTCTCATTTGTGGAGCCCGGATCATTTTCAGGATCGCTCCGAGATGCCGTCGCTCATCAAAATCATCCTTGACGAAACGACGGGGGCGCCCAGCAACAAGGATGAGATGCGGAAATTGGATGACGATCTGGAAAAGGACTACCAGAGAACACTTTATTAGCTATTTTCGAGGGGAGGCGGTGCGGCCCATGTTATCAGCAGCAGCCCTGAAAGGGATCATGCGCCGAAGCGTTGGATCTTTGCGGACGAAATGGTGCCACAGCGCCGCTGCCACATGAAGAACGACGATAACTGCGGCAAGATAGGCCAGAGTGGCGTGAACCTTAGTCCAGAAGGCCTCGGCTTGGTCGGAGATCGCCATGGGTAGTCCCGGCACGACGACAAGATCGAAGACGTAACTGGGGATCTGCAGAGGAGACGTCGACGCGACGGCCCAACCGGCAAGGGGAACGGCAAGAGTAAGGAACAGCAGCGCGGCGTGAGCCGACCGTGCGGCCAACCTCGAAGCCATCCCTTCACCATCCAGAGCCCGCGGTTTCCTGCTGAAAACCGACCAGATGAAGCGGGGGGCGGCGAGGGCCAGAACCAGAAACCCAATCGACTTGTGATACTGAAAAAGATTGAACTGAAGCACCGGATCGATGTCGCGGCTCATGAGATATCCCAGCGCAAGCTGCGCGAGGAATAGGAGCGCGATTGTCCAATGGAAAACGATCGCCACCAAACCAAAGGAGGCGGACGTGTTTCGCCATCTTCTTACGCCTCTCGTCGCTCTATCGGAATGACCCTTGAGATATTGCATCGGCTAACTCAGCTGTTGATAGGTGTCTTTGGCAATAGCGTCCATGCGGTCGGACGGCAGGCCGCCGACCAGGGCGCAGCGTATTGTTTCGTCATCCCAGGACACTGTTTCCAGCGCGTCGACATTGGAGCGCCGCATGGCGGTATCGCTCGTTTCAGCCGCGGCCACGATGTAAAGAGTGACACGCTGCCCACTTTTGTCTTCGTACATCAGCTGAGCTGCGGCGCCTTCGGAACTGGGCAGCACCCGGCCGCCGACAAGGGACAAGCCATGGCGGGTGAGGTCCGGCACGTTCAGTTTACGGTCGAGCCGTTTTGACAGCCATTTCGGCAGACTGGAGGCGTTCTCGGCATCAGCCCGAACTTCGACAGGGTGCAGAACCTCGCTTGCAAACAACTTGTGCGCCTGCGTCGCATCCGCCACGATGGAATGGGCAGGTGCATCGACCTCCGACACAAGTCCGCGCCCGAACCAGCCACCTGTCAGTCCAACTGCCAGAACGAGAACGGAAGCCGCTGCCAGATTGCGCCAATTTGCACGCTCCGATCGCAAGCGCCGCTCCATCCGATAAACATCGAGGCGATCAGGTAAAACATCGACATCAGCAGGACGATAGAGAGCCGTAAGTGTCGCATTCTGCCGCTGCCATATCTCGACCTTGCGCGCATCGGCCGGATTGGAGGCGAGGTGGGAACGAACGACATCACGTCGCTGGTCTTCGAGCTGCCCATCGACATAGGATATCAGATCGGCTTCGGTTATCTGCGGCTCGTTGCCAGTCATTTTATCACCTTGAGATTTGGCTGGTCTTCCTGGGTCATGCGGGCCAAGGCTGTTCGGGCACGCCCCAGACGGGACATCAAAGTGCCCAACGGAATTTCCAGAACCTTTGCCGCTTCCGCATAACTCAGACCTTCGACGACGACGAGGAGGAGGGCCTCACGGTGCTCGCCTGACAGCTTTTCGATGGCACGTGCCATTTCGGCAAGCGCGATCCGGCCCGTCTGCGGCGCCGGCACAAACATCTGTTCGGCAACATCATCAATCGGGATTTGCGAGGGCCGGCGGTTTCTGCCTCGCAGATTGTTGCGGTAAACGTTGACCAGCACACGGTACAACCATGGACGTAACGGCCCCTGCGGCCGCCATAGCGCCTTTTTGCGGATGGCTCTTTCCAGGCAGTCCTGAACGAGATCGTCAGCCGTGTCACGGTCGTGCGTGAGCGCATTCGCGTAACGTCGAAGCGCCGGTATGCAACTTGTGATCTCGTCAAGAAAATCAGGCATAGGTGCTATTCCTTGGCAACGTGCCAGACGCCACCAACACCATCACCCGTGACATCGCCGGGCTTCTTGTCCATCTGCCAATGATATAGCGGCTTTCCATCATGCGACCACTGCATCGTGCCATCCCTGCGGGCGAGTGGTCTGTAGTCGCCATCCGCCTTGTCGGTTTTGGCAGCCGCAAGCGGCGGCCATTTCTTCGCGCAGCCGTCATAGCAGGCTGACGAGCCATTGCCATCATTGTCGAACGTATAAAGGGTCATGCCCTTGGCGTCAGTCAGGATCGTGCCCTTTGCCGTCGCCGTTTCAACCACCGCGCCACCGGCGTATGGTTCGGCAAGCGCGGCAGTGGAGGCGAGCGCGAGAGCGCCTGCCAGAATGAAATGATGTTCACGCATGAGATCGTCCTTTGAGAGGTAACGGTGCGGACACCATGTCCGATACAAGACAGAACACCGGCCAGCGACAATTAATCCCGTCCCACCGATTTTTTGACGTTCCGTCGTTTTTATCTGACGCCCTTCAAATCTATGTCGAAGGCAACCGTGTTCGAATAGAGCGGCACGCCAACGCCCATGCCATAGGGCAGGCGGGGGATATTTCCGGTGACATGGAAGGTAACAGAACCCTTTTGCTGCTCAACGAATGTTGCGTGAAACGTCTCGGCTCTGGAGACGCCTCGGGCCGTGAGCACGCCTTCAACGACCGCGCTGCGCGGCCCGTCCTGCGTAACGCGGTTGGAGCGAAACACGATCTGCGGATAGGCGGCGATGTTGAAAACCGCGCTGGACCGCAGGAAATTTTCCACCCGTTCCTGGCCTGTCTTCACGCTGGAAGGGTTCAAACTGATTTCCACATAGGACTTGGACGGTTGGTCCGGATCGATATCGAAGCGGCCGGATATATCGGGAATAGTGCCGTTGATGCCCGGACCGGCAACCTGTGCAATCGAAAATCCGATGCGCGAGGCGGGATCGATACGGTAACGTCCGGCGGCGGACGAAAACGGGCTTGCAGATACAGGCATGCAGGCCAATGTGGCAATAACGAGTGTGATGGAGTAAAGGTGCTTCACGGCGCAGGCTCCTTCATGAGTACGTGGTCGTACCCGTGAGAACACCGCTGGCGACTATTTAATCCCTATCAGTTCCGACAGATCATCAAAATCTTTGCCGCATCAGCCAATGCATGGGCATTTCGTCAGCAATGTCTTTCATGGGTTCAAAGCCCACTCACGGAAGATTTTCTTGGCGGTGATGGCATTTTCTGGAGCACTGCTTCACCTTGGCTCGAAAAATAAAGGATAGGTGCTTTCTCTAAATCCTTTGCTCGCTATGGTGCTCAAGCGATGTACAGAGTGTCTAGGCGGCGCTGATGAAGGTGAGGCGCTCAAGACCATAGAAAGCTTCATCTGGCTGCTACATACGATGTCAAAGCTGGTTAGAGGCGCGACTTCGCCAGCTGTTTAGAAACGCGACACAGGCACCGACGGTCAGCCCCCGATCCGACCGGCTGGGCCGGGTTGCAAGGAAGGAGCGGGGGCGGGTGAGGGAATGCCTATTCGGCTTTAGCTTCCTCAGCAGGGTGCATAATCTGCCTTGGCAATCAACAGGCATTCCGGGTATGAGATCAAACCCTAAGTGCAGGATAATCCCACGATGACTGCAAACGGCGACGGGCCTCTTTTACAAGGTCAAGGTAGTCTGCCCTGAAGGGTGCAACCAGCTGCTTTTCGAGACCGGCAAGCAGTCCGTGCAGCACAGCGCATTCGGCAGGGCTCTCGAAACAGGACGCGCTTGGCGTGGGAGCGCTGCTCTCTTTGCACCAACGAGAAAGAAGCTCAAAAAGAACCAGAGCTTCGTCTGGAGCAAGGTGGATTTGTGTATGATCGGAAGAAGTTTGTTGTTCGTCTTTCATAACGCGAAACTCGCATGCGCCGCTGACGTCTGCAATAGACCGCTGGCATTCAACGTCGCCAGTTCATTCCGCCGCTTCCATCCGCGCCAGCGCCTTCTGCCTTTTGGCAATCACCTCCTGGTCGTTCATGAAGTCCGTCCGCCGGTCGGGCTTGCGGCCGCGCTTCCGTGCTGTAGTAGCCGTCATAATCTGGCAGTTCACGGTCATGAAACGTGTTGCGCTTGATCTCACGGTAAATGGTCGAGCGATGACGGCCAAGCTGACGCGCCATCTCGTTGACGGGAACCTTTGCCGCCACCAGATGATGAAGACGGCGGCGATCGGCAAGGGTGATCTGCGTATAGCATCGGGACATGCCAAAATCTCCAAAGTGAAGCCATTGAAATCATTGGCATGTCGCACTTGAAAATAG